>NZ_DIGW01000006.1:0-2794 GCF_002419845.1 Clostridium sp. UBA5712 | reverse complement strand
ATCCTAATATTGATACACTAGGATTTGTTTATTTAATCTATTAATTGCATTTATACATTTATATCATGCATTTACTTATATTGTTTATTGGTATAAGCATAAATGAATAATTACCATTGTCTAAAATTAATTACCTCTTACCTTTTGAAAAAATATGTAAATTGAATATTTATTATTTTTTTGGACAGATTATAATTATTAATAAAAATTTTGGGAAATATGGTGATTAAATTTATGAAGAAGAAAGAAAAAAGTTTTATTCCTCTAGTTGTTATATTTATATTAGTATTGCAACTTATTAATTTATCAACCACAGAGCAAGGACAAAATACATCTAATAAAAATACAAAATTAATCAACAGTGACATAAAATCAATAAATACTCTATCTATAACTTATAGAGTTAATAACTCTAATACATTAACCACTGAACTTTCAAAATATAATTCTGAATATAATTCTTATTCTATACAAAAGTCTCAACAAAAATGTAAAAATTTGTATTACAATAATCAAGTAAGTGAAAAAGCGATAAACCAAACTATGCATTTACCTGATTGGTTTAAATATAAAGTTATAGATGAAAACTTATTAAAATCTTATTTAGCTAATAGATCTTCTATACTTAAGGATGAACCTTACTTTTCATCCATAATAGAAGTTGGTAGAGATTTTAATATTAATCCTATACTGCTATTTGCTATTACAGGTCAAGAACAAAGCTTTGTTCCTCAAGATCATGTAAGTGCTACTAAAATAGCTAACAATCCTTATAATGTATTTTGTAGTTGGCAAAGTTATAATACTGATATTGTAGATGCATCAGAAATTGCTTGTCGTACAATTATAAATCTATCTAAGGATAGACCTGATAGTGTCGATCCTTTAGTATGGATTAATAGAAAGTACTCTGCTGATCAAAACTGGCATTATGGTGTAAGAAGTTTATACAACGAAATTATTGACTTTATAAATGAGTAATAAAAGGTTTAGGTAATTCAAATAAGAACTACCTAAACCTTTTATTTATTTTCTATATATACACTTTTTGTTGGGAAAGCAATGCTTACTTCCTCACCACTTAGAATTTTCATTATATTATAATTTATATCTTCTTTGATCTCCATATATTCATTGAATTCAATTCTATTTATAAAAAAATACATACCTATGTCTAAACTACTTTCATTAAATGTACTAAAGCTAACATGAATACTCTCACTATCTACTCCATCATGATTCTTTAGCATATCCTTTATGCTACTAACACACCTTTGAAGCTGCTCAGTAGCTGTATCATAGGTTACTCCTATATTCATAGTTACTCTTCTTAACTCTCTCTTGTTAAAGTTTAAAATTGAATCATTTACTAGTAATGAGTTAGGAACCGTTATTAACACTTTATCAAAAGTTCTTATTCTTGTACTTCTAAAACTAATATCTTCTACTATTCCCTCTATCTCCTTACACTTAATCCAATCACCTATTGTAAAAGGATTATCCATAAATATTATGACACCTGACATCATATTGGCAGCAAAATCTTTTGCTGCCAAAGCTATTACAACTCCCCCTAAACCTATTCCTGTTATAAAAGCATTTACATCTAGCCCCCAAATATTCGCTACTTGTATAATTGCAAAAGCTATAATTAAATACTTTATTCCTTTGGCCATCATAGGTATTAATACAGTATTAACTTTTATATCATATTTATCTGTAGCTCTAAATAAAAAATCATCTGAATTATTAGTAATGTTAATTAATCCATTAGCAAATAATACTATAATTGATGTCCCTAATAATTTATTAATTATACTGCTAATATTCCATCCCAGTGATGAATTCAGTATACTCATAAATATGTATACACCCATTACTATAAATGCCATTTTTATAGGTTTTTCAAATGCACTCAATATTTTTCTAGCACTTTTAATTTTTAAAGCTTTAAATATACCATCTAATATCTTTATAATATATTTAGCAAATATGTTCCTTAGGAACATTAACAATACGAATATTCCTACTCCTATTGCAATTGACTTCCACACTTCAAAAAATTTACTATTTAATATAATCTGTACATATTTATTCGTTAATATCTCTACTTGAGCTATTACCATTTATCTTTCCTCCTATATAAAAACTTAGTTTTCATTATTTATTCCTTTACAATTCCAAAAACAAAAACATCAACATATTCTTCTCCATCATAATATGCTTGTCTTCTTGTTCCTTCATGAAGAAAACCTAATGACCTTAATGTGCCTTGACTAGGATAGTTAAACATTAACACCTCTGCATCAATCCTATGAGTTCCAATGCTAAATAAATAATCTATAATTAATTTTAATCCTTCCTTAGCATATCCCTCTTGCCTATGACTTCCTAATCCAAACCTAAGCCAAGCCATTTCTTTATTTTCATCTAACCAGTTCATTCTTATGTATCCTATAGGTTCATTATTATCTTTTAATGCAATAATTAAATATAATTCTTCTCCTTCTTCTATGCTAAGCTTAATGTCTTGAAATTGATTTTCATAACTTATATTTGTATTTAATCCCACGGACATTTTTCTCATTACTATTTCATCTTTCCATTTAGCAACCAATTTAGCATCATTTAATTCTATATTTCTTAAATAAATTCGTTGTCCTTCACATATATTATACACTTCCTACCCTCCATACCAAAATGCTACTTCTCATATTATTATAAATTAAATTTATTATTTTATATATAAAAAAAGCACTCCATATGAAGTGCTTTTGGTGGCTCACCGGGGGAT
>NZ_DIGW01000007.1:13526-301675 GCF_002419845.1 Clostridium sp. UBA5712 | reverse complement strand
ATGCTGGGCGCACTAGTAAAAACACCGAATATCTAAGATATTCGGTGTTTTATTTATGTTGTTTATTTTTTATATTACAATCTCCAGTAAACCACAGAATCTGTATCTACACTATGTCTATCAATGATGCCTTTTACATCTATGAACACATCTTTTTCTACTTCATCCTTAGCTGCTGCTACTTCATCTAAGGCTTCGCTTCTATATAGTGGAGCAAAGTCTTTAATGGTCATTTCTCTGTAATTATGATGAGATACAGCAAGTATAATAGCATCTACCTCTTTAATATCTTCCATAGAAACCATATCTATTCCATACTCATGTTTAATTTCTTCTTTACTTGCTACAGGATCTGTGGCTAATACATTAACTCCATAGTCTTTAAGTTCATCTATGATATCCACTACCTTTGTATTTCTTGTATCTGGACAATCTTCCTTAAATGTAAGTCCAAGAACTGCTACCTTTGCATTTTTAACTCTCTTATTAGCTTTTATTAAACTTTTCACTGTGTTCTCTGCGATATACTTAGCCATTCCATCATTTATGTTTCTTCCAGCAGCTATAACCTTTGATTCAACACCAACCTCTTTAGCTCTGTGGATTAGGTAATATGGATCTACTCCAATACAGTGTCCTCCTACTAAACCTGGGTTTAGCTTTATAAAGTTCCACTTACTACCTGCAGCATCTATTACAGCTTTAGTATCTATACCCATTCTATCAAAGATCATAGCAAGTTCATTAACGAAGGCTATATTAACATCTCTTTGACAGTTTTCTATTAATTTAGCTGCTTCTGCAACCTTTATGCTTTCAGCTCTATATACTCCAGCTTCTATAACTAGTTCATAAGCTTTAGCAACTGTATCTAGAGTTTCTTCATCCATACCAGATACTATCTTCATTATGTTTTCTAATCTATGAACCTTATCACCTGGGTTTATTCTCTCTGGAGAATATCCTATTTTAAAATCTTGTCCACAGATAAGTCCAGATTGTCTTTCTAGTATTGGTACACAGATTTCCTCTGTTACCCCTGGATATACTGTAGATTCATATACTACTATAGAACCTTTAGTTAAGTTTCTTCCTAAAATTTCACTAGCACCTATAACTGGTCTTAGATCTGGAGTTTTATCTTCATTAGTTGGAGTTGGTACTGCAACTATATGGAAGTTACATCCTCTTAGTTTTGTTTCATCACTTGTAAAATCTACAGTAGATGCTTTAATAGCCTCATCGCCAACTTCATTAGTCACATCTACTCCGCTTAAGTACTTATTTATCTTTTCCTTGTTTACATCAAATCCAACTACAGGAACCTTTTTAGCAAAAGCTACTGCTAAAGGCATTCCTACATAGCCAAGTCCTACTAAGGATATTTTTAAATCTTTCATTATATCGTCTCCTACTGTTCAAATTAGCAATTACTATTTTAATAAATATTGATACTTTTTTAACAATTAATTAGGTTTATCCAACAACCTGGTTGTTGTTGGATAAACAAAGCCTTTATTAATTATAAAATTCTTTTATACATTCACATATATATTCAACTTCTTCATTAGTAAGCTCTGGATATATAGGTAATGCAAGAATTTGCTTACACATCTTTTCAGTTACTGGGAACTGACCTTCTTTGTATCCTAGGTATTCAAAACACTTTTGTAGGTGTAATGGCTTTGGATAGTATATACTAGTTGCCACACCTTTAGATTTCAAGAATTCAGCAAGACCATCTCTGTTTTCAGCAAAGATATTAAATACATAATAAACATTCTTTTGGTTTGCAGCCTTAATACCTTGAACTTTTACACCTTCTACATTTTTTAATCCTTCAGTGTAGAGCTTAGCAACTCTTCCTCTATTTTCTATGGCATTGTTTATATATTTAAGTTTAACCCTTAAAACAGCTGCTTGCATAGCATCTAATCTTGAGTTATAGCCTACATAGTCATAGTGATATTTCTTTGATGCTCCATGAACTCTAAACATACGGCACATATCTGCTAGTTCATCACTATTAGTAACTATCATTCCACCGTCACCATATCCACCTAAGGTTTTAGTAGGGAAAAATGAAAACACACCCATATCTCCAATGGTTCCTGCGTGTCTATACCTTTCTTCACCTTGCATCTGCCATCTCATTCCAAAGGCTTCAGCAGCATCTTCTAGCACCTTTAAATCATGTTTCTTAGCAATTTCCATTATCTTATCCATATCACACATTTGATTGAATAAATGTATTGGAAGTACTCCTACGGTATTATCATTAATAGCAGCCTCTAATTGAGCTACATCCATACCACAGGACTCTTCATCTATATCAACAAATACAGGTTTACCACCATGCTTTGCAAGACAAGATGTCGAAGCTAAAAAAGTAAAAGGTGTGGTTACTATTTCCTTATTATCACTAAAACCAAGGATATCTGATGCTATAACTAAAGCATCCGTTCCTGATGCCACTCCTATGGCATGTTTAGCTCCAGTAAAATCTTTTATTTCTTCCTCAAAGATTTTAACTTCATTTCCTAATATAAAAGCTCCACTATCTATTATATTTTTTATAGCTCCATCAAACTCATGTTTTTTTTCTTTATATTCTCTTTGTGATTCATAAAAATTGATCTTCATTCTTCTTCCTCCTATTTTTACACATACAATTGTACACCAATTTATAAAAAAGTAAAATATTTTTTTCTTATGTTTAATAAAATTTTATACTTAACAAATATACCACAAATTAGGCTTTATATCATCTATTAATATATTATCAGTTTTTTTCTCTAAGATTATGATAATTTTATTAATAATATTGATGTGGGGATTAAATTGAGATTTATTATGTAGATTTATAAATTCTTAAAATCTAATCAATATCTTATAAAATCTTATTTCATTAAATGCATTTTAATTCTTTATATAATGATACGCAACTATTTCCATCATAATAAATTTAATACTATTTGCTATGATTCCTGCAATACAAAATCCATAAACTCCCCATTTAATCATTAATAATATACTACATCCTAGGTATATTATACAATACACAATCTGTATAACATTTTGCCACCACATAGGAGCATTTTTTAATAATAAAGGATTAATTATAGTACCACATATCATTATAATTACTGATAAATTTGCAAAATTAAAATAAGGTTTAGCTAATAAATAATCCCCAGAATAAAGTATCCTTACAATAATAGGTGTTAAAGGTATTGATATTAAATAAATACTTATACCCATAATAATAGATGTTAAAGATAATATATAAAATATTTTTTTAGAATTTTTGCTTTTTATTTTAGCTAAGTATGTTAATAATATTGATGTTATTGGATTCATTACTATACCAATGGTTTTACCAACTACAGAAGCAATATAATATAAAGCTACATTAGATGCTCCCAAAATAGGATTTATTAGTAATCTATCTAAATATAAAAGTAAATTAGATATGCAATTAGAAGTAGCTAATTGTATATATTCCTTTTGAATTTTATCAAACTTATCAGATTTAACTTTTTTTTCTAGTTTAAAATCAGTTGTTCTATATGCATATATAAATGCAAAAACTTCTCCTAAACAAAAAACTAGAGGCCATATTTTTATGTATCTAAATATAATTAGTCCTAGCATATATCCTAATGCAGTTACAGCCAAATGCTTAATTATTTTAAAATAGTCCAATTGTATTCTATAATATACATTCATATAACTTCTTAGCATTAAAAAGACTGTAGTCACTATCAAAAATACTGTTTCTAAATTATTCAATTGTTTATGAAAAGTAATTGTAACTATTACCATAGACACAACAGTAATAACTACAACTTTATTTATTATTATAGCAAAATCCTTAAAATTATTCTGTTTATAATAATCTTGGTTTATTAATTTTATATTATTTAATGAATTACCAAATATGCCAGTAATAGCATTAGCAATTCCCATTAGTGTTAGCAAACTTCCAAATTGAGTTATTGGCATACCCGATGATAATATTGGATATATTATTAATTGCAGTATAGCCGTTAAAACAAAATAACCTATCATATTTAACATTAAATCTTTTATTACCTTTTTCTTAGTTATATCCATAATGCTATGTAACCTCCTGATTAAGTAACCTCATCTATCTATAAATACTTATTTACTTTATCTATTTAAAATTAATAGCATACATAATTTTCTTTATTTGACTATGCCATGTTAATCTTTCAGCATCATTTCTTATTTCAGTATCTAGTATATTACATGAATCGTAAAATTCCAAAATATCTTTTATATTAATATGTTCATCATTATTAGGTACCTTTATAACATAGTTAGAATTTATAAATGAGTTATCATAATATCCTAGTATAAATGGTATTCCTCTAGCAGTATACTCTCTTGCTTTTAATATAGAAACTTGATTAAGTCCTATTCTATATATCCCCAAAGATGCTACACCCATTTGACACTTTTTATATACATCAGTTAATTCTTCACCATGTTTACTACCATAAAATATTACCTTTTCATTCAATCCTAAGTTATTAACTAATTGTTTTAATTTATTTGCTTCTAAACTTTCACCTACAATATGAAAATATACATCTCTTTCCCAATCATTTTTATAGTATTCTGATAAACCATTTATCAATCTATCATATCCATGTGCAAAAGTTACATTTGCTACTGCAATTAAATTAAGTTCTTTCTGTTTAACATATCCTGTAAATTCAATTTTTTCCAAATCTATACCATTTTCTATACTTATAGTCTTTATACCATATATTTCTTCATCATTTGTAAAACAAATAATATTCTCTACATATTTATGAATATTCTTACTAACGTAATTATCTGCAATATTCATTAAAAATTTTAAAACAGGTGAATATATGTTTAATTCTTTTTTATATGGATATGTAGGCAATTCCAAAATCACCTTTATATTTAATTTGTAAAATATCTTACATAATTTTAATAGAAATATGTTAGCAACTGAATATCTAATGTAAACAAACTTATACTCATCACAATTTCCCTTAAAAAATTCACATAATCTTTTAAAAAAATATAATGAATTATTTTTCCTTACCATTTTTATTTTTTCATTATTTCTATAAATATAATTATCTTTCATAAAAATAAAATCCATATCAACTTCTTCACTTTTAAATCCATCTAATTGTCCATATATTTTATTAAGCACACCCAAATCTCTTGGTCTGTTTTTTGTTATAGAAGCAATGTATAATCCCTTCATGTTCTTCCTCCCTATTGTAACTTAAGTTACTGCGTAGAATTATTTATATACGTTAAAATGCCAAATTAAGATTAAGTCTTTTACATATGCTCCTGCTCACATCCGATTGCACTATACTTTATTATCATAGTTCCTAATATGTAAAACTGAAAATTATCTAACACATTGTTTCCTGAAAGCATAGCATTTAATAAATACATTATAAATAACATAATTAAAATTGAAATATTACTATTCTTATACTTTTCCAATATATTTTTAATAACATAATAAATGAAAAGTGCAAAGAACATAAATCCAATAATACCCAATTCACACATGAATTCCAATATTATATTATGTGGATATGTAAAAGTAAATTCTGCGTATTGATAAAAATAATTACCTATTCCACATCCTAAAAAAACATTCTGCATAAATAATTCTATAGCTTTAGAGTAAAGAGAAACTCTACCTGCTCCACCATAAGAACTCTCTGACAATAGTCTTTCTTTAATAAATTCAACTGGCACATACTTTATCAAAATAAAAAGGGTCACACTTAATATAATTAAAGTCAATATTATTGAATTTTTAATTATGCTTTTCATTTCAATGCTATTCTTATTTTTTAATAAACTCTTAATTTTTTTCACCATCAATATTAAATAAACTAGACTCAGTCCAATAATTACGCCTTTAGATCCCGTACCTATTATTAATAAAAACATAATAATATTAACTATTGTTTTAACTATCTTGTTATTAAAACACATTAATGATAAAACTGCTATTTCAGCAAAGAAACGACCTAACCATATAGATGTAATAGATTTAGTAGAAATTCTCCATCCCACCAACATTCTGTAAATCCACTCATCATAATACCTTATAATCAGAATAGTAAATATTATAATATTAAGAGTAAAAAAAACTCTTGCAAAAATTATTATATTTTTAGAATTTAAATTAGACATTAGAATCAATAAAATTGTTATACACACTAATATAAATTCAATACTTTTAATCCAACCTTCATAATTACTAAAAGATTTAAGAAATAAATTTATTAATAAGTAAACTATAAATATCCCAATAACATAAATGAACTTCAATAAATCTTTTTTATTTATTTCTAATTGTTTAAATAGAATTAAACAAATTAGATACATAGTCAACCCTATTAAAAGAAATACATGAGAAATCACTTTTCTTTCAGTAACAGCTGAAATCACATTAGAATTATAAGCAATATATAAAAATGTAAATGATATTATTAATTTAATATTTAATTGTTTTTTTTTCATATTTAACTCCATTTTCATCTTCGATATGTATTTTGTAACAAATCCCCATGCCATATCCCAATAACATTATTCTCTAAGATACATCTGATAAATCTTATTCATCTCTTCCATAACACTTTTTAGCTTATATTTTTCTACTTCATCCAAAGTATTTTTTCTTAAAAAATCTATTTTTTCTTTATTTTCTATTAAATCTATTAAATACCTTCTAGTATCACAAAAATCATTTAAGCCAACCAAATACCCATTAAAACCATGCTTTATTAAGTCTTTATTACCTCTAACATCTGTTGCAATGACTGGTTTTCCCAATATCATAGCTTCCATTATATTTTTAGGCAATCCTTCTCTTTGTGAAAATGAACATATAATATCAGATGCTTCTATTATGTTGTATATATCATTTCTCCACCCTAAAAACATTATATTATTACTGATTCCCAGCTTTTCTGCTTCTTCTTTTAAGTTACTAATCTCTTCCCCTTCTCCTGCAAATATAACTTTAACATTACTATGATTACAAATAATTTCTGGAAGAGATTTTACTAATTGCATTTGATTTTTGTTTTTATTTAATTCCCCTATCATCGTAATAACAAAATCACTATTTCCTAACTCTAGTTCTTTCCTAACATCTTTCTCTTCATCAAAATTATTAAATTCTACTCCTACACCATTAACCTTGAATACACTATTATTCCTAACCTTTAATTTACTTTTAGCAGCTACATAATCCTCTTTATTAATAGTTATCAATCCATCTGTCCACCTTGAAGCTATTCTCTCAGCAATATAATATGTTAACCAATAACTTAATGGAGCACCTTTGTAAAAATGAAATCCATGAGCTGTGTATAGTACTGGACCCGAACCACTTATTTTAGCTGCCAATCTACCTAAAAATCCACCTACTGGAGTATGGACATGAATAAGATTAAAATTCACTTCTTTCATAAGTGTTTTCAACTCTTTTAACGCACTAAAAGCCTTGTATGAGTAAGGAGTTCTTGGAATATCAACATCCACCCATTTAATATTCTTATCTTCTTTTATATAATCATATCTATCTCTATTTAATTTTGTTGCAATAAATACTGTATATCCTCTTTCTTTAAAATACTCAATATAAGGCATATGAAAATTCACAATATGACTTTGTAAATGCGCTACAAATAAAACATTTTTCATACTATCTAGCTCCATCTCCTGTAAAAACTACTGCAATAGTCCTAAACAAAACTTTAATATCTATAATAATGCTTCTTATTTCTATATATTCTATATCATATTTAAGCTTTTCTTCTGGCAATAAATCGTAGCCACCATTTACCTGTGCCCATCCTGTTAAACCAGGTTTTACAGCTAGTCTATCTCTAAAGTTTGGTATAGTCTTTTCAAACTTTCTATAGAAAAATTCCAACTCTGGTCTTGGCCCTACTACACTCATATCGCCTTTTAAAACATTTAGCAATTGTGGTAATTCATCAATCCTAGTTTTTCTTATAAATTTACCAAAGGTAGTTATTCGACAATCATCCTTGCTTGCCCACTTAAATCCTTCAGATTCTGCATTGTAAACCATAGATCTAATTTTATACATAGTAAATTCCTCATTATTAATCCCAACTCTCTTTTGAGCAAATATAGGGCTTTTAAAATCTTGGAAAAATACTATGAGCATTGATATTATAAGTATTGGACTAGTAACTATAATTACTATTATGCTAAATACAATATCAAACCCTCTTTTTAATAGATTATAAATAAATAAACTTGATTTCTTTTCGGTATAATCTAAATTTTCTTTATAATTTACATTAATTTCTTCACTATGCAAGCTTGCCTTTTCCATAGTTCTTACCTCCAAACAAAATAATACTAAACTTCCCTTATATAATATACGATATTAAAAGAGACATATTACCTATAACACCATATATTTCATTTCATCTTCTGTAATGAGTTTTATTTTCTATATTTTATTTATGTACAACTAATAAGCTTGTCTAATTTTTAGACTCCTCGAATCTTTGTTAACCTACACAATTACTAGCTTCCGTTAACAAGAACATTTTATTTCTGTCGTTACTCAAAAAATTATATCACAATTTATAATAATTTGCCATATATTTTACTGTTTACCCACGGGGTTATATCCAAATATATCCTTTAATTAAATATTTTATATAAACTTTAATATATTCAAAACAATACTATATTCCTATGTTTTAACATTCTTAACTTTTTATATTTTATGTCCTTCCTTGTTTAAACCCTTGATAGTACTATGATTTAAGCTCCTAGGAGATACTCTTTTCTTTATAAAAATATATCTTAATTCTACCATTGTTTTAATAAATTTTTTTAAATTTTTTTGAAGATTTTTTATAGTTAAAATTATTTTTTCATAAAGCAAAAGACTAGGATTGGGGGAAATCCTAGTCTTTTTATGGTATATACAAACACTACGAGGCATATATTTAGTGCTTGTAGGAAATGCTTATTGTTTATTAGATTTTAGGGATTTTTTATTTACTATTATTAATAAACCTATAGATACTATTGCTATTCCCACAAATATTATTTTTATGGAAGCTATTATAACCTTATCTTTATCACTACCTTCTTCCATAGCTACATCCTTTGATAAAGCCTCTACGTCATAAGGGGTATATTTCTCTGCAATTTGGTTCATCAATTTATCTATATTGTATAGTTTACCATTTTCAAAACCTAACACTTCCGCATTGTTACTAAAAGGAATTGCAAACTCCTTATTATCCATATTTATGTAAATAATATTAGTAACATATAAATCTGTTCTGACAAATTTCATTTCATCTATGTTTTTTATTCCATTATCCTCAAGAAGCTCTATTATCTTTTCTTTATCCAATAAGAAAGAATATCCCTCTGTAGCTAGTCCATCTGAAAAACCAGCCATGGACCAACCTTCACCTTCATTCTTTTTTATAAAGTTAACTAAAAGAGTTTTATTATCCTCTTGAAAAGCTGGTGCAACCCACCTATACTCATCTAAAATATTCTTTTTAAACTCCTTGTTTTCTTTATAGTGTTTTACAATATCACTATCCTGAAGGTTATATATTTTTATAAAGCTTTCCACTCGAAAATATGGTGCCTTCTCTATCTTTAATATATCTTTTATCTCTTCTGAAGCTTCATCTAAAATACCCTCTATGCTATCTCTATCGGAAGATACCTGCAATGATTCTTCACTTAATATTGTAGATACATCTCTATCCCCATCTACGGCAAAAACTGTTATTGATGAAAATAACAGAACAATTATTAATGATAAGTTTAAAAATTTTATACCTATACCCTTCATAAAATATCCCTTTCCTTTGAGTTTTTAGTAAACTCTATCTTCCATAAACAGTTTCTTCATATTTTCTACTATTGTAACTTCCATCTTTAAATGCTTGATATGAACACCAATGGGTAGTTGCATCCCATGGATCTACATAACGAAGAGTGTTACTATATTCATATACTGCATCAATTACTACAAAGTGACCACCATTTCTATTTCCATAGTAATCATAATATCCGCCTAGAGTTATTAGAGGGCTCTGCTTGTCCATTATCTCTGAACGAATAGAATTAATGGTCCATGTACCTCTGTCTACATAAAACCTCTTTTGGTTCTTTGATACATAGGTAGCTACGGATGCTGCAGCATTAGATGTGTTGGGATAATTTTCATATCCTCCTGTAACATAATAAACTCCGTCTGCTTGAGTTCTAGTAGAGCTTGGATTCACAGCTTTTCCTGCCATTTCTCCTGATGCTGCCCAGCACCATTGTGTTTTTTGTTGCCTTATAACTGGCACTCCTACATAATACCAATTTTCCGCAAAAGCTACCGTTGTCATTGAGAAAAGAAAAATAGCTAGTAAGAATATACTTAATAGACTTTTCTTTTTCATTATTATAACCTCCCCTTAAATAATATTATTAAAGATTAAAATCTTTAATTTCAATTAAGTTTTTTTCATTTTGTAAAGCTATGTAACTATTTCGAAACCAAATTTGAAGTTAATTGTTTCATTTTCATGCAATTTACTAAATTTTCTTTATATTAGTATAATATAACATATTTAAAAATTAGGAAACTTCATTTTAGTTCATTTAAGGCTATTTATGTAAAATAACCTTATTTTCCTATATATTCCTATATTTTTGTAACCATTTTAAACATTTCCACTAATTATTTTTATTGTATGATACATTTTATTTTATATTAAGTTTCATTTTGTAAGAATATATTTTTCCTCCATAAGGTTAATACTCAATTCTGATGAAAAATAAAAATCTTATTCTTTCTAATTGAAAGAATAAGATTTTAAAAAGTAAATTATTCACGATTTGTTCAAAAATGCTAAAATAAAAACACTAAGTTCATACCTTAGTGTTTTTAATGGATCGAGTAAGTCTATAAGCCGAGTTCTGTGTTAGACAATCATCTATCTAGGCCCATTATTACTAATGGGCTCAAGCGATACACCCGGGAACGGGACGGGCAGCCCCATAATGTTCCACTTTCGATCTTGCTCCAGATGGGGTTTACATAGCCGCAAAGTCACCATTGCGCTGGTGAGCTCTTACCTCGCCTTTCCACCCTTACCCTAAATGACACTCCAAATCTACGATTTGGTTAGTGGAATTTATGCATTCTAACTTGTTAGAATGTATTCCTCTAAAAAAGTCATTAAGGCGGTATATCTCTGTTGCACTTTCCTTAAAGTCGCCTTCACTGGGAGTTACCCAGCACCCTGCCCTATGGAGCTCGGACTTTCCTCTCCTGATTTCTCAGCAGCGATTGTCTGGCTTACTCGCAAAATTAATATTAACATAAATCTTTTATCATTGCAACGCCTTTAAATTTTCTATTTTTAGTTATAATACCCATATATGAAACTATTTAACTAGATTAATAGATAAATATAAACCTATTTACCTATGAAACTATAGAAAATTTTAACTATATACCTAGTTAAATATATAAAATTTAAACTAGTTAACTATTTAAATAGTTAACTAGTTGTTGGCATAGTGCGGGTTTCAGCGTTTTCCCCTCTATTCAGGCTGTTTTTATAGGAGTATTAGAGCTAGTATTAATTAAATAAAATTATAGGGATCCCTAGTAGCGTTTGACATAATAATCTCCACACCCCTAGGCTCTAATACTTTTTTAATCTTTTCTGATAAACTAATTACAATGGGCCATTCTGAATTAAAATGTCCTATATCTATTACAGAGAGTCCCATCTCTTCATAGTCAGATACAAAGTGATAGGTAGTATCCCCTGTGATTAATAGTTCAGCACCTAGGTCATAGGCTTGCTGCAAGTAATCTTCTCCACTTCCATTGACTAAAGCTATAGTTCTTACTTTTTTATTTAACTCTCCAGAGTATCTTAAATTTTGTATTTTAAATCTATCTTTAATGCCCTTTATTATTTCCTCTAAGGTAGTCTCTTCCTTCAGCTGAACTATTCTTCCCACTCCTGCTGTAGGATCTGATGGAGAAATTTCAATGATTTTACTTTCTTGAAAGCCAAGAATCTTTACAAATTCATCATTTAAGCCACCCTTTACAGTATCCCAATTAGTATGACTAGAATATAGGGCTATACCATTTTCTATTAACTTCATTAGCTTTTTACCTTGGAGACTATCTGTGGTTATGGTTTTAGGCTTTATAAACAGCAATGGATGATGAGTTAAAATAAGTTGAGCTCCTAGTTCCTTTGCTTCCTCTATGACCTTTATGGTGCAATCTAGAGCAACTAGGACCTTTGTTACTTCCCTTTCTCTATCTCCAACCATAAACCCAACGTTATCGTAGCTTTCTTTTAAGTTTAATGGCGCAAGGCCCTCCATTATATTAATGATTTCATTTATTTTTACCATAAAAATATACCTCCGCCCATTTACTCAAGCAAAAAGCCCTTTATCCTTTGAATTTTATCCCATAACTCCAGCTTTCTTTTTCTTGAATTTTCTGTGTCACCCTTAAGTTCTTCATGGATTCTTAAATACTTTTCTAACTTATAATTTAAATATTCCCTATAGGTATTATCTTTCTTACCTAAAAGCAGCTTACTTATTTCATAAAAAATAGGCTCAATAACTTTAGGCTTATCTCCCCAGGATATTTTCATAATTTCATAGTATTTTTCTTCATCATATATAATCCACTCATCTAGGATGTTACACCCTGAGGTATAAAGATATTCCCTTAATACTTCTGGATTTTGTACTGGCTGAACTATAACATAGTCTAACGCTTTAAAAACAGCCTTACTCTCCTCTAGGATATCTCTTATCAAGTTTCCTCCCATACCGGCAATTACAGCTGCCTCTACTTCTCTAGGAGTTACAGTTGTAAGTCCTCCTCCAAGTCTACATTGTATCTTATGTTGCAAATTATTATCTCTAACATTTTTTTTAGCCTTTTCCACGGGACCTTTATTAATATCACTAGCTATGGCAAAGTCTATTTTATTTCTTTTTAAAA
Organism: Clostridium sp. UBA5712; assembly: GCF_002419845.1. NCBI lineage: Bacteria > Bacillati > Bacillota > Clostridia > Eubacteriales > Clostridiaceae > Clostridium > Clostridium sp. UBA5712. The sequence continues at coordinate 288,570 of NZ_DIGW01000007.1, read as the reverse complement.
GTTCTATAGGTACATATCCATGGTCTGTTCCTACATCTACCATAGATTTAACCCCTGTGATTAAATCACTTATTAACTTTAATCTTTTGCTAATTATCATATTTTCACCTAACACCTTATTTATATAACAGACATAATAAGTCTAATTTGAATATATAGGAATACTATTGCCACTAAAAGTGAAATATAGATATACCTATAAGCAGACTTTTTATCATATTTTGCACAAAAGTGAGCTGCATAATACATACAGAACATCATTGCCATATTTAATAGACCATAGAGCATCTGGGCAAAAGCAAATTGCTTGTCTGTACCTACTTCTCCCGCTTCTTTGGACACGTTAATAACTAATGGCATTACATCTGGAAGTTTATTTAGTATATATAAAACCATTGGAAAAAAAGTTGTAAATAAAATTATTGTACTAGTTAAAATCAATGGATACATAAACTTTTTATCCTTATGTAGTCTACTTACCTTATTATATTTCTTTGTCCAAGTGTTTTCTTCAATACCCAGGCCTTCTAAAATTTCTAGGAATTTTTCAGAGTTCTTAGGTGACACAGCATAGCTTATGTCTTGAGTTTTTAAATATATAACACTACTTCCGCTTGTTACAAACATTCTAGCGGTTCCTAAATTTTTTACTGCAATTCTTCCTATTGCAAATTTATTAGAGGATATACCTGAAAGGCTTATACCTCTTATTTTTCCCTTTTCCACAGTGTAGCATTCTACATCACTTAAGGGTAAAATTACTTTTTTAAGTCCTCCCAGTGCACTTATTCTCACTTCACTATTTGTTATTTCATACTTTACAGTTAACCATACTCCAATATGATATAAGTAGAATATATTACAAATCACCAACATTACTCTTATTAAACTCAACATAAGATAGGAATCTAGAACATAGGCAGACCAAACCCCTATTACATTAAACATAACAAAAGTGAATATAGTTGGAATTATTTCTAGTTTCTTATTGCTATTGAAACTATTCATGGATTACCTCCTTATAAATTGTGTATACTTTTATTTTATATTATACTAAGGGATTTTGTCTATTACAAATTTTGTATATATAACAAAAGAGCTGCCAAAAGACAGCCCCTCACTAATCTAAATAATCCTTAAGCTTTTTACTTCTACTTGGATGTCTTAACTTTCTTAACGCCTTCGCTTCAATCTGTCTAATTCTTTCTCTTGTTACATTGAACTCTTTTCCAACTTCCTCAAGGGTTCTAGCTCTTCCGTCATCAAGACCAAATCTAAGTCTTAGCACCTTTTCTTCCCTTGGAGTTAAAGTTCTAAGTTGACTTATTAATTGTTCCTTTAACATGGTGAAAGCTGCTGCTTCTGCTGGAGCAAGGGCATCATCATCAGGAATAAAATCTCCAAGATGAGAATCTTCTTCTTCACCTATAGGTGTTTCTAAAGATACAGGTTCTTGAGCAATTTTCATTATTTCTCTAACTTTATCTACGCTCATATCCATATGTTTTGCAATTTCTTCTGGTAATGGCTCTCTTCCTAATTCTTGAAGAAGCTGCCTTGATACTCTAATTAACTTATTAATAGTTTCTACCATGTGTACTGGTATTCTAATAGTTCTAGCCTGGTCTGCAATAGCTCTTGTAATCGCCTGTCTAATCCACCAAGTAGCATAGGTACTGAATTTAAATCCCTTACTGTAGTCAAACTTTTCTACAGCTTTTATAAGTCCTAAATTACCTTCTTGAATCAAATCTAAAAATAACATACCACGACCAACATATCTTTTAGCAATACTTACAACTAATCTAAGGTTTGCTTCTGCTAATTTCTTTTTAGCATATTCATCACCATTTTCTATAAGCTTAGCAAGTCTCATCTCTTCTTCACCTGATAATAGAGGCACCTTACCAATTTCTTTAAGGTACATTCTAACTGGATCATCTATGGCAATTCCTTCTGGAATTGTTATGTCAACCTCTATTTCTACTTCTTCTTCCTCCTCAACTTCTGGCTCTAAACCTATAACGTCTATGCCCATAGATTCTAGAACTTCATAAATCTTTTCTATTTGCTCTGGAGTTAGTTCTACACCTTCTACTTCTTCCATTATCTCTTTATAAGTTAAATTCCCTTTTTTCTTACCCTTTTCTACTAATTTCTTTACTATAGCAACTTTTCCTGCTTTGTCCTTCATTCCATTACCTCCTCTCTTCTATAGTTTTCCCATTTCCTTTTGTATATCCATAAGCTCTCTAGCTAACATCAAAGTTTCGTCAACCAACCCTTCAGACTCACACTTTCTAATTTTATCCATAATTTTCTTTCTTGACTCCTCTAACTTGTATTTTTTTATGTTATTCACGCAGTCACTTACCATTTTGTCTATGGATCCTTCATCTATATCAACTTTATATTCCTGAATTTTTATCCATTCCTTTGTGAACTCACTATCTTGCATAGTTTGCAGGTTAATAATCTTTATCAATTCTTCCTTAGAGCACATATTATTTTCTTTAATGATTGTATAAATTACTTTATGTGCCTTTAATATAAGGTCATCTTCACTTACATTACTAAATATTTTATCACTTAGCCTTTTATCAAGGGCAAGGCTTAATACCGTTCTTTCAGCCCTAACAAACCCAGGCTCTAAATATAATTTTTGCCCAAACTTCCTATTTATATTATGATTTTTGCTATTTTCTATAGATTTATTGGAATTTTTATCTAAGGACTCCATTATAGCTTCTTCACCTATGCCACTCTTCTCTGAAACCTGCTTAATATATACAGCTTTTTCTAGTGGATCAAGGTCCTTTAGCACGCTAACTACTCTCTTTAGATATTTAATCACCATTTCTTGTTTTGAAAAGTCAATTCCCTTTTCTGCCATCCTTAGTTTAAAATCTATAATTGGTAGAGCCCCGTCTATTAGATTTAGAAATTTTTCCCTGCCGTAGGATCTAATAAATTCATCGGGGTCTTTTCCACTAGGGATTTGAAGAATTTTAAGGTCAAATCCAGATTTTTGTAATATTTCTAAGCCTCTTATAGTAGCATTTTGACCTGCTACATCTGAATCAAAGGATACTATTACAGTATCAATATATCTCTTTAATAATTTACATTGACCTTCTGTTAATGCAGTTCCTAGGGTGGCAACTACATTTGTTACTCCTTGTTGGGAAAGAGAGATTACATCCATGTAACCTTCAACCATGATAACTGTTCTAGCTGGATTATTCTTTATTGCTAAATTTAATCCATAAAGATTTGTTCCTTTATGAAATATTGGGGTTTCGGGAGAGTTTAAATATTTGGGTTTAGAATCATCTAAAACCCTTCCACCAAAGCCTATTACCCTACCACTGACATTAAATACAGGAAATATAATTCTATTTCTAAATCTATCGTATATATTCCCCTTTTCATTTTTTGTAGTAAGTCCTAGTTCTAATATTTCTTCTTCACTAAAGCCTCTTTGTTTTAAATAGGAACGTATTCCCTGCCAATTGTCTAGTGAAAAACCAATACCAAACTTTTTAATAGTTTCATCTGTTATACCTCTTCCCTTTAGGTATTCATAAGGAGCTTTAAATCTTTTTAAATTAGTATAAAAATATCTGGCCGCTTGTACGTTTATATCATACATTCGCTTAAATTTTTCATTAGTTGCTGAACTTTTACCTGGTGAATCTGCATCATCTACTACAATGCCTACCTTTTCTCCAAGAAGTTTTACTGCTTCCGGAAAAGCCATGTTCCTAGTTTTCATAACAAAACTTATTACATTACCAGCCTCTCCGCATCCAAAGCATTTATAAATTTGTTTTTCACTTGATACAGTAAATGAAGGTGTTTTTTCATTGTGAAATGGACATCTTCCTAAATAATTTTTCCCCGTTTTTTTTAAGGTTACTACCTCTGAAACGATATCCACTATATCATTTTCCTCTTTTATTTTTTGTATTATTTCTTCAGAAAACATTATTAACTCACCTCACTCTCAAGTGATTCTAAACTTAAAGAAACCTACTAAATATATTATTCATTAAGTCTAAAAGAATTTAACTTTACGTACAAATTCCTAGCTCTTATAATTCGACATATATCTCTTAAATCCTTTTTTTTAAAAAAGTTTTTTGTAATATAATTGTATTGTTTGTTATATATATATTCTTTATAAGATATAGTTTTCCTTCATAAAGAGTTACTTTATTTAAATATTTATATAGATAAAATCATTACTTTAAATAAATATCCTTAACTAGGTATATATATGTCCTTAAACAGATCTATACAGTATTCATCACTCATTCCTGCTATGTAATCAGCAACACCTTGATTAAGTCCTTCTTCCTTGGCTATGGACTTGTAAAATTCAGGTAGCTTTTCTTCATGAAAATAAAAATATTTATAAAGCTGAATAAGAATAAACCTAGCTTTATCCCTTTCTTCTTTTAGAAACTCTCCATTATAGACTTCTTTAAACATAAAATCTCTAAGCTTTTTAAAGTTATAATCTATATCTTTAGATAATGACACTTGAATATCATTGGAATTTATATTGCTTTTTGTTCTATAGATACAGTCCTTAACTAAGGTATCTACTCTCTCTCCATGAGTATTCCCTAAAATCTCAAGTATATCCTTTGGTATATCCTCCATAGATAAAATTCCTGCTCTTAGGGAGTCATCAATGTCATGATTTACATAAGCTATTTTATCGCTATACTTTACTACTTGACCTTCTAAGGTAAAAGCCTTGCTACTGTTATTAGAAAAACCACTATGATATAGTATTCCGTCCAATACCTCCTTTGATAAATTTAACCCTTGTCCATTATTCTCTATATATGTTAATACCCTAACACTATTTTGGTTATGGCTAAAACCATTGGTAAGTAATTCATTAAGCACTTCTTCTCCACTGTGAGCAAAGGCAACATGTCCAATATCATGACCTAGGGCTATGGCTTCTATTAAGTCTTCATTTAGTCCTATGCCTCTACCTATAGTTCTAGCAATTTGCGCCACTTCCAAGGTATGGGTAAGCCTGGTCCTATAGTGGTCGCTCCAGGTTTTAATATATACTTGAGTCTTTCTCTTTAGCCTCCTGAAGGATTTACAGTGTATTATTCTATCTCGGTCAATCATATAGGCAGTTCTAACTTCATCTAATTCTTCGCTTCTAGCCCTCCCCATAGAGTTTTTAGATTTTGAGCCTTGTGGTATTATACTATACTCTTCACTCTTTTCTATATTTTCCCTAATATTCATCATTGCACCTACCTTTATTTCTTATTGAATACTTAAAGTTATGCTTAGATGTTCAAATTTAGCTTATAAAAACTTTTATATTATAACATAAACTATTGTTTTATTTCTACAACCTTTAAGTATTCTATATATTTAAAATATTAAATTTAATCCCTTCTAATTATATTTAATAACTATATTATGTATGTATATAATTTCTTTATTATGTATATAGTTTCTTTACTATCCATGAATATTCCTTTAATGTACCATAAATTTTTTTCAATTTTTCAAGGAACTGATATATTTATCATAAATTTTTCATAAATATAATTATAGTAGAGATATTTAGTATTATCTTATAGTATTTTTAAGGAGAGAAGTACAATGAGTAACGCAATAGCAGATAGTTCTAGTTCAAATTTACTATCGCCAAGTAATATTAAGAAAAATGTATTACCTTATTATAATTTATCTAGTAACTGCAGTATATATCAGGTGAAGTTTAAGGATACAGATAAGCAAAGAGCTGTATATAAAATAGAAAGTGATTCCCATGAGTATTGTTTGAAAAAAGTATATTATGATGTAGATGAACTGCTTTTTATTTATTCAGCCATAGAATGGTTATATCGCAATAATATAAATGTACCTAGAATACTATCTACTACTAATCATGGAAGATATGTAAGGTATAATGATATGTTATTTATTCTCACAGATTGGGTTAAAGGAGACAAATGCGATTTTGATGATATAAATAATGTAAATATGGCAAGTAGAAATTTAGGACAAATTCATGAGACATCTTTAGGATTCTCCCCAATTTTAGGTAGTAAACATAAGGAAGGTTTCACCAATCTTACAGACTCTTTAAATAAACATACTCTTCAACTTGTTAAAAATGAGAAGCTAGCATTAAAGTATAAAGATTATTTTTCTAAAATATATAGAGTTAGTTTTACTAATAGCATGTGCCTAGCAAATTTATCAACTAACGTAGCCAATACTATAGACTATGACAACTTATCCATATCCATTTGTCACAATGATTATGTAAGTAAAAATCTTATCGTAAATCAGGGTAAAATTTACGTTATAGACTTTGATAAATGTAGATACGACTATTCAGCTTTTGATATTTCTTATTGTTTAAGGAGACTTATGAGAAGAGAAAACACTTGCTGGAATGGAGATTTAGCCATAAACTTTTTACAGGAATATGAGAGCAGTCACCCTTTGACCTTTGATGATTATAAATATATCCTTGCCTACTTAGCCTTTCCACAGAAATATTGGAAATTATCTAGGGATTACTATAAAAATATATCAAAATGCAATAAAAAAGCCTTTATTAATCTTCTTAATAAAGCTGTAATCCACAATGATATCCATATTGATTTCAGTTATAAACTACTGGATTATATTGAAAATAAATTTAGCACTAAAATTTCCTTTAAATAAGACTCTTAAAGATATATAAAGAGGTTATCTGAAAATATTTTAATTCTTTTCAGATAGCCTCTTTGTTAATTATTATTTTTTATTTTATTTGCATCCACAGCAGCATTTTTTTCTTGGATTTTTAACTTCAGCTTGAGCAGCTGCAAGTCTTGCTACTGGAACTCTGAATGGTGAGCATGATACATAGTTTAATCCTACTTCGTGGCAGAATTCAACGGAAGATGGATCTCCACCGTGCTCTCCACATATTCCAAGTTTGATGTCTGGTCTAGTAGATTTTCCTAGGTCAGCAGCCATCTTAACAAGTTTTCCAACTCCAACTTGGTCTAATCTTGCAAATGGATCAGATTCATATATGCTCTTGTCATAGTAGTGTTTTAAGAAGTTTCCAGCGTCATCTCTTGAGAATCCAAAGGTCATTTGTGTTAAGTCATTAGTTCCAAAAGAGAAGAACTCAGCTTCTTTAGCTATTTCATCAGCAGTTAAAGCAGCTCTTGGAATTTCTATCATTGTTCCTACCATGTACTTCATATCTATGCCTGATTCTTTTATGATTTTATCAGCTGTTTCTGTAACTATGTTTTTAACATACTTAAGCTCTTTTACTTCTCCAACTAATGGTATCATGATTTCAGGTACTATATCATAACCTTTTCTAGTTTTAACATCTATAGCAGCTTCTATTACTGCTCTTGTTTGCATTTCAGCTATTTCTGGGTAAGAAACTGCAAGTCTGCAACCTCTGTGACCCATCATTGGGTTGAACTCATGTAATGATTCAACAGTATTTTTTAGATCTTCAAAGGTAATTCCAAGTTCTTTAGCTAATTCTACTATTTCATCATCTTCATGAGGAAGGAACTCGTGTAGTGGTGGATCTAAGAATCTTATAGTAGCTGGTCTATCTTGTAACTCCTCGTAGATTCCTATAAAGTCACCCTTTTGCATTGGTAATAATTTTTCTAGAGCTGCTCTTCTTGTAGCTTCATCCTTAGCAACGATCATTTGTCTTATAGCCATGATTCTCTCGCCTTCAAAGAACATGTGCTCTGTTCTACAAAGTCCTATTCCTTCTGCTCCGAATTTAACTGCTTGAGCTGTATCTCTTGGATTATCAGCATTAGTTCTTACTTTCAAGGTTCTTAGTTCATCAGCCCATGCCATGAATGTTCCAAAATATCCACTTATTTCAGGATCTACAGTTTTAATTTGTCCTGCATATACATTTCCTGTACTTCCATCTATTGAGATGTAGTCTCCTTCTTTATAAGTAACTCCACCTACTGCAAAGGTCTTATTTCCTTCATTTACTGTTAAGTCACCACAACCAGCAACACAACATGTTCCCATTCCTCTAGCAACAACAGCTGCGTGAGAAGTCATTCCACCTCTTACTGTTAATATACCTTCAGAAGCAATCATACCTTCAATATCTTCTGGTGAAGTTTCAAGTCTAACTAAAACTACCTTTTCACCATTTTCATGGGCAGCTTTTGCATCTTCTGCAGTGAAGTAAACCTTACCACAAGCAGCACCAGGAGATGCTGGAAGTCCTTTAGCTATAACTGCTGCAGCCTTAAGTGATGCTGAATCAAAGGCAGGGTGTAATAATGTATCTAATTGTTTTGGTTCAACTTTAAGAATCGCTTCTTCCTTAGTAAGCATTTTCTCTTCTACAAGGTCAACAGCTATTTTTAATGCAGCTTGAGCTGTTCTCTTACCGTTTCTTGTTTGTAGGAAGTAAAGCTTACCTTCTTCTATAGTGAACTCCATATCTTGCATATCTCTGTAATGGTTTTCTAAAGTGTTTACAATATCCATAAATTGTTTATACACTTCTGGATTTTCTTGTTCTAATTGCTCTATTTTTTGAGGTGTTCTGATACCAGCAACAACATCTTCTCCTTGAGCATTCATTAAGTATTCAGCAAATATTTTCTTTTCTCCTGTAGATGGGTTTCTTGAGAATGCAACCCCTGTACCAGAAGTATTTCCTTTATTACCAAATACCATTTCTTGAACGTTTACTGCAGTTCCCCAACTACCAGGAATATCGTTCATTCTTCTGTATACTATAGCTCTAGGATTGTTCCAAGATCTAAATACAGCAGTGATAGAAGCTATTAATTGTTCTGTAGGGTCGCTTGGGAATTCTTCTCCCTTAGCTTCTTTGTAGTAAGCTTTAAATTTAGCTACTAATTCTTTTAAGTCTTCTGCATTTAATTCTGTATCAAGTTTTACGCCTCTAGCAGCCTTCATCTCATCCATGATATCTTCAAAGTTTCTCTTTTCTACTTCCATAACTACATCAGCAAACATTTGAATGAATCTTCTGTATGAATCGTATGCGAATCTAGGATTGTTTGTTTTATTAGCCATTACTTCAACGGTTTCATCGTTTAATCCTAGATTAAGGATAGTATCCATCATTCCAGGCATAGATGCTCTAGCACCAGATCTTACTGAAACCAATAGTGGATTTTCTAAACTTCCAAACTTTTTACCTGTAAGTTTTTCAAGTTCAGTCATTTTTTCATGAATTTCGTCAACGATTTCTTCTGCGATTTTCTTTCCATCATCATAGTATTTATTACAAGCTTCAGTTGTTACTGTGAAGCCTTGTGGCACTGGAATTCCTATGCTTGTCATTTCTGCAAGGTTTGCACCCTTTCCACCTAGTAAATTTTTCATGCCGCCGTTGCCTTCATTAAAAAGGTACACATATTTTTTCTTTTCCATGTTATACAACCCCTTAACTCTTAAATTATAGTTATATAGTCAAATGAATAAAATTATTCATTTTCACCCAATTTTACAAATATCATAGAAATTGTTGTCTTAGATATTTTTCCTACAATTTTCGGAACTTCTTTTCCCCTTAAAAGTTCTAGCCTTACAACAGGTAAGGAATCTACCTGATGCTCAATTATTTTTTTTGCAGCATCAAAGGCTGAATCTTCCTCTGATACACTAACAATATTCGGCATTCTAGTCATGATAATTCCAACGGGTACTCTATGCATATCAGCTGTTCCCATAGCCATCTTTATAAAGTCTTTTCTAGATACAGCTCCTAATAGTGCTCCTTCATTTTCAATGAATAAAGTTCCTGTGTCATTTAAAAAAAGTGTTAGAATGGCCTCATAAACTGGTGTGTCTTCCTTTACTAAAACAGGTTCAGACATTACATCCTTAACCTTTATATTTCTAATTTCACTGTTTTTAGGTCCTTTATTTGAATTTTTAACACACACATATCCAACTTTAGGTCTTGCTTGAAGTATACCGGTCATAGTCAATATAGATAAATCTGGTCTTATGGCGGATCGCGTAAGCCCTAACTCTTTTGCGATAGCTTCACTGGTTATTGGTTCATTTTCTTTAACTAATTCTATTATTTGTTCCTGTCTAAGCGAGAGTTTAATGACAATTCGCCACCTTTCAAAATTCTATTATTCACTCCAAATTCTATAATTTTAATTATATCACACATTGGGGTGAGTAAGTGTTATTTTTAAGTTATTTTCTATTATATTGTATAAGAGATTTATTTAATTTGCAACTTTCTCTAAAAATTTTTAAAATATTTCGTTAATTCTTGGGTAAATTTTATTCTAAATAAAAAAAGATGAGTATATGCTCATCTTTAATTAATATCCAAATATATAAAATTTATGTTATCTTTTCATATTATTCTTTGCTTCAGAAATTTTTTCTTTAATCTTTCCTGAGGTTTCAGAGAAGATCTCTTTTAGATCATGGGTTACTTCTGTAGCTTTCTTTGCAGTTGTTTCCATGGTGCTCTTTACAATTTTATTAACTACTTCTACAGTTCCATCTTCTTTAATTATATCTATTTCTAGATCAATAAATACTGCAGTTGCAGCTCCTAAAACTATTAAAACTGGTTGCAATAATAATGCTATACCCACCACAATTCCTGCATTTACAGGAATATTCACTAGGATAGAATCATCCTTTCTAATGATAATTCTAGAAACATTACCAGCCTTTATCAGCTCTTTTATATAGGTTACAAATTCACTTTGAGAAATTTTCTCATTGAAATTTCTATTATCCTTTTGTTTTTCTCTTTCACAATGAATTAATGCTTCGATTAAGTCCCCATTGAATCTTTCTAATAATTCCTTAGCTTCTTCTTCAGATAGATTAGCTCTTTCTTTTAATATATTTATCTTTTTTAATGTAGCTTCATCCATAAATATTTCCTCCCTAGCAATATTTAATACTTAAGTATATTATATCACTTATATACTAAAACTTTTTAAGTAAGGACAGGCTATTAGGTTTTTTTCTATAATTTAGACTTATAAAGGTTTCTAGGATTTTTCCTATTTGTTCCTTTGTATTTATATCTAAATTAAGTCTTCCTACCTTCTCCAGCTCCACTTTACTTAGAAACTTTAATCCATTATATGTGGCAGCAGATACTTTCGTACCATATTGTTTTTCACATTGGTTACAAATTCCACCATAGAACTGAAAAGAAATATAGTCTGTGGTATTTATCTTATTTCCACATAGGGCACAGTTTTCTAACGATATACCATAGCCTGTAGCCTTTAAAACCTTAACTTCAAAGGCTCTTGCTAAAAGATCTAAGTCTATAGCCTTGTTTCTCATAAGATAAAAGCATTTCACTAAATCTATAAATATGGGATGACTCTCACCTTCTTCTATGGCAATATCTATGAGTTCATTAAAATAAGAACCATATATTAAGGTATCATAGTCATTTAATATATCTTGAAAGGAATCTATAATTCTCCCTTCATTTAAGGTATATAAAGTTCTTCCTTTATATAGTACATACTCACCAAAGGAGAAAGGTAGGGTATTTGAAAAATTTTTATTTTTACTTTTTCTAGCTCCCTTTGCAATGACAGTTACCTTTCCAAACTCCTCTGTAAATATCCATAGTAATTTATCATTTTCTTTGTATTCTTGGGTTTTTAAAACTATCCCTCTAGTCTTGATAGTATTCAATGAATAACACCTGCAATTCTACTTATAACCAAGTTCCTTGAGTACAAATGCACTATCTCTCCACTCTGATTTAACCTTAACCCAAATCTTTAGGTTTACTTTACAGCCTAGGAACTTTTCAATATCTTGTCTTGCATAGGTAGATATTTTCTTCATCATAGCTCCATTTTTACCAATTATTATACCCTTGTGGGAGTTCTTCTCACATAGCATATTTGCCTCAATAAGATAACTTCCATTTTCATTCTTCTTCATGGTTAAAATTTCTACAGCAATACCATGAGGTACTTCTTGAGATAAAAGTCTTAGGGCTTTTTCTCTTATAGTCTCCATTACTATAAATCTTTCTTGCTGATCTGTTATCATGTCTTCTGGGTAATACATTGGTCCCTCTGGTAACTGATCAACTACTAATTCTAATAATTTTTCGGTGTTCTTTCCGTTAATAGCTGAAATAGGTATTATTTCTTTAAAATCTAAAACTTTAGTGTATTCTTCTAGAGTTTTAGCTACTCTATCAGCAGGGTTTTCATCTATTTTATTTACTACTAAAAACACTTTAGTATTGCACTGCTTTAGTTGTTCTAAAATATGAAGGTCTGCCTTGTTTATCTCCCCTTCTGGTGTTGTTAAAAATAGCACCACATCCACATCCTGCATGGAATCTTTAGCTATCTTCACCATGTACTCACCTAACTTATGTTTAGGTTTATGCATACCTGGTGTGTCTACAAATACTATTTGAAAGTTATCCCTTGTAAGTATTGTTTGTATATTGTTTCTTGTAGTTTGTGGTCTACTTGATACTATAGATAATTTCTCTCCCATTAAATAATTTAAAAGGGTTGATTTACCCACATTTGGTCTTCCTATTATAGTTATAAATCCTGATTTAAACATATATCTCTCCTTATTTAAGTAAGTCCTCTTTAGTAAAAGCTCCTGGTAGTATTTCTTCTAAAGTTTTTACTATATACTCATCTTGATTTTTAATTAATACTATTTCTATATCTTTAGCTGCAAACTCAGCAATAACCTGTCTACATATTCCACATGGAGCTGTAAATGCTAACATATCTCCTACTATGGCAATTTTTTTCATTATAGTATGTCCTTCAGATACAGCCTTAAATATAGCCGTTCTTTCAGCACAGTTAGTAGCGCCATAAGAAGCATTTTCTATGTTACAGCCTGTAAATACACTGCCATCTTCCATTTCAATTGCTGCTCCAACTTTAAACTTAGAATATGGCACATAAGCTTTTTCTCTAGCCTCTATAGCAAGTCTTACCAATTCCTTTATATCCATTTTATCTTCCTCCAACCTAATTACTCAAATCTATCCATGGTTTATAATAATCACACATTTTTTTAGTTTCTTAGTTATATTAGTTTACCATAGAATACGAATTTTATCACATTATTTTTATTGCTTATATTTTATTTAGCTTCATTCATTTAGTAATTACCCAATAAGCTGATATAACAGTAAGGTCAGTAGTGATCCAAAGGCTCCTCCAAGGACTACTTCAAGGATGGAGTGTACGTTAGAATCTACTCTGCTTTGGGCTACTATGAAGGCTAATAAAAATGCCAATATCATTATTAGTGGCTCTGTGGTTAATAGTGTAATGGTGGTTGCCACAGCAAAGGCTATGGAACTATGACCACTTGGCATTCCGCCTCTTAAAGGTGTACCTTCATCATATACAGCCTTTACTACTACAGTGGCAATACTAACTATTACTAACATTAAAAATATCATGTGAGGGTCAGAATTTTTAATTTTCAAAAGAATAATTATAGAAAAAGGTAGAACTTTATCACCAAAAATTATATAGGCTACTAAAACCGCATTTATTGCAGTGACTAATACTGCTCCTGCAGCTACATTTTTCGCAATCTTTGCTAGGGGATGATAAAAGTTGGTGGTGGCATCTATGGCACATTCCACTGCTGTATTTATCATCTCTGCAACCACAACCATTGTTATTGTAATTGCAATTACCAAAAGTTCCATCTTTGTCATGTCAAAGAAAAAACAAGCTGTTAGTATTAACATAGCTATTATCATATGTATTCTCATATTTCTTTGAGTTCGTATTGAATAAATTATTCCCTCTATAGCATAGTTAAAACTATCCACTAGCTTCTTTACCTTCATAATAACCCCACCTTAATTAAAGCTGATATAACCTATATATAATCTATTATCTTTCAATGTTAAACTTACTTAGAATTTCTTCTTCTCTAGCTCTCATTATTACCTTATCATCATCTTCCATGTGATCATATCCAAGCAAGTGAAGAATGGAGTGAGTTACTAAGTAGCACACTTCTCTTATAAATGAGTGTCCAAACTCTTCACTCTGCTCCTTTGCTCTCTCTAAGGATAACACAATATCTCCAAGGACTAAATTTCCTTCATTTAAATCAATAATTGAAAATTCATGTTCTAAATAGCACTCCTTGAATACTTTTTTCTCATCATAGTCTAGCATGGGAAAGGATAGTACATCTGTAGCCCTATCTATTCCTCTTGTATCTGAGTTTATTTCTCTTATGGCCTCATTATCTACAAAAATTAGACTTACTTCATAGGGAATCAGAACCTGTTCCTCTTTTAAAGCATAATCTATAATTTCTTTAATATTTTCTTCTAAGTCTTTTTCAACGGAAATAAGACTTTGCCTATCGTCCATATAAATCATATTTTATCTCCTATTTATCCTATATCTGCTTTTCTTTTTCAACTTCTTTAGTTTGTATAACTGCTTCTGGCTCTTTTAACTTAAACTGTTCTTCCTTAGTTGATACAACTTCTTTATCTTCTTCAAGTTTTTTTTCATTGTTTTCTTTTGTTAAATTAATCTTGTCTTTAGGATACTCAATTCTTTCATGGTAAATTCCAGATAGAACCTTTAGAAAACTCTCTCTTATTTTCTCTAAATCTTTAAAGGTTAGGTCAGAGTTGACAAACTGATTTTCATCAATTCTACTCTTAATTATGTTATTTACCATTTCTTCTATCTTCTTTTTGTTAGGCTTATTAATGGACCTTACAGAGGCTTCAACCCCATCTGCTAACATTATAATGGTAGATTCCTTTGATCTTGGTGGTGGTCCACCATATCTATAATCTGCCTCATTTACCTCATCGGGATTCTCACTTTTATTTCTCATAGTTATATAAAAATACTTAGCGAGAGAATCTCCATGATGCTCTCTCACAACATCAGTGATGCCTTCAGGTAAGTTATATTTTTCTGCTAATTTAACCCCATCTTCCACATGGGATAGTATTATGGCAGAGCTCATAGCTGGTGACATATCATCATGAGGATTTACTATACCTATTTGATTTTCCTTAAAATAATAGGGCCTTTCTAGCTTTCCAACATCATGATAATAGGAGGCTACCCTAGCTAGTATTGGATTGGCTCCCACACTTTCAGCAGCCATCTCTGCTAAGTTTGCAACTAACACACAGTGGTGATAAGTGCCTGGTGCTTCTAAAAGCAATCTCCTCATTAAGGGATGATTAGGGTTAGCTAACTCTAGAAGTTTAATATTAGTTAATACATCAAATATATTTTCTAAAACTGGCAGTATTCCTATGGCTAATATTCCTGATACTATAGCAGATATTCCTGTAAGCATAGCCTTATTGATTATACTAGTCACATTAGTGCTTAGGAAATATCCCATGGCACCAGTAAATACTACATTTATAGCTCCAATGAGCAAGGAAGAATACAATATGTCATTTCTTTGCTGAACCCTTTTTAATACCATTGGAACTATTACTGCATTGACCATAGCTATAAGAGTTAAATCTACTGAAAATTTAACAATAAAGGATATAAATATTACATTTAATATTCCTATGGTTACAGATGTTTTACTATCAATTAGTACAGATAATAAAATTGAAATACAAGCAAAGGGTATAACATAAGGAGATATGAGAATAGATATCCTAGCTAATACTACAGTTAGTACTGTCAGTAGGTTTATCAGGATAACCTTACTATTATCTTCATATATGTCTCTGCGCTTTTCTTTTATATATCTCCACTGTAATCCTAATACTCCTGCAACAACTAGAAGTAAAACTAGGTTCATATAAATGCCCGTAGATTTATCATTACCTAAGAGGCCTAAGTCATTTAGAAGCTCAATTTGTGATTCAGTAATAGGTTGACCTTCTGCTATTATAGTTTGATCCTTTTTATAGATTACAGGTGTTACATTTTTAGTTATGTTTTGTCTCGCTTCTTCTGTCTTTTCATGATCTACAAAATAGGTAGCCTTAGTTTGCGAATAACCTATGGCCATGGCTAGATCCTTAACATTTTTAGCATAGCTAGTATTATTAAAGAAGGCAGTTATATATCCTTGTGCTGAAACTATATCCTGAGGTTTATTCTCGTATATAGGGGTAGTATCATATAAATTATTCATACAATCTACTATCTCTTCATTTAGGCTATTTAATCCAGTCTCATTTAAGGATAAAAGTAATCCATAGTTTTCAGTAGAAAGATTTTTTATAACACTTTCCTCTTTTAACTTTTTCAGCTTTATCCCATTGATTTTTTCCTGTTCTGACTTAATTTTTTCATTATCATCTTCACTGGAAGGATTATAAGGAGGATTTTCAGAATTTATCTTTTTAACTAATTCAAAAAGTTTATTTATATTATCTAAAGCACCCTTTCTTATATTAGCATCATAGGTATAGGTTTCTTGTACGTGTTTTAGCTCTTCTTCAATACTCTTTTGAGTTGCTACCTTATCTTCCACATCTCTTGGTGCTTTAATATCAAATTTAGCTATTTCACCTACTTGAAGGTTATATTTTTTACTTACTACTACAGTGCTTAAAATCAAATAAACTATTAAAGTTGTAATTATAAAAGTAATATAGGGTTTTATTCTTGGAAATCTTATCCTTGATAATCTTTTTTTATGTCCCATATTTACACCTCTTTTTAAGTCTCAGGGGATTCATCTTCCTTTTCTCTTTCTGTTTCTGTAACTACAACTTGGCTTTCTGCTATATCTTCTTCTACAGTAACTAATACTCTAATTTCATATTCCTTCTCTTGCTTTTTAACTTCTGGAGTTATATCTAGTATTTTAACTCCTCTATCTAAATTTAATGTAATTTTGTTTTGTAGTTCCTTTATTACAGTGTCAGTGTAAGTAGCTTCTTCCACCTCTTCTGTTTCATAATAAGTCTCTTTTATAAAGATGCCCCAGTTTTCTTCTATTTTATCATAAGTTGTATAGTTATTTAATGATTTCTTAATATAAATTTTATTATTGTTTACATTTACTCCATATCGTACCTGCTTATTTCCCGTTCTTCTTTTTGAGGTAATAGATATAGGTACTTTTGTAAATTCTTCGTAAAAAGTAGTAGCATATATTTTTCCTTCAGCCTTTACAGAGAACTCCATGCCTTCTTTTCCTTCTTGACCTTTTACAATTAACTCACCTTTGTCAACTACTGTGCCAAGTTGTTTCACAGGAGTTCCAGCACTAGTATATATTCTATTTATAACTCCACTTTTTTTAGCTACTAAATCTCCTGTGTACTCCTTTTCTTTTATCTTTGGTGGTTCTTGCCTCTCCACTATATCTACAGTGAGCATAGAGCCTTCAATTCTAACTTTAACCCACATTATTTCATCTATATCAGCAACTAACTTTTCTTCAACTTTTAGAACATCTATTGAACCCTTTTTACTTCCAACCATTATTCCATAGCTTTTCAGTATATTTCTAACTTCAAGGGGAGCTAGATATTTATCTGTATTTATATCCACACTCCAAATAAAGCTACTCAAATAGTATAAAATAAAGAAAAATGCAGCAATACCTGCAATTAAAAGTTTTCTAGCACTTAATCTAAGATAAAAAAAGTTTATCCCTTTACGATGCAAAATCTTTACTTTTCCCTTTACTTTTTTAACAGCTTCTTTTAAATGAAGATAATCTGATACTGATATTTCTAGTGTAATAGAAAAGGCATTATTTCTTTTTATATTTTTTACACTAACATTTTTATTCCAAAGATAATTGAGAATTTTTTCTCCTTCAAGGGAATCTACTTGAACAGTTATATAGCTTTTATTAAAATTATTAATCTTCTTCATAGTTTTCATACACCATAGAGCTAAAATATCCACTTAAAGTTATGGTGGTACCTCCTACAAATATAATTTCAAAATCCTTACCTAGAATTTTCAAAGGTCCAATACTTGTATTTATAACTAATTCACTGTCACTAAATTTTATTATCCCTTTATGATTCTCTACCGTTACCTCTTTTCTTGCTATCACTATTATTTTAGGTAAACTAAGGGCTACATCTACTGGTAAGTCTAATCCATAAATGACCTTTTCCTTTACCCTCACTAATTTATCACTCAACTTCATCACCTC
Organism: Clostridium sp. UBA5712; assembly: GCF_002419845.1. NCBI lineage: Bacteria > Bacillati > Bacillota > Clostridia > Eubacteriales > Clostridiaceae > Clostridium > Clostridium sp. UBA5712. Next base: position 270,387 of record NZ_DIGW01000007.1, on the reverse strand, counting down.
TAAATCATAATTTTTACTTACAAAGTTTCTCTTTTAAATTTTATGATTTCTTTTCATGATAAATTACTTAAAATAAAAAGAACTCAGTAAACTGAGTTCTTTATTTATTCAAATATTCTTTTACTATTTGACTAACTACTTTGCCATCTGCTCGACCATTTACCTTAGGTCTAACATCTGCCATAAGTTTTCCCATATCTTTAATGCTACTAGTACCAAGTTTTTCGGCTGACTCCAGAACAATTTTTCGGATTTCTTCTTCCGTTAACTGCTGAGGAAGGTATTGTAATAAGATTTCGATTTCAGCTTTTGTTTGATCAACCAAATCTTGTCTATTTCCTTTATCAAACTCAACCAAAGAATCTCTTCTTTGTTTAACTTCCTTTGCTAAAATTTCGATGACTTTACTATCATCTACTTCTCCTGCCCCTGATTTTTCAACCATTAAAACAGCAGCTTTAGCCATGCTTATTACATTTGCTTTAAACTTATCTCTTTGTTTAATAGCATTTTTCCAGTCGTCCTGTAATGTTTCCTTAATGGATGACATTAATAAACCTTCTTTCAAATTCTACTTAAATTTTCTTTTTCTAGCAGCTTCTGATTTTTTCTTTCTCTTTACGCTTGGTTTTTCGTAATGTTCTCTCTTTCTAACTTCTGAAAGCACACCTGATCTTGCACATTTCTTTTTAAATCTTCTTAATGCATTCTCTAATGATTCGTTTTCTCCAACTTTTATCTCTGACATTTATATCCCTCCCTCCGCTAGCTCAATTTAATTTTAATTAAAAGTAGCCAATGCGAGGCCTAAATAGCACATTTTCAATTATACAATTCACATTAACTTATGTCAAGATTTTCATTAGTTTTATTTACATATTTTTAGTCCTTATTTTTAGCCTGGTGGCCATTTTAAATTTCTTCCACCTAACAAATGAAAATGTAAATGTGGAACAGTCTGACCTCCATGGTCTAAAGTGTTAGTTACAACTCTATATCCACTTTTATCTATTCCTAGTTTTTTTACCAGTTCTGGTATGGTGGCGAAAATATGAGCTATAATGCTACTATTCTCATGATTTATATCATTAACGCAGCTTATGTGCTCCTTTGGGATTATAAGAATATGCACAGGTGCTTCAGGACTTATGTCATGAAATGCTAATATCTTATCATCTTCATAGACCTTATTTGAAGGAATCTCACCCTTTGCAATTTTACAAAATAAACAATCTGACATTTTTTCACCTCCATTCTCAGTAGTAAAAACCTACATTTATAGTTTCCTATAATGTATAATATGATTTCTCATATCTTATATTATACTCTAAAAATCCATGTTAGTGTATCTATATTTTGTATTATTCTATGATTCCTATCATATTTTCTTGTTTTACAGCTGCTAGTTTTGTAGGCACTATTTTACCCTCTAGGTTTTCATCACTTTCTGTTATTACTTTTATATAGTTCTCTGTATAGCCTACATAAGTGTTTTCTTTTCCACTTATAGCTTCCTCATAAAGTACTCTCATTTCTCTTCCTATGAATTTCTCCATGAATTCTACTTCTAAAGCATTATTTAGTTCTATTAACTTTTTACTTCTTTCTTCCTTTATAAGACCATCTACTTGGAAAGGCATTTCCGCTGCCTTAGTTCCTGTTCTTTTACTATACTTAAAGATATGCATTTTACTTAGTTTTATACCTTTTAAAAATTCATAGGTAGCTTCAAATTCAACATTAGACTCCCCTGGAAAACCTACAATTATATCCGTAGTTATAGACACGTCCTTCATATACTTTCTAAGATTTTCTACTACATCCTTATATTCCTGTGCTGTATATTTTCTATTCATTCTTCTAATTGTTGCATCACAGCCACTTTGAAGGGATAGGTGAAAATGTGGACACATCTTTTCTAGGTTACAGATTTTCTCTATTACCCCTTCAGTGAAGAAGGTTGGATCTATAGAGCCTATTCTAATTCTCTCTATTCCTTCTATTTTATTTATCTCTTCTAGGATTTTAACTAAATCCCAATTACCTTCTAAATCTACTCCATAGGAAGCAGTGTGAACTCCAGATAAAATTATTTCTTTAAACCCATTTTTACTTAGTTCTTTTACTTCCTTTAATATTTCCTCAGGCTCTTTACTACAAACTCCCCCTCTAGCAAAGGGAATTAGGCAGTATGAACAAAATCTATTACATCCATCCTGTATCTTTAAAAAGGCTCTAGTTTTATCCTGATATTCATTGATAGCTAGCTGTTCAAATTTATTGTTTTTAAGTACATCTTTAACTTCTACTACTTGCTTACTTTCTTCTCTTGCTCTATTAACCCAGTAAACAATGTCTCCTTTATTTCTACTTCCCAAGACTACATCTACACCTTCAATTTGTGCTATTTCATCGGAAGCTATTTGTGAATAGCATCCAACTACTGCTATTATAGCCTCTGGATTATGACGTCTTGCTCTTCCTATCATCTGTCTTGACTTTTTATCTCCCATGTTAGTTACTGTACAGGTATTTATAACATACACATCTGAAAATTCATCAAAACTTACAACTTCATATCCCTCTTTTATGAATTTTTCTGCCATGGCTTCTGATTCATAAGAGTTAACCCTACATCCTAGTGTATATAGTGCTACTTTCATTTTAATTTCCTCCTAAGTCACCAAGCTCATACATAATTAAGCTAAGAGCTACAAAGCCAGCAGTCTCCGTTCTTAGTATTCTAGGCCCTAAGGTTACTATAAATGCTCCAGCATCCTTTAATGCCTGAATTTCATCCTCTTCAAAGCCACCCTCAGGTCCTATGATAATGGCTGCTGTTTCTATATTTTTATCTGATACTTGGTTTTTTACATATTTTATTCCTTGATTTTCTTGATTTTCATAGGGTACTATGACTAAATCAAAGTTCTTTATCTCTTCCTTTAGGTTATTAAAATCTATAGGTTGGTTTATAGTTGGAATTATACTTCTTTTGCTTTGTTTGCAAGCTTCTAATGCAATTCTGTTCCATCTATCTACCTTTTTAAATTCTGAGGACTCATTGCCCTTAACTACAACTCTCTCTGTAATTATAGGGGTGATTTCACTGACTCCTAGCTCAGTACACTTTTGAGCTATTAAATCCATTTTAGCTGCCTTTGGTAATCCTTGAAAAAGCTGAACTCTTAAAGGACTTTCATTATTTAAAGCAACCTTTTCAATTAGGTTTACTCTTACTTCTTTTTTATTTACCTCTAAAATTTCTCCTATATATTCAACACCCTTGCAGTTATTGATATTTACTTTATCCCCTTCTTTAAGTCTAAGCACCTTATATATATGCTTAACATCATCGCCTTCAATGATGCACAGAGATTCATTTATGCTATTATCTTCCACAAAAAATTTATGCATTTTAAATATACTCCCATCACACAATTTTACTTTTTAGCAATAATACAAATCCATTCTCCATCTTCCATGACTTCTTCAATTATAAAGTTTAGGGTCTTTAACTTGTCAGCAACTTTATCTCTTTGAGTGTTTAAGATACCAGAAGCTATGAAGTATCCCTCATCTTCTATAAAGGCTCTGACACCTTCACTTAAAAACATGATTATATCAGCTAAGATATTAGCTACTACTATATTAGCTTTACCTTCTACTACTTCCATTAAATCTCCATAAAGAATTTCGATGTTATTTACTTTGTTGAACTCTAGATTTTTCTTTGCAGATTCTACAGCTACTGGGTCTAAATCTACTCCTACTACATGTTTTGCTCCTAATTTAGCTGCAGCTATAGATAATATTCCTGAACCAGTACCTATGTCAAATACAGTGGTATCTCCCTTAACTTTTTTCTCTAGAGCTTTTATGCACATTCTTGTAGTTTCGTGGGTTCCTGTTCCAAAGGCCATTCCTGGGTCTAGCTCTACTACAACCTCTCCAGGTTTTTCTTCATAATCTTCCCAGGTAGGCTTTACTACAATGTGCTCCCCAACCTTAGCTGGTTTATAGTACTGCTTCCAATTATTTGCCCAATCATCTTCATTTACCTTATGATAAGTTACTATGCCTTCACCTTTATCAAAGCCAAATTCACCTAACTTATCTACACTTTCCTTTATGTAGTTTAGTGTATTCATAAAGTTTTCACTATCCTTAAAGTACCCTTTAACCATAGCTCCTTCTTCAATAGTTAAAACTGACTCATTTATAAAATCTGCAAAGCCCAGGTTTTCCTTCTTAAATTCCACATCTGCCACATCTTCTATGGAAACTCCTTCTACATCACAGTTATAAAGAAAACCAGCCACTGCTTCTGTAGCCTCACTGCTGGTAAGTACCGTTACTTCAATCCAATCCTGATCCATTTCTACTTCCTCCATATCTATACATTAAATTATACTTAAGTTATATGAACAATAGTTAATAGGTTTTAATTAATATTATTGCCATCATTTTAAAAGATGTCTATGGTATTATACACTAAATAATCTTTATTGTGTAATTATATATCACATATTACAAAATAACAAAATAACTCTTCCTTGGCAATAGTGAATCTTTTCTATTGCAAGAAAGAGTTTTATTTGGCTCTATAATTTTTATCGACCCCTAATATTCTACTGTTCTATAGATGCTTAGTCAATTAGGTTATCTTTAAATCCAAGACCAAAGGCTTCATCAAAGGAAGAAATCATAGTCATAGCTGTTGGGTCTATGGTACTTACAATTCTACGCAAATTATATACCTGAGATTTACTGCAAGCACACATTAACATTTGACGACTCTCTCCTGAAAAAGCACCAGTAACATTCATTATAGTTACTCCTCGTCCAACTTCCTTTCCAATGACATCTGCAATTTCCTTTCCATGATTAGTTATTACCATTGCCATTTTTCCTGCTTCAAAACCAGACATAATCTTATCTATTATTGTTGATGTAGCTATAGTCATAATAATTCCTAATAATACAGCATCAATAGTTCCAAATACTAATCCACCTAGAAGGATAACACAACCATCAATAGCAATTGTAATCTGCCCAATAGATAGGTGAGGTGCTTTTTTTCTTACAGAAAGAATTAAAAAGTCTGTTCCTCCAGTAGATGAATTTCTTATATATATGAGTGCTAGTCCAGCTCCAGATAATACTCCTGCAAACACAGCTGCCAGTATAGGATTTCCTGAATATATTGGGATAAGTGGAAACACTACATCCATAAAGAAGGCTGAAATTACCATGGTTTTTAGAGATTTAACTAAAAACCATTTTCCAAGTACTTTATAACTAATTATTATTATTGGTATGTTAAGTAATAAACTACATATACCTATTGGTATTTTAGTAAAAAAGTTTATAATTATTGATAAACCTGAAATTCCACCAGGAGCAAAGTTAGCTGATAATGCAAAGGTATAAATACCAGCAGCATAAAGTATACTACCAATGATGTCATAGAAGGTATCAATGGTAATGTCATAGATCTTTTGTTTTTCAATTTTCATGTTATTGCCTCCAACCTTTTTATTAAAGTTATATCTTATGATTTTGTAGAAATTAACATAATTCAGACATGAATAAAAGGTTTACATGTGCTAAAAAACTTAACTTCTACACCACTAGTAATAAAAGCGCAATAAACCCTAAAATATCATTAAATTCTACAGTAATATTATAAATATTTTGTCTAAAAAAGTCAATTATTAAATTTTAAAAATATTCATATTGTTATCTCTATTTTGCTAATGATTAATTTTACTATTAATATACTGAAATTTAAGATTTTAATATAAATTGGCTCTGTTGAAAATTACAGTGATAGAATATATAAGCACTAAAAATAGCTAAAGTCCTATATTAACTATTACAAGACTTTAGCTATATTTAAAATATTTGTAGATTATATTAATTCTCTTTATTACTTTCCAAATATTCCTTTTTTGTGTTTTTTCTTTTCCACAGTAGTTTCTGGAGCTTCTCCACTAGCCTCCATAAACATTCTCAGAGCTTCTGTTTGTTTCTCATTAAGAGATTTTGGTACATCTACTATTACCTTAACATAGTGATCTCCTCTACCTACAGAGTTAACTCTAGGAACCCCTTTAGCTTTTAATCTAAATACAGTTCCAGGTTGAGTTCCTGCTGGAACCTTATAAGTAACATCTCCATCCACTGTTGGAACCTTTATGTCTGTACCAAGAGCAGCCTTTGCAAAGGATATATGAGTTTCCATATGGATATCAAAGCCTTTACGTTTAAATATATTATGAGATGTAACTCTTATATTTATATAAAGATCTCCTGCTGGCCCTCCATTTTCTCCTGCTTCACCTTGTCCTCTTAGTGGCATTACATTTCCTGTATCAACACCTGCTGGAACATTCACTGTTAAATTTCTAGTTTTTCTTTCTTTACCAGTTCCTCTACAAGTTGAGCATGCTTCCTCTATTATAGTACCTTTACCTCCACAAGCATCACAAGTTGTAGTTGTAGAAATAACTCCTAATGGAGTTCTTCTTTGAACATTTATCTTCCCTCTACCACTACACTTAGAGCAAGTTTTAGGAGTAGTACCTTTTTTTGCTCCTGTGCCTCCACAAGTTTCACATTTTTCTCTTCTAGTAACTTTAATTTCCTTCTCACAGCCAAATACAGCCTCTTCAAAGGTTAAATTTAAATTAAATTCTAAATCTGCACCCTTTCTTGGAGCATTTTTATTAGATGAAGAGGAAAATCCTCCACCAAAGATATCGCTAAAAATATCTCCAAAGCCGCCAAAGCCTCCACCGAAATCAAATCCATCAAAACCTTGGGCTCCGTTAAAGTCTGCAGTACCAAATTGATCATATCTCTGTTTCTTCTCTGGATCTGATAAAACTTGATATGCTTCATTTATTTCTTTAAACTTTTCTTCTGCTTCAGCATTTCCTTGATTTCTATCTGGATGATACTTTAAAGCAGCCTTTTTAAAAGCTTTTTTTATCTCATCATCACTGGCACTTTTATCTAAGCCGAGTACTTCATAATAATCTTTATTAGCCATATTTAAAACTCACCACCTATTTTACTTCGAATAATATATTAAGATATATTATGTATAATTGCAACCATGTATTAATGGGAACATTAAATTTTCACATTAAAATTTAACATTAAAATCAGTTTTAAGGGATGAGTGTTTCATCATCCCTTAACTGATTTAATGAATATTATTCTCCATCTACTTTAAAATCTGCATCTACAACATTGTCATCATGTGGTGCATCTTGAGCTCCTGCTCCTTCTCCTGCTGCTCCACCCATGTTGTTTGGATCGAAACCTTCTGCTCCTGGCTGTCCGCCTTCAGCTTGGTATACCTTTGAAGATACAGCGTAGAATTCTTGTGTTAACTCTTCTGTAGCTTTTTTAATAGCTTCTATATCTTCTCCGTCTTTAACTGATTTTAATACTTGGATTCTTTGTTCTACCTTAGCTTTATCATCAGCAGAAACTTTATCTCCTAGGTCAGTTAAAGTTTTTTCTGTTTGGTAAACCATTTGATCTGCAGTGTTTTTAACTTCTATAGCTTCTTTTCTCTTCTTATCTTCTTCTGCAAATCTTTCTGCTTCATTTACTGCATTTTGGATTTCATCATCACTTAAGTTAGTTGAAGCTGTGATAGTTATATTAGCTTCTTTTCCAGTTCCTTTGTCTTTAGCAGAAACTTTAACTATACCGTTAGCATCTATATCAAAAGTTACTTCGATTTGAGGAATTCCTCTTGGAGCTGCTGCAATTCCAGAAAGAGTGAATCTTCCTAAAGTTTTGTTGTCAGCTGCCATTTGTCTTTCACCTTGAACTACGTGAATCTCAACAGATGTTTGACCGTCTGCTGCAGTTGAGAATACTTGGCTCTTCTTAGTTGGAATTGTTGTATTTCTTTCGATTAATGGAGTAGCAACTCCTCCTAAAGTTTCAATTCCTAATGTTAATGGTGAAACGTCAAGAAGTAATACATCTTTAACATCTCCTGTTAAAACTCCACCTTGAATAGCTGCACCTGCTGCAACACATTCATCTGGGTTAACTCCTTTTGATGGTTCTTTTCCTGTAAAGTTTTTAACTGCTTCTACAACAGCTGGGATTCTTGTAGATCCACCAACTAATACAACCTTGTCAATTTCTCCTATTGAAAGATCAGCATCTTGAAGAGCTTTTCTCATTGGCTCAATAGTTCTTTGTACTAAATCATGAGTTAATTCATTGAATTTAGCTCTTGTTAGGTTCATATCTATATGTTTTGGACCTGTAGCATCAGCTGTGATAAATGGAAGATTGATGTTTGTTTGAGTAGAAGATGATAATTCTATTTTTGCTTTTTCAGCAGCTTCTTTTAATCTTTGAAGTGCCATTTTATCATTTCTTAAATCAATTCCATTAGAAGCTTTAAAATCTTCAGCTATATAATCCATAACCTTTTGGTCAAAGTCATCTCCACCAAGACGAGTATCTCCATTTGTAGATTTAACTTCGAAAACTCCATCTCCAAGTTCTAAGATAGATACGTCGAAAGTACCACCACCAAGGTCATATACAAATATCTTTTGGTTTGTATCCATTTTGTCAAGACCATAAGCAAGAGATGCAGCTGTTGGCTCGTTTATAATTCTCTTAACATCAAGACCTGCAATTCTTCCTGCGTCTTTAGTTGCTTGTCTTTGGCTATCATTGAAGTATGCTGGAACTGTGATAACCGCTTCTGTAACTGTTTCTCCAAGGTATGCTTCAGCATCTGCTTTTAATTTTTGAAGTACCATTGCAGATATTTCTTGTGGAGTATATTCTTTTCCATCTATATTTACTTTATGATTTGTTCCCATTTCTCTTTTAATTGAGATTATAGTTTTATCTGGGTTTGTTATTGATTGTCTTTTTGCTACTTGACCAACAAGTCTTTCGCCATCTTGTAAGAAAGATACTACTGATGGAGTAGTTCTAGCACCTTCTGCGTTTGGTATTATAACTGGATCTCCACCTTCCATAACTGATACACAAGAGTTTGTTGTTCCTAAATCAATTCCTATAATTTTTGCCATTGTAATTTCCTCCTATAAATTAATACACTTATTTTCTTCTAATTTACTATATACATTTATTTTTAATTAAAGATTAAAATCTTTATAAATCATAGATTAATTTGCTACTTTAACCATACTATGTCTTAATACTTTATCGCCTTTTTTATATCCCTTTAGGAATACTTCAGCTACTTGATTTTTTCCTAAGTTTTCATCTTCTATATGCATTACTGCATCATGGAAGTTAGGGTCAAATTCTCCATCAGATGAGATTTCTTCAACGCCTAGCTTTTCAAAAGAAGCTGTAAACTGATTTATAGTTAATTCAATACCTTTTTTAAGATCTTCTGCACTACCATCTACTGCAACAGCTCTTTCTAAATTGTCTAATACAGGTAGTATTTCCTTTAATACATCAGCACAAGCCTCTGTATATATATTTTCCTTTTCCTTAGAAGTTCTTTTTCTAAAGTTATCATATTCAGCTACAGTTCTTAATAATTTATCTTTCAAAGAATCATTTTCTTCTTTAAGCTCTTTAATTTCTTCTTTGCGATTTCTGAATTTTTTCATCTCATCTTCCTTATCATCTTCCTCTTTAACCTCTGAGGTTTCTTCACCGGAAGTGCCTTCCTCTTCATTTTGTTCTTTTTCAGAAGGGTCATTTTCTAAAATTTCATCCGCATTATCTTCCATATCTTTTTTATCTAGCTCTTGGTTTTCTTCCATATTATTTTCCAATGCTCTTTCCTCCAATCTAAATGCTTATCTCATTTACTTTGAATTTTGAATATATATAAACCCATAGTTAATCTGGATCATATATGCTAGAGATCTTGTCGTTTATCTCATTAACCACAGTATCAAGAACAGCTATAACTTTATCATAATGGATTCTTGTAGGTCCTATAACTCCTATGGTACCCATAATACGGCCATTACAACTATAGCTAGCAGTGATTATACTGCACTCTTTAGCGCATTCCACAAAGTTTTCTTCTCCTATACTAATAAATAAAGATTCCTTGTTTCCTTTGCTAAGAATTTCATTTAGGTTTTCTTCATTATTTACTAACCCTAAAAATGCCTTTGCCTTATCGATGTTATTATATTCAGGATAGTTAAATATATTTGTAGCACCCTTAGTATAAATTTCACCATAATCTCCCAACACTAGCGTTTCATGAAGAACAGGAATTATACAGTCAAATATCTCTTCGTAACCAACTAATTCATTTTTTAAATTAACAAGGAAATCTAGAGTAATTTGTTCTATGCTAATCCCTACAAGTAGTCTATTAAGAGCATTATTCACTTTTACTAGCTTATTGTCATCTACTGGATTTGTTACTCTAATAGTATTATTTTTTATATTACCATTGTCTGTTATTATTGTAGATAAAATTATGTGCTTTTCTATTGCTAATAACTTTATATACTTAATACTTGACTTTTTAACAGAAGCAACTTTTACTACAGAAGTTAGTCTAGTAATATTAGAAAGTACATCTATAGCACCCTTAATTATACTATCTATTTCACTTATAGATGTGTCCTTTATCAGGTCATGTCTTATAGTTTCATGCTCTTCTTCTGTAAGTCTGCTAGGGGTCATAAGTCTATCTACATAAAGTCTATAACCCTTATCAGAAGGTCGTCTTCCAGAGGATGAATGGAGTTGTTCTAAAAATCCCATTTCTTCAAGATCAGCCATTTCATTTCTAATAGTAGCTGAGCTTATTCCTAAATCGTATTTTTTAGATATGGTTCTTGAACCTACAGGTTCTCCGTAAGTTATATAATCATTTATTATAGCCTGTAAGATTTTAATCTTTCTTTCATCCATATCCATGTTATCACCTCTTTGTTAGCACTCACTACTCACGAGTGCTAATGACTATATTTAATATATATCATTTATAAAATTCAATGTCAATATGATTCATAAATTATTTACAAAATTAAATCTGACATCACTTGATTACTCAGTTCTATACCTCTTTTAGTAAGGTATAATCTATCCCCCTTTAAATTTAATAAATTCAACTTTACATACTTATATATAACTTCTTTATATTTTTCAAAAATGGAGATGTTAAACCTTCTCTTAAATTCTTCTATACTTATACCTTCTATTTTTCTTAATCCTAAGAACATGAACTCTTCTATATCATCCTTTAAGGAATTTTCATTACTCTCTACCACTGCAGATCTTTTATTTTCCATAGACATTATATAGGTTTCTATTTTTTCTTCATTTCTATACCTAATGCCATTAACATAGGAATGGGAAGATGAGCCACAACCAATATAATTTTCTAAATTCCAATATATTTTATTATGCCTGCACTCTAATCCATCCTTTGCAAAATTGGAAATCTCATACTGGTGATATCCTTTTATCTCTAAAAAATTAATTGCTTCAGAATACATGTCTCTTTCTACATCTTCATCAGGTAAAATCAATTTATTCTTTTCATAAAGATTATAAAACTTAGTTCCTTCTTCTATGATTAAGCTGTAGCAAGAAATATGCTCTGGCTTTAACTCTACAACCTGACTTAAAGTTTCCTTCCACTGAGCTAAACTTTGATCTGGAAGTCCAAACATTAAATCTACATTTATATTATTGAAACCAAAATTCCTTAACATTTCATAGCTATGTTTAAAATCCTCAAGGGAATGGATTCTTCCTAGTGAAGTAAGGTGACACTGTTGCACAGCTTGAAGTCCCATAGAAATTCTATTTACTCCCATAGCTTTAAAAATTTTTAGTTGTTCCTCATTAAAAGTCTTAGGATTTCCCTCTATAGTAAACTCAAAACCTTCCTCTATCCTGTTTAATCCCCTAAGGGCTTTTTCTATAATTTTCCACCCTTCAATGCACAAATAGGTGGGAGTTCCCCCACCTATAAATATGGTGCTTATAATTTTATCCTGGCAAGAAACTTTAATTTCCTCACTCAATGCCTTAGCATAATCCATCATTAAACTTTCTTTACCACTATAGGAAGGAAAATCACAGTAATGACATTTCATCTTACAAAATGGTATATGAATATATAATCCCACTGTATTTAATCCTACTGTATCCATTTTTCTTCTCCTTTAATATCCACTTTATTAACTTCTGAAAATTCTTCTCCATGACAAGGTTAATCGCTAGGAAACTAAATTTGATTAAGAAATTTATGATTGTTTCTACGCCGATTACCTATTGTCATTGCGAAGAATTTTCATGACATTAATAAATTAATTATAAGTACTACTAACTAGTCAACTTTAAGTACTGCCATGAATGCTTCTTGTGGAACTTCAACGCTTCCTACTTGTCTCATTCGCTTCTTACCTTCTTTTTGTTTCTCAAGAAGTTTTTTCTTTCTTGAGATATCTCCACCGTAACACTTAGCAAGTACGTCTTTTCTCATAGCTTTTACAGTTTCTCTAGCTATTATTTTAGCTCCTATGGCTGCTTGAATTGGAATCTCAAACATTTGTCTTGGAATAATCTCCTTAAGCTTTTCTACCATGGATCTTCCTCTGTGGTAAGCTCTATCTGCTGGAACTATCATAGATAGTGCATCCACTACATCTCCATTAAGAAGTATGTCAAGCTTAACAAGTTGAGTTCTCTTATATCCTTTAAGTTCATAGTCAAAGGATGCATATCCTCTAGTTCTAGATTTTAAAGCATCAAAGAAATCATAGACTATTTCATTAAGTGGAATATCATAGTTAATTACAACTCTAGTTTCTTCGATATATTGCATATCTATGAAGGTTCCTCTCTTCTCCTGGCATAACTCCATGATTGCTCCTACATAATCTGAAGGTGATATTATTGAAGCCTTAACTTCTGGTTCTTCCATATAAGATATTTCACTTGGCTCTGGTAGGTTAGTAGGGTTTGTAATCTCTATAATTTCCCCATCAGTTTTAGCTACCTTGTAAACAACGGAAGGTGCAGTGGTAATTATATCTAGATTAAACTCTCTCTCTATTCTCTCTTGAATTATCTCCATGTGAAGTAATCCTAAAAATCCACATCTAAATCCAAAACCTAGAGCTATAGATGTCTCTGGTTCAAAGGATAGGGCTGCATCGTTAAGCTGTAGCTTTTCAAGAGCTTCCTTTAAGGTTTCATACTTAGCTCCATCTACAGGGTATATTCCACTAAATACCATAGGTATAGCTGGTCTATATCCTTCTAACGGATTAGCTGCTGGTCTTCCTGCTTCTGTGATGGTATCTCCAGCTCTAGCATCTTTTACATTTCTAATAGCTGCACTTAAGTATCCAACATCTCCAGCTCTAAGTTCATCTACCTTTAATGGACCTGGAGTAAATACTCCTACCTCAGTTACATCGTACACTTTATTAGTATTCATTAATTTGATTTTAGTTCCTGGCTTTACTACCCCATCAAATACTCTGATGTAGGTTACTACACCTTTATATGAGTCATAGTAAGAGTCAAAGATTAAGGCCTTAAGAGGAGCTTCTTCATCCCCTTCTGGTGCTGGTACTTTAGCTATAACCGTTTTAATTACATCCTCTATATTTAATCCTGTTTTAGCAGATATTAATGGTGCATCATCTGCTGGAATTCCAATAACATCTTCAATTTCTTGCTTAACCTCATCAGGTCTTGCACTTTGAAGATCTATTTTGTTTATAACTGGAGCAATTTCAAGGTCATGATCTAAGGCTAAGTAACAGTTTGCAAGGGTCTGTGCTTGTATACCTTGAGTTGCATCCACAACTAATACAGCTCCTTCACAAGCTGCTAAACTTCTAGAAACCTCATAGTTAAAGTCTACGTGGCCTGGAGTATCTATTAGATTTAAAATATACTCTTCGCCCTCTTCTGTTCTATGTATAAGTCTTGCTGCTTGAGCCTTGATTGTAATTCCTCTTTCTCTTTCTAATTCCATGTTATCTAGTACTTGGGCTTCCATTTCCCTAGCTGTTAAAGTACCTGTTTTTTCAAGTAATCTATCTGCTAAAGTAGACTTGCCGTGATCTATATGTGCTACTATAGAAAAATTTCTTATGTGTTTTTGTCTGTTAGTTTGCATCTACTCAAATACCCCCGTAAATTTATATTAACTCTTTATTAAAGTCACTGTTTCTAATCTAATTATCAACTATACTTAGTTAGATAATAAACCAAAGTAAATTATACCATAAAATAAAGGTTCCTTGTCAATATACTTTATAATGTTAACTTTTAAGTTTCATTAGATGGCAATGCTAGTTCCTTAATAGTATCTCCTATAACCTTAGTGCCTTTAATAAAATTCCTAAAAGGCTGACCATTAAGGATTATATTAAATTCCCCTATTTTTATATTAACCTTCGAATCCCTGTCATTAGAGCTTACATAAAAACTAGAGCTTTGTCTCACCACCTGAGGTAAATTCATATTTACCACTAAAATTCCGTATATCATAAATCCTACTGAAATTATTATTAAAAACTTGCATAATCCTGTCCTTAGTGTCTTACTATTCATCTTATCTATTCTCCTTTACCTATAGGTGCTCAAAATAAAAAAAGTACCTCACATTTAATGATGTACTTTTTCTTATATTTTTATTCTTTCTTAGGCATCTTCAAAAAATAAATAAGTCAGAATGCTCGTCTATTTATTTATTTTCAGATGCCTTACTTAGAATTTAAATATTGTGCAAAAACTATACTCATATATTTCATTGAGTTTTTAGCTTCTTGTAATTTGTTGGTATCTGCTCCAACCTCCATGAGTATAGCATTATCACTTAAATCTTGGTTATAAAATAAAATACCTCCATGGTCATAGGCTATAATGCCCCTCTCTCTATACAACCCAGGATAAAGCTTATTTGCTATAGCAAATATGGATTTAACATTTTCTATATGCTTAGGATATTTAGGGTCCTGCATGGTTGTTACTAAAGTAAGCTTTGCAACATCATCTCCCTTTATGTTTCCAGTAACATCTTCTTTTCTAGGACCACCATCTCTATGAAGATCTATTATTAAATCAAACTCTCCATAACTACTTATGTTTTTACTTATGGTTTCTCTAGACGCATGATAAGCTCTATTATAATCAGCCTTATCATGTATTGTTTTATCATGGACAACTGTAAAGCCTAATTTCTCTAGTTCAGAAGTAAGAACATCCCCAACTCCTGCTACGGTGGTAGATAATCCACCGTTTCCTTCTGCATAAGCTTCATTAGTATGAGTATGATATATCAATATCTTCTTTTTAGAATTATCTTTAGGATCACCAACTACGTCTACCCCTTCTTGAAATTTATTTATGTCTGTATCTTTTAGTTCGAAAGGATTTATTGTAATTTTCTGTACTACCTTAGCATGTTCCTTCACATTCTCAAGAGCAGTTTTATCCCTTAAATTTTCTTCGTCTAAAAAGCTTATTTCCTTTCTAACTATATCCAAAGGATTCAAGGTAAAATTACCTACAAATTTTGTATCATCCTTATTTACTGCTGGCTTTAAAGTACTGACACTTTGCCCTATGAGCTTCATAAAAAAGTTAGTTCTATTGATACTTTCTAAGTTATCATCATCTAAGGCTTGGGTAGACCTAGATAAACCTATAGATATTACCATGACTACTGCTATTATAGCAAGGATAGCTCTAGAACAATACTTTCCAGCATCTGTCTTACTTTTGTTATTCACCGTATCCCCCCCTGTTTGAGTTATACATAGGTATAATTAATTACTCTAATAATTTATATGAGGAGGGAATAAATTTTATTACTTTAGTTTAAATAGGTATTTATATCATCTAAGGTTAAAGCTGGTTGAAGGGCTATGTTTATGCCATTGGCAATTATTTTAGATACACTATCTATTACTTTATCAATATCTTTAGGAGTTACTACCATGCCCCCTAATTCTGGGTCTAAAACCTCTCTAATCAATGTTTGTCTTTCATCTCTGTCAACTTCCTTAAGCATGCTATAAAAGGCACCACCCTTAGTTGAAGACTTGATTAAGCTTTCTAAAACTAAGTCTATGGTATCATTAGCTATAGTTCCTGCATCTACCACTGTAGGCACTCCTATGGCTATTACAGGGACTCCTAGGGTCTTTTCACTGAGCTCTAATCTTCTATTTCCAACTCCTGCTCCTGGAGATATACCTGTATTACCTAGCTGTATAGTTCTATTTACCCTCTGTGTCTTCCTAGAAGCAAGAGCATCTATACAAATTATTACACTAGGTTTTACCTTATCTACTATACCCTTTATAATTTCGCTGGTTTCCATACCTGTAAGTCCTAAGACACCAGGGGATATAGCACACACTGGTCTTACCCCCTCATCAATGCTATCTGGAACATATTCTTTTAAGTGTCTACTTATCATTATCTTTGACACTACCTTTGGTCCTACGGCATCAGCGGTGATATTCCAGTTACCTAACCCTACCACTAAAGCTACCATATCTTCATTTAGATTAATCAGCTTTGATAACTCTTTAGCCATAACTTCACTTACATCTATTATTCTCTCACCATCATAGTATACGAATTCTGGAAATTCTAAGGTTATATATTCACCAATAGGTTTTCCTATGTTTTTAGCTCCTTCTTCATCTAATATTTTTACTGCAGTAACTCTAACGTTATTATCTATGTATTCCTCCGATTTTACTCCTGACAATTTTCCAGGATTATTTTCACTATAAATCTCTTTAGCTTCTAAAGCTAAATCTGTCCTTACACTGTAAACTACTTCTTCTTTATCCTTAGACTTGTTTTTCTTCATCATAATTATCACACCTCATTTATGGTATTTTTCATATTATTCCTATATACATTAGTATGTATATTTATCTTTTCCCAAAGTTTCTTTCATATACTAATATGTTAAAGGTAAATTCTACTTGAAGTACGCAAAATTTAATGTTATAATAGCTTTTGTTATATGAAACTCGTAAGCAGACTTCCCCAAAGCTGCCGCTGAGAGATTGATAAAAATACAAGGGGGTGAATTAATAATGGCAAACATTAAGTCAGCTAAAAAAAGAATCAAAGTTACTCAAGCTAAGACTATGAGAAACACTATGATAAAGTCTTCTTTAAAGACAACTATAAAGAAATTTGAAGCTGTTCTAGCTAGCAATGACGTTGCTGCTGCTCAAGAAAGCTTTAAAACTGTAGTTAAAGCCCTTGATATGGCTGCTTCTAAAGGCATAATACATAAGAATAAAGCAGCTAAGAAAAAATCTAGATTAGCAGCTAAGTTAAATGGATTATCTGCTTAATAAATAAACCGGTGTATTCACCGGTTATTTATTTTTTTGCATATATTTAGTTTAAAACTTTTTATTTATTCATCATGGTCTTTACCATAAGCATTTCAATGGCATTCTTTTGATCTACAGATTTACTTTTTATTTCACTTTCCGTTTCAATGCAATTTTCTATATTCTTCTTTAGAGCTTCCTGAGAAAACTTTTTGCTTTGAACTATCATCTTATCTGCAATATAGGGATTTAGGTTATATTCCTTTACTATGTCTTCTTTTCTAATCCCTTTTCCAACCTTTATTCTTATGGCAAATAAAAGCTTAAATTGACGCTCTATCATAGATAATATTTTAGGTGTTTTTTCACCCCTATATATCAATTGATTTAAAGTATCTATGGCTGCCTTTATATTTCTTTCTGAAAGATAGGATACTAAATTAAATATATCATTCTCCTTTTCATAGGGACACATCTTTATTATATCTTCTCTAGTTATCGCCCTTCCTTCAGTGTATAAAATAAGCTTCTCTATCTCGTTATCTACTATGTTCATGTTATTTTCTATGATGGAGCAAAAGTATCCAACTTCACTTTTCCCTATGGACTTTCCCTTCTCTTCAAAGATGGCTTTTACTTTACTTTGAAGGCCCATGCCCTTTAGTTTGTCAACTTTTACAACCTCACATACATTTTGAAGCTTCTTAACCTTATTACTAAGTTTTTCTCTATCATCTTCAAATACATAGTACATAATTAAAAAGGTATAGGGAGGAATATCCTTAAGATAGTTTCTAAGGCTATCTATATCTTCTCCCTTATCTCTTAAAAAGTTAGCTCTAAAGATTTCTACCATTCTATATTCGCTCATAAAGGGTATAGTTTCGCAATTATTTATTAAAGCATCTACATCTAATTTATCTCCAGAAATTCTTGTATAGTTAAAATCAGCAAAACTTTCATCTATCTTTAAACTTCTTATTTTTTTTATAGCTGTCTTTATAAGTCCTTCATCAGAACCACAAAGTATATAACAATTTTTTAGTTTATTTTCTTTTATGTGTTTTTCAAGTTGTTCTAAGGTTATCAAGAAAAATTCCTCCACTCTTTAATTCAGTATAATACTTATTTCAGCATAATACTTATTCTAGTGAACATAATTATGATATAATTCTCCACCTATGAGTTTATAGTTTTCATAATAATGTCCTAGAATAATTCCTTCTCTTTTTCTGTTAATCCTTATTATATCACAGTTTGGACTTGTTGATGAAAAATTGCTTTTATAACAGCATTGAGTGGCTTCTTTTTCATATTCCTTATCTATAATTATATTGCTAATTTTACCCCTATGATTTATTTGTAAATAGATAACTCCATCCTTATCTTCTACATCTATAATGCAATGCTTTGATAGTTTTAAGGTTAGCTCTTCTTCAGATTCATCATAGATTCTATCTAACCCCTTATAATTTTCATAGACATATTTCAACTTCACCTTTTGATTACATACCATTACTTTTCTGGTACCATAGTTTATTTCTACAATATCAGCCTTTTTCCCCCCTATAAAATTTATTTCTGGGTAAATTATATATTGCTGCTTTATAGTTAAAAGAAATAGTAATATAGGTAAGTATCTTAAAGATTTCACCCCTCTTCTTATAAGGATATAACTTATGTATAATATGAGAATCATAACCCCTTCTATGTAAGTAAATTCTAAGGGTAATGGCAAAAGATTAACTAAGAAAGCCTCCATGGTATCAATTATAAGCAACACTGAGTTAGTAATGAGAGACAAAAGATTAAACACCGTTGGAACCTTAATAAATAGAAGCAGAAGATTACCTAAAACTAATAGAAAGGTGTAAAAGGGAATCAGAAATAGATTAGAAATTAGTCCACCTAAACTCACAGCATTAAATCTCATTATTATATAGGGTGTAGTAAAAATCATAGAGCTAAAGGTTAAACTAAGGGAGGCGGCTATAAAATTGGGGAGCTTATAAAATTTCCTTTTAATTTTATTATTTAAAGTGAAGATTCCTAATACGGCTAAAAAGCTAAGTACATAACCTATATCTAATATGTAGTAAGGTTTTATTAACAGAAGTAAAAATGCTGCAAAGGCTAAGGCTGATATACCTTCATAGGTCTTTTTCACCTTAGGGCCTAATACTAGTAAAAATATCATTATAAAGGCTCTAAAGGTAGAGCTTTTTCCTCCAGTAAATATAACATAAAAGAAAAGAACTATTAAAGCTAGTTTATATCCAATTATACTTTGAAGTACTCCATAAATTAGTGATACATGAAGTCCTGATACACTTATTATATGGGATATACCTAAAGCATTAAACTCTTCTCTTTTATCGTAATCAATATAGCTATCATCGCCACCACTTACTGCCAGTATAATAGCAGCTCCTTCTTCATCTGTAACAGCTAAAAGCTTATTATAAAGATGACTTTTTATCAAGTATCCCTTATATATTAAATCTTCCTTTAAAGGCTTTGAAGCTATCAGGTTATACTCTCCTACAATGCCTTTACTATAATCTACCTTCCTATGAAATTCTCCTTTTAATATGTACTGCCTTCCCAATTGAATATCCTTGTTCTTAGGAAAAATTTTAATTCTTCTATTTTGAAGACTACCAATATAGTAATCCTTCCCTTCCTCTACAATTCTGCACTTAATATTTTCCCCTAGGTCCATGGAATAAAAATATATAATGCAGTTTATAAAAAACAACATAGAAAACCCCATAACTATAAAAGCTAGGGGTTTCTTAAAATCTTTTTTAAGTAAAAGTATATAAATTACTATAAAAACTACAGCTGGTAAAATTCCCATGTAGCTATATAAAAAATATATAGTACATCCAAAAATCCCTGCCAAGCATATCTGAACCATTGATTTATCCATAATATCACCCTGTAGTATCATTGCCAAAGTAATAAATTGTAATTCAATTTTATAACCAATTTATATATATTTCTTCTGCTGGCATTGGCTTTGCAAAGTAATATCCCTGAATCTCATCACATTGTAATTTTCTTAGACATTCCAATTGTTCCTTTCTTTCAACCCCTTCAGCTATTACAGGAACCCTTATTGCTTTAGCAACGGTAATTACAGCCTTAACGATTGCATAATCATAGTTATCTTTATCTATTAGGTCTACTAAAGGTTTGGCTATTTTTATCCTATCTACTGGTAACTGCTTTAAATAATATAAAGAAGAATATCCAGTGCCAAAGTCATCAACAGCTATTGAAATACCCATTGCATTAATCTTTAACAATGTATCTTTAACTTTTATATCTTCTTCCAATTCTAAAGTCTCTGTAATTTCAATTTCTACTTCTTCAGGTGCAATATGATATCTTTCCATGGTTTCTTTTAATTTTATAATGAAACTATTATCCTTTAACTGTCTTACAGAAACATTAATTGCCATTCTAAGGTGTTTATTAGTTTTTTTCTTCCACTGGGATAGCTGTGCCATGGCAGTTTCCATAACCCAATATCCTATGGGAATTATAAATCCTGTTTCCTCTGCAATGGGAATAAATTCACCAGGAGAAATGAATTTTCCATCATTTCTTTGCCATCGCATAAGTGCCTCAAAGCCTATAATTGTTTCATCTTCAATGGAGACTTGTGGTTGATAATACAATTGAAATTCTTCATTAAAGTCAGCTTTTTTAAGCATAATTTCAATTTCATTTTTAGCAAATGCTAATTCTCCTAGTTTTTGGGTAAAGACCATTGCCCTATTAAATCCTAATAGCCTAGCTTGTAGCATAGCTATATCTGCATGTTTAATCATTTCATCTCTATTTTTTGCATCAAGGGGATATATAGATATTCCTACATTTAAAGTAACTCGTATATCATACTCTTCAATGGTAAATATGTCGCTACAGGCATGTATAAGATTTTTAGCCATTTCTAATCCATCTTCATAGGTATATGAACCTTCCTTAGCAAAAACAAAAACATCTTCACCAAAGGAAGCTAAAATATCTTCTTCTCTGTAAACATACTCTTTAAGTCTCTTTCCTATTTCCACTAATACTTCTTCCCCAATATAATTACCAAACATGGTTTTTAGCATTTTATATTTATTTAAATCAATGTAAAAAAGAATAATATTTTCATCTTTCTTCAGATTATTAATATTATTATCTATCTGCTGAAGAAAATATCTCCTACTATGTAATCCTGTAACTACATCTTTATTTATCAAATCATTTAACTCTTTTGTTCTTTCCTGAACCTTGCTTTCCAACCTTAAGTTTAATTGCTTTTCATTTTTTAATAATTCTTCTTTAAGTATATTGGTTTGAACATGATTTGAATGTATATAGTAAAAGGTAATAACTATAAGCATTAATAATAAATATTCTAACTGCACTCCTTTAAATAGGATTAAAATTATTGGAGCAGTTAATAATAAAAGCCCCTTTTTATTTCTACCACTATTCATGAATTCAGTACGTTCTATCTTATGTTGAGTTTTAATTTTAATAATTGACCCTATAGCTGCCACTCCAAAAGCAATTACATATGCAGCATCTAATAATGAATTCGGCTCATATAGGCTGTAAAAATATTCATAATAATAAATAATATCAAAAACTATATAAAGTATATATGAACCAGCTGTAACCCTTAAATATAAAGGTATTTTCCCTTTTCTTATAGACAAGAACCAACTAGCAACCCATATAAATATTAAAAAGTCTACAAATACACAAATCATAAAAAT
Organism: Clostridium sp. UBA5712; assembly: GCF_002419845.1. Taxonomy (NCBI): domain Bacteria; kingdom Bacillati; phylum Bacillota; class Clostridia; order Eubacteriales; family Clostridiaceae; genus Clostridium; species Clostridium sp. UBA5712. Next base: position 248,264 of record NZ_DIGW01000007.1, on the reverse strand, counting down.
CCAATCACTTTTCATAAGTATTGCATTTTGCATATCAGTATTAAAAAATATAACCCAAACTAAAGTCATAGTACAGATTGTTATTGCAACAGTATCTATTAAAACCTGGGTTGCATTCCATTTTTTAAATTGATGATATCCACCTATAATTAAGGAACATAGTAACAGTACATTAGTTAATAAATACCCACTTACTATAGCACTAACTTGTTCTGGATTAATTTTCAGAATTATAGCTTCCACTGCCCACATAACATCACAAACAGCCCAGTTTAAAATACTTAGAGCCAAAAATAGTCCTGAAGTTTTTAATGTCTTATTTTTCTCCTCCATATAAAAACCTTTAAAAACATAATAAGCTGCTATAAAAGTTACAATGGGAGATAAAATGTTCCCAAAAAAATTCGATTTTACAACGGTTGCTCCGAAATAGGATAAATATAAAATTGCTATTAATACCACTGTCAAAACTTTCTTCATAATCCATTTCTCCCTTACAATCGTAGAAATATAATATATAACTTATTTCCCATATAGAATACAAGTTTTCTATTCTTAAATGTAATATCTATTATTCTTTTTTTAGGATGAAAATCCTTTATTTATATAATAAAAATTTTCATTTATAATTTCATTGAAGTTAATATAGTGAATGTAAATATAAAATTGTATGAATATATCAATGAAATCATATGTAAATATAGAAATATTTGTATAGGTAACTATATGACTATTTCTATAGTTACCTATTTACCTATAAAACTATATAAATAGTTAACTAGTTAACTATTTGTTGTGTTCATGCGGGTTTCAAGGATTATTCCAAAAAAAGTAACGGGGTCAGACCCCGTTACAAAAAAAGGAATGGAGTTTTACTCCCTTTTAAGTATTTATTTTAATTAATCTATTCCCATTTAATATTAAAATCACCTTCATGATTTTTTCCTTCTATGACAATAGTATATTTTTCATCTTTGTTAATCTCCACATCTTTTTTAAAATCATCTGGTTTTTCTACTGAAAAAACTTCATTTTTTTCTTTGTCTATCAATTTAATATTTATGTCACCATTTAAAGTTTCTGAATCAATATGAAATTTCACTTCTTCCGTTTCAAAATTTACACTATATTCATAATATCCGTTGTATTCTTTATAAGAACCTTTTATCCCATTATTATCTTTACTTATGTCTCCACTATTAATCTTATAACTTGAATTCTCTGTACTATAGTTATTACAAGCTACCAATGACATAAATGTTAATGCAATGATAAAAAAACATAATACTAACTTTTTCAAAATATACCTCCTAAAAATAAAACAAATATTCTTAAAATTTTAACTATACCTCCTGTCTGATAATTATATTGTAATACGTCACTCGTATTATAATATAATTATTATATCATTGTTTTTGTACACCTTCAATACCAACCTTACTTTTTCTGTATATTTTACTTGTTATTTCATTTAATTATTTATCTATTTATCTATTTACTGATTAGGTTTCTACTTTTGGACTTTTTTCTTATAATATAAACTTTTATATCCACAAAAAACTGTGAATATAAATAAAACAATTGCAATAATTATCTTTAATTCTAAAGTATTATAGTTTCCTTTCCATAGAAGATCATATAAAACTAAAAGTAAAAATAATGATGGAATTAATGTAAAATATCTAAATAAGGAAACCATATTAGAGTAATATTGATTAATATCCTCTACATCTGTATATATTTCAAATTTATCTTCATCCTTTTCCTTTGGTTTTTCCAAAATTAATAATTCCCTATTTATATTTTTAGAAGTTGCAACTCTAGATTTACTTTCTTTAATAAATGGTCTAAGTTTAAACTTTCCAAAAGAATACTGTCCAAGGTTACTTCCCTTTATAAAACATTTAATTCCAAAATCATTTAGTTCTTTTATATAATTGTCAATATACTCATTACTGTGATTGGAAACTAATTCCACTGTGTAAATATAGTGGTTATCTTTTTCCTTTGAAAATGTATATAAACATCCCCTTTGAGATACACTTTTTAGTTTGTATCCTTGTTTTGCAATATTGTTTAACCACCTTTCCTGACCTTCAATTGGGTCTAAAAAAAGCCTAAATTTTTTAATCACTTTTTTACCTCCCTTTAAATTTATAACTTCTTATCAATAAATCTTTCTCCAAAGGTATAGATTTCTTTTATTCTTTCATATTCATTCTTAAGTACTTCTTTTCCCTCATCTGTTAACTCGTAAGAGTTTCTTTTGTCATTCTCATCATCTTCTATAGGCGTTAAATAATTCTTTTCATTCAGTTTATTTATAATTCCATATAGAGTACCAGGTCCTAAACTAATTCTACCATGAGTTTTATCTTCTAAAAACATTTTTATAGCATATCCATGTTTTTCATAAAGAAATGCTATCATTACATAATAGGTTGATTCTGTTAATGGTTTATACTTATCTTCCATCTTTAATTTTTATTATTAACCTCCAATTCCAAATATTAATTACTCCGTTATTGCCTTTAAACTTATTGTTATGTATTATTGTAGTAAAACTACAACCAGTATTACTGATCTATTGTTGTCTTTAGATCCTTTTATAGTAAACTTTTCTATAATAAAAAGATGTACTACACATTACTTAATATGTTCTACGTAGTACATCATTTTAATACTCTATTGAATTAAATGCAAGTGAAAAATTTATATTACCATAAACAGATTTCTTAGTATCCTATTGTGATACATGCTAATATACATCTTAGTATCAGTATTATTGATATCTACTAACAGAGTTCTTAATATCAGTATTTTTGATACTCACTAACAGAATTTTCAGTATCAATATTTCCATACTAATAGGTTGTTGTCCCTTAGTGAAATACTTAACCACGGACGTAGCAACTCTTTATTCTCATTTTAAAAAATATGGGAGTATTAGACTTGTAGTCATGGTTTAATATCTAAAAATCTCAAAAATATTACTTATTAACAGAAAAAACATAATCTGCGATTTCTCTTATCTTATCATCGTGTGTAACTATAATTACTATCTTATTATCTTTAACTTCATATAAAATCTTTTTTAACGCATTCATTCCATCTTCATCTAAATATGTTGATGGTTCATCTAATATGAGACAATGCGAATCTTTTAAAAGTGCTCTAATTAATGAAACTTTTTGTTTTTCTCCACCAGATATGGTGTCATTCTTTTTATTTACTTTTTTTTCGCTCAAATTTGATCTAGACTCTCCATTATATAATTTGAACGCTTCTACATAATAATTTAAAAGCTCAAGGTCACAATTATCTATTGAATATTTCAAGTTTGCCTCCAAATTACTTTCAAATAAAGCAGGATTTTGTTCTGCAACTGAAAATAAATCTCTTCTGGCACAAAGCATATCTATATTTTTTATACTTTTATTATTTATAAATACTTCGCCCTGATAATTATTATATATATTTAATATGACATTAATTAAAGTACTTTTTCCACTTCCATTTTCTCCAACAATACAGTATATATTTCCTTTTTCAAATAAATAACTGATGGGCTTAAAAATATTTCCATTACCATTATAGCTAAAAGAAACATTTTTTAACTCTATTTCATCAATGTGTCCTATTAGTTTGCTTCCATTGATTTCCTTTTCTAAAGTACTAACTTCTCCTATTCTATTAAGACATATTAAAGCACTTTGATAGGTTTTTCCTAATTCTAAAAAGTAATTTATTGCTCCAATAAAAATAGCAAAATAACTGCTCATTATTGTAAATTCTCCAATAGTTAAATTATCACTTATAATTCTTACTCCACCTATAAATATAAGTGCTATTTTGGCTAAATTATTTATTGTAGAACCTAGCGATGAAAAAATATAAGCTAGTTTAGTAAATTTCATAATGATATTATATAACTTTTCATATTTTTCACGTACTTCAGTTAATATATTTTGATATAAAGAATTTAACTTAATAAAATAAATATTACTTATTTTATAACTTACATCTGAAAAAAATATATTTTCTTCTTCTTTTACTGAATATCCTTTCTCATATAAAGGCTTTTTAAATGCTAAATAAGAAATAATATATATAGGAACAAATATCATTAATACTAAACTCATTAACCAATCTATTTTAAAAAGCATAAATCCTACAATTATAATACTTAATACCTGTATTACTATACCTATTGAATTAGTTATAAAAAAACTTGATATCTCTTCTGTATCTGAAAAGATTCTTTGACTTAAATAAGCTGCATCTTTTTTCTTTAATTCAATTTGACTTGTTTTCGTCAACTGTAATAATAACTTTTCTTTTAAATCATAAGATATATTAGTAACAATTTTTACTTTTTTCATGTTTGATAGATATGAGCTTATTATTGCAAAAATCGTAAGTACAATAGATATTAATGTAAAACGATATATATTTTCCATTGCTTTTACATTTATTAAATTATCAATATAATCTCCAATAATATAAGGCATTATTATATTAATACTCCATGATAAAATACTTAAAATCAAAAATGTAAAAAACTCAGATTTTCTTTTTGATAGACTAAATTGAATTAAACGAAATATTTTCATTAAACTCACTAACCCTTATTTATAATTTCTGAAAAGTAACTCTTAACTTGTTCTTCTACTATCCCCTTTATTTTAAAGCAACCTGAATCTTCATACTTCTCACTTTTTCCATAGCTAACTGATCCACATCCACCTCCACATGCTGGAAGATATACACAATCTCTACACTCCTCTACATTTAGTGGATTTCTAGTCATCCATTCAAAGTATTTATATGTTATATCTTTTATATTGCCATCTGCATCTAACTTACCAATTCTATGTTCTTCTTCACCAGTATGTTCCCAGCACTTATACATTTCTCCACTTGGCTCAATGGTAAAATTATTATCACAATTAAGTCCACAGTATGTCCATTTTCTCATTGGTCTTCTCTTAACATCAAAGCCTACTTTACCTGCCTTTGTCCACAAATTGCTTAATAAATCACCTAATTCTTCCTCTACATAACAGTTATCTTCATAGGATGAACATGCATCTGTTCCACCTCTTACTATTCCAAAATCTATACTTAATTCATCAAGCCCTTTGCTATGAAAGAAATCCATAAGTTCATTCATATCTTTTATATTAGTTTTGTCTACATTTACTCTAATTACTGTATGCAGCTTGTCCTTGTATTTTTTTAGCAACTCTAAGCTTTCTATTATTTTATCAAAGGTTCCTTCTCCATTTTTTCCTATTCTTCTTGTATTATGAATTTCTCTCGTTCCATCTATTGTTATTTGTACATACTTACAATTATATTTAACTAATGATTCTACTATTCTTTCGTCTAACAATGTACCATTGGTTATAATTGATGTTACAAGTGTCATATTGTTTTCTTTACAAAATTGGCTAAGTTCTTCTAGTATGTGTTCTCCTGCTTTATAATTTACTAGAGGTTCTCCTCCAAAAAGTATAATGTTTACACTTTTTGTTCCTCTTTGAAGAGATTCATTTTTTATATGTTTTATTATAGAATTAGCTGTTTCTATTGTCATTGAATTACTCTTTGCCTCTCCTGCACCTTCATAACAATATACGCATCTCAAATTACATGCCCATGTCAATAAAATTGTATAAGATAAATTATTATTTCCATACTTAGCTTTATTATGATAAAAATCAAAATATCTATTTTCATCTATCTCATCTGGTACTATTAATTTTTTCTCAATCATTTCTTTTTTTAGCTCTTCGTCTATTTCACTCATATCATTTTCTTTCATTTTTCCCATAGTCTTATCATCAACTAAAAAACTATTTCCTGATAATGTATTAAATAAAATATTTTCTTCTTTGTTGTATGGTATTAAAAGATTAAATTTTGAATACTTCATTAATTAATATCCCTCCAATATGTAGAGCATTAGATTACAGTAAAATCTTGCTCTCTAATGCTCTTAATTTTTTTTACCAGAACTTAAGTCCGCAAACCTTAGCTCCACAACCGTCAATCCAACAAGCTGTTTCTATAGTTCCCTTGTAATGATCTCCCTCTGAATATAAATTTCCAATAAACATATAAACACCTCCTAATTTTCACCAGTAGTTGAAAAAATATCGATCCAACATCCGTCTACAGGACAAACATCTACTGCACATGCTTCAATTCCACATGCATTTCCACCACATGCGTTTCCGCCACATAATTTACCTGCACATCCATCAGCTCCACAAGCCTTAGCTGGACATCCATCTACTGCGCACATTGGGCTAATTCCACCTGAGCCATAGGCATTTCCAATATACTTCATAAAATCTCCTCCCCTCCAAATAAAATATAGGTATATGTAGTACGTGTTACGTATTACATATACCTATATTACCATTTGAATTATTTATTTTCAATATTTTTACTGTATTTTTTTAAAACATTTTACTTTTTATTACAACAAATTTCATCGATATTTTTCAATTTATCCGATGACTACCCGCTCTAATACTCCCATCTTTTTCAAAGTGGGAGTAAAGAGCGGCTACGACCCTGGATAACGATTTCCCCTAAAGGACAACGAATTCTAAGTATCGAAAATACTGATACTAAGAATTCTGTTAGTAACCTTCAGAGGGAGTAAAAACTCCCTCTGAAGCAAAGAACTCTGTTTATTCTCGCAGCCTACAAACATATTTCTAGTTTTTTAGTCATAAAATAAGGACTCAAAAGTTATTTACCGTTGGTATTACTAACTTTCAAGTCCTTATATTACTTTGGCGGGAATATGTGAGAATCGAACTCACCCGTCGTGGTCTTAGCACGGCAACTCGGTTTTGAAGACCGGCAGGCACACCAGCACCTATCTACTCCCATATTACTTCCTACACTTGGTATTATAAGATGTAATAGATAAAAAATCAAGTATTAAAACCATCAATACTTGATTTTTTTCACTATTAATACATTACTCTATCATTTTCTACACGTTTAGTGAATTTTATACTATCTAGATGTTCTAGGATAGCAATGGTATATTTTCTGTTACTTTCAAAAATTTCTTTAGCGGTAGCTGCTGATATAGAGCCATTTTCAAGGATATAATTTCTTACCTTATTCTTAGCTTCTTCATAATCTTCCTTAAGAAGAGTGCAGTCTTCATTTAATTTAATTAAAATTTCCTTATCTATTAGAAGTTCATATACCATCTTAAATCCAGCTCTATCTTTTTCCCCTTGGCATAAGTCTACATATTTAGGAGGGGTAAACTTTAACCTTTTATATTCATTTATTATAAAGTTTTTCATTCTTTCTTGTTCTTTATTCAAGGTTACATTAAAATCATATAAAGCTATAAACTTTTCACTTACTTTTAATGTTTTCTTTTCTACTAACATGTTTAATATCTCATCATAATTCTTTTGTTTTAATTTTTTAGTAAATATTTTATTTTTAGCTTCTTCCTTAGACATTCCAAATTTTAATGGATTCTTTTTATGGAAATCTTCTATGAGTGCCTTTAATTCTTTTGTTTTATCCTTTAAGAAATCTTTATGGATGAATATGCTATTATCCTGTCCTCCTAGTCTTATTATGGTTTCTTGATCTTCTAAAGCTTTTAATTCCTCTTCTATGTTATCCATGTTTTTACCAAGACTCTTTAATATAGCTAAAGAATCTGGATAGGTATCGCTTAAATTTTTCACTGTATTTTCTAAAATATTAGTAGATTTACCACTTTCTTTTAATTTTAATTCTTCTAAATACTCAGCAGTAACCTTCTTAGATTTTTTAGCATTAGGCTCTATTATTATACCTCCTGCTATGGTATTCATAGGAGAATAGCTTCTTATGATGTAGCGGTCATTTCTTTGAACTGTAATAGGCTTTTCTAATCTCAGTTGAACGTAAGCCCACTGTCCAGGTTTAATTTCTTCTTTATCTAAAGGTATAATTCTACAGATTATTTCTTCTGTACCATGATATAGCCTTACCCTTTGTCTATTTACTATAGACTTTTCAGCGGTTTTTATATGGTACAACTTACAATCTATGATTAAAGAGGGCTCCATAATATCTTCCTTAGCTACCACATTACCTCTTTGTACCTCTGACACCTTAATATTGGCAAGATTTATGGCACAACGCTGTCCTGCTTCTCCAAGTTCTGAAGGCACATCATGTACTCTTATTCCTCTAACCTTGGCCTTAACCTTACCTGGATATATCTCCACGGTATCACCTAGGGATACCTTTCCACTTATTATAGTTCCAGTTACCACTGTACCAAAACCACTTATACTAAAGGATCTATCTACTGGTAATCTAAAATGACCTTCTGTATCCTTTGCTTCTACTTCTTCTGTTAATTTATCTATATCTACAATTAATTCTTCAAAACCCATTTTAGTCTTAGAGGATACTGCGTGAATAGGTGCATCCTCTAAAAAAGTATCCTTAAATTCTTCCTTTATGTCTTCCTTTATCATATCTAACCAATCAGCTTCCACTAAATCTGACTTGGTTAATACTACTATGCCTTTTTTTATATTTAAAAGTTTTAATATTTCAAAGTGTTCCCTGGTTTGCGGCATTATTCCTTCATCGGCAGCTATTACAAGTAACACCACATCTATACTACTTATTCCTGCCAACATATTTTTAATGAACTTTTCATGGCCTGGTACGTCAATTATTCCTGCTCTTCTCCCTGAAGGTAAGTCAAAATAGGTAAATCCTAAATTTATAGATATTCCTCTATTTTTTTCTTCTTGTAGAGTATCTGTTTCCCTTCCTGTAAGAGCTTTAATTAAGGTAGTTTTACCATGGTCAATATGTCCAGCAGTACCTATAATTATATGCTTCATCTATTTTACTTCATCCTTTCAAAGCATCTGTTTTATAATAGAGCAGGTAGGTAGTAACCCACCTGATTGATCTAATCTACTCTATAGCCTTAAAACATTGTACTATTTCATCAAAATCTTCTTTAAATAAGGTTCTTCCATCTAAAACTAGCTCATCATTATAAATCCTAGCTATTAGTGGAGTTTCCCCTAATCTAAGTTTTCTCTCCATATCCTCCGGAGAAAATTTTTCACTGGTTACTTTAACTACATAGGTTTCAATTTTTTCTGTAGGCATAGACCCTCCACCTACCATGGATTCGCCTTTGTCTATATAAAATTTAAAGTCCTGAGTCTTACTTTGTAGCTTTCTCTTTAGAAGTATACATTTTTTCTTAACTTCTTCCTTAGGCATCAAAATCATATTTAAAGATGGAATGTTATCTATAGCTTCTTTTTCATCTATATAATATTTTAAGGTACCTTCTAAGGCTGCTAAAGTCATTTTGTCAACTCTTAGGGCCCTAGTTAATTGATTCTTTTTCATTCTATCGATATATTTCTTTTTCCCAACAATGATTCCCGCCTGTGGACCACCTAGCATTTTATCTCCACTAAAAGTTACTACATCAATACCTTTTTTTATGCTATCTTGCACGGTAGGTTCATAGGTAAAACCATATTTACCAAAGTCTATAAGAACTCCACTACCTATATCTTCTACCACCGGAATTTCATGCTTTTCTCCCAGTTCTACAAGCTGCTCTAAGGACACTCCTTCTGTAAAGCCTAAAACTTTAAAGTTAGAGGTATGAACCTTTAAAAGTACTCCTGTATTTTCTCTTATATTATTTTCATAATCATATAGATGAGTTCTATTTGTAGTTCCTATTTCCACTAGCTTAGCTCCACTAAACTTCATAACCTCTGGTATTCTAAAGGAGCCACCTATTTCTACTAGTTCTCCTCTAGAAACTATGACTTCCTTTTCCTTTGCTAAGGTATCTAGGACTAACATTATAGCTGCTGCATTGTTATTTACTACCATGGCAGCTTCTGCTCCAGTAACCTTTTTAATAATTTCTTCTATGTGAGAATATCTAGAACCTCTTTTCCCACTTTCTATGTCATATTCTAAATTATTATAGCTACCTGCCACTGTTATCACATTTTCTATAGCTTTTTTTCCTAAAAGTGAACGACCTAAATTAGTATGTATAACAGTTCCTGTGGCATTTATCATCCTTTCTAGGTGCATTTTGTTTTTGCTTTCTAGAGTATGAACTGCAAAATCTAGTACTTGCTCTGTATTTAAACTATCTACATTGCCTTTTAATATACCATTTCTATAAAATTCTATGGCTTCCCTTAAGGATTCTAAAACTATGGTTCTAGAATTGTCTTCTATTAACTTATTTACTGATTGAAGTTTTAAAAGTTCATCTATCTTAGGTAATTTTCTTAATAATTCCTTATTCATTTTACTTCTCCCATGCATTTTAATAAGATACAACTTATGTATGACTATCTATTCCACCACTAGGGGTACTTCACCCTTTTCAATTACTTCACCAATAATAGCAGGTTTTATATCTAACTTCATTAATCTTTCCATCATAGACTGAACTTGATATTGAGGAGTAGATATTAATAAACCTCCTGAGGTTTGTGGATCAAATAAAGCATCCTCTAACCATTCTGGAATATCCTCTAATTTATACTTGCCATCTAAATATCCTTTATTGTTATAGGTTCCTGCAGGCACTAACCCCATCTCAGCATATTCTCTAGCACCTTTAATCACTGGAATTTTATCTTTAAATAACTTTATAGTGATATCAGAAGCTGATGCCATCTCATATCCGTGACCCATTATTCCAAAGCCAGTAACATCTGTGCATGCATTTATGTTGTAATCTACTATAATTTCACCTGCATATTTATTTAAGGTACTCATAACCTTTACAGCTTCATCATATACTTCCTTTGATGCTATTTCTGCCTTTATAGCTGTATTAACAATTCCTGTACCTATAGGCTTTGTTAATATAAGTACGTCTCCCACCTTACAACCATGATTTTTAAGGACCTTTTCAGGATGTACTATTCCCATAACAGATAACCCATACTTAGGTTCGTCATCTTCAACAGTATGTCCACCAATCACTACGGCACCTGCTTCTATGACTTTATCAGCGCCACCTTTTAAAATTTCTCCTAATATATCTATATTAAGGCAATTAGGAAAGCAAACTATATTCATGGCTACTGTAGGCTTTCCTCCCATGGCATAAACATCACTTAGGGAATTTGCAGCTGCTATGGCTCCAAAGGTATAAGGATCATCTACCACTGGTGTAAAGAAATCTAAGGTTTGAATAGCTGCTATATCCTCTGTTAGCTTGTAAACTGCTGCATCATCAGAAGTTTCTATTCCTACTAATAGGTTTTCATTTGACATTTTAGGTAATTTGTCTAGTATTTTTGAAAGGGTCTCCGGCCCTATTTTCGCTGCTCATCCAGAGGTCTTTGAAAGTTCTGTTAATCTTTTTGACATGGTTTTACCTCCTTATTTTATAATAAAAACAAACACTATTTTTTATTAAATTTAACTTTATTTAGTATTAAAAATTATACTAATTCTTTAATAATTCTATACTAATACTCATTTTATGTCTACCTTATCTCTCAATTTCTCTAAGGTTTTTACTCCTATACCCGTTATATTTGTCAGTTCATCTACGGATTTAAATTTTCCATTTTCATTTCTGTAATCTACTATACTTTGAGCTTTTACTTGACCAATACCTGGAATGGTCATTAGTTCATCCACCGTTGCTTTATTTATATTTATTTTTCCTTTTGAATCTACAGCTCCTGTATCCTTTTCCTGCTGTTCTTCAACTTCAATTTCTGAATCTAATACTTCTTCGCCTATTTTATATATTTTAATACATTGTTCATCTTCTAGTATTTTAGAAAAATATATCTTTTCCTCATCTGCTTCTGGTGTCAGTCCCCCTGCTATTTCAATTAAGTCTCTTACTCTAGAACCTGCTTTTAATTCATATTCTTTAGGAGCTTTCACTGCACCTTTTATATCTACAACTATTTTATTATCATTTATATTTTCTTGATTTTCACTATCTTTTTTATTACTATCTTTATTACTATCTTTATTCTCAGTATTTTCATTTTCTCCATTACCTTTTGAATTTTTGCTTTGAAAATACTGTTGTTCATCAAGGAATACCTCTTTATATTCTTCTTCTTTATTGTGATTAATTATGTATCCTGCTACCAAAAATATAATACTAAGTATTAATATGGATAATGCTCCAATTATTTTTTCTTTTAATTTCACTTTAATACACCTCTCAATTAACATCTTATCCATATTTTTTATAAATTATTATCGTACTTCCAACTTTTTTTTGATATAATTATGTATTATGTGTTAAAAAAGTTACTAGATAAAAATTAAATATGTATAGTAAGGAGATTTCTATGAAAAAACTATTATTTATCATATTATCATTTTTTGCTATAACCATATTAAGTTATGGTAATGCATATGCATACTCAGACCCACCTTCAATAACTGGTAAAAGCGTGGTAGTTATGGATGCTAATACTGGGGCAGTGGTCTATGGTAAAGATGAAAATAAACCTTATCCACCAGCATCTACAACAAAACTAATGACAGTACTTCTAACTCTAGAAAATTGTGATCTAGATGAAGTTGTAACTGTAGGTGAATTTCCTCCTACCATTGAGGGTTCAAAAATCTATGTAGATGTGGGAGAAAAGATGACTGTAGAAGAAATGTTATATTCAGTAATAATGGTTTCTGCAAATGATTGTGCTGCTGCTCTAGCAGAGCATATCTCTGGCTCCATTGAAGAGTTTGCCGTATTAATGAATCAACGTGCAAAGGAACTGGGCTGTAAAAATACCAACTTTGTAAATCCTCATGGACTTTATGATGATAAACATAGAACTACAGCTTATGATTTAGCTCTTATGGAAAAAGAATTATTAAATCACGAAAAATATATTGAAATATCTAAAACTAAATCTACCTTCTTACAGCCTACAAATATTTTTAAAGAAAAAAGACCTCTTTGGAACGATAATAGACTACTTCACGATGCTTATGAATGCTATTATCCAGATGCCATTGCTGGTAAAACAGGCTATACTGATGAATCTCGTCATTCTTTTGTAGCTTCTGCTTGTAAAGGGGATAACAAGTTTATAATAGCAATATTATTTGATGAAAATAAAGCCTATTATGATGAAACTCCTAAACTTTTTGATTGGGCCTTTAAAAACTTTTCCACTGAAAAAGCTTTTTCAAAAGGTGAAGAAATAGGTACTTACGAAACTACTAATGGTTCGATTATTCCTTTATTGGCTGATAAAAACATACTATATACAAAGGATAATAGTTCTAAAGAAAAGCCATCAATAGTAATTAATAAGGATACTCTTAGTAATAAATTTTTTAATAAGGGTGAGCCTATTACTACTGTTGCAGTCAATTATAATGATCAAAGCTATACCAGTGAGGTTTTAAGTGGTAGTGATTACGAAGAAGAAGTGCTTCCTGTAGTTGGAAATTTAGTTACTACAAAAGATAACACTATAAGCTATAAAAATCTATTTATGATTATAGGTGGAATAGTTTTAGGAATTATTCTTCTAATATTGGCTATTATATATATTATTAAGAAAAGAAGATTAGCCAAAAAACGAAAAAAACTTTTCTCTTCTTATAATTCATACAAAAATAAATATTAATTTACCAAAATATAAATGGTGCTGCATTATTAACTAATGAAGCACCATTTCTTTATCCCATGACTTCCAACTCTAATACTCCTATCTTTTTCAACATGGGAGTAAAGAGCTGCTAGGTCTCCGGCTATGAATTTTCTATTTGGATTGAAGGTTATGTATAAGCTTTGTCATATCCTCTGGCAGAGTACTTTCAAAGTTTAAAATCTCACCACTTCGAGGATGTGGCAATGTTAGGGCATAAGCATGTAGAGCTTGACGACTTATTAATTCTTCATCATTAAAATCACTATAGAGTTGTTCTCCATATATAGGACATCCTACATAGCTTAAGTGTACCCTTATTTGATGGGTTCTTCCAGTCTCCAAGACCAATTCTACTAAAGTTCCCTCTTTATAGCTCTCTTTTATCTTGTAATGAGTAATACTTCTTTGACCATCTTCTAAAACTGCTCTTTTTATTGTTTCATCTGTAGATCTTCCTATAGGTAAGTCTATAGTACCTTCTTGATTTTCAAGGTTTCCATGAATTATAGCTAAATAAGACTTTTTAATTAAATTCTTCTCCATGGATTTTGCTAAATTCATGTGAGAAAATTGATTTTTAGCTATCATAATAAGTCCAGAAGTATCTCTATCTAATCTACTAACTAATCTTACTATTGAATTATCATTATTACTTCTAAAATGATGAATAACTCCATTGGCTAAGGTTCCCATAGGATGACTTTTAGTTGGGTGAACTACCATAAAAGGAGGCTTATCAACTATTAATAGATCATCATCTTCATAAATAACCTTTATGTTTAAATCTTCACCTTCTATATTTTGGCTTTCCTCTGCATTAACAGTAACTTCAATAACATCATCTTCTTGAAGTTTATAGTTAAGCTTTACTTCCTTACCATTTACTCTTAATCTTCTATCCATAGCGGAACCACGAATGAATCTACCGGAAAGATTTAAATTCTCCTTCATGTAGTCTCTTATCTTCACATCCTGGCCTTCTTTTCCTACCTTATATGTAATAAAACTCATCTTCTAGTCACCTCTATTTATAAATATTTAAGCCTCCTTGTGTAGGAGGCTTAATCATATACTTAATTATTCTACTATTGCTATTACTTCTATTTCTATTAAAGCATCTTTTGGTAATTTACCTGGTTGAACACAAGATCTTGCAGGTGGATTTGCATTGAAATACTTTCCATATACTTCATTCATGGCTGCAAAGTCATTCATATCCTTTATAAATACCATAGTTTTTACAACTTTATCTAAGGACGTACCAGCCTCTTCAAGAATAGCTTTAACATTTTCTAAGCACACAGCTGTAGCCTTTTGTATATCATCATTTACTAATTCTCCAGCTTGATTTATTGGTAATTGACCTGAAGTGTATAGTAAATTTCCTACCTTTACTGCCTGTGAGTATGGTCCTAAAGCTGCAGGTGCTTTTTCAGTGTTGATTATGATTTTATCCATTTTTTTGCCTCCCCAAATTAAATTATTATATATTATTAGATAATTTTTACCTAGTAATATCAGTTTCTTTTAGTAACTAACAAATAATTTCTAGCTTTAATGGTATCTATATGCATTATTGAGTTTCTAGATAAAATATACATTATAGTATCGTCAAAGGATTTTAAAAGAGCTTTATCTAAATCCTCATAGGCTAAAGTTCTTAATTCTTCCACACCTTTAAAATTTCTTGAAGGCTCTATACAATCAGCAATATAAACTATTTTTTCTAATGTTGACATATTTTCTCGTCCTGTAGTATGATATTTTATTGCATTTAAAATATCTTCATCTTCCACATGGAACATTTCCTTTGATATGTATGCTCCAATTAAACCATGTAAAAGCTGAGGAGATTTGTAATATATATCTGAAATAATTATTCCATTACTCCTTGCTTTATTAATTAAATCATTGGCAGAAAAATTTTTAGCACAATCATGACAAAGCCCAGCTATTCTACCTTTATTAGGATTTATACCATAATGTTTTGCAAGGTCTTCACTAGTTTTCATTACACCTAAACTATGGTTATATCTCTCCTTGGTAAGATGAATTTTTATATAATCTTTTATTCTATTTTCCTGCCACATACCTTACACCTTATTTCTATATAAATTATATTGATTAATTACCTCCTCTACCCCTTGGGGAAGAAGGTAATTAACCATTTTATCTTCTGAAATTTTCTTTTTAATTTCTGTAGATGATATATCTAAAAGAGACATTTCTAACAAGATTATCTCTTTGCCATACTCTTTCTCTAAATCCTTTTTCATTTTTAATACATCATCCATAGCATATCCAGTTCTAGAAAACACAACTAAAGTGCAGTTATCTAATATTATGTGAATATTTTTCCACTGCCTTAAAGTCATTAAACTATCTACTCCAACTAAGAAATACCATTGAGTATAAGGTTCTCTATGGTTAAACTGCATTAGAGTATTATAAGTATAACTTAAACTGTCACTTTTTATCTCAAAATCACTTATGGAGAACTTTTTCTCACCTTTTATGGCCTGATAAACCATTTTATACCTAATTTTCTCTTCTGTCACAGCCCTAGCCCTTTTATGTGGCGGTCGACCATTTGGCATAAATATGACTTCATCTAGGCTTAAATTATATAGTGCTTCATAAGCTATATGAATATGTCCTATATGTATAGGATCAAAAGTTCCTCCAAAAATCGCCTTTTTCATGCTATTACCTCTTTAAATTATAATACCATATATGAAGTATTTTACCAACTGCAATTGGAATACTTGTTTAAAAGTTACATATATTTAAAGGTTTCTAAAACTCTATTAAATGTATATTATTTAGGAAGTTCTATTTTAGGATTTTTCTTAGATTTTCGATAGATAACTAATTTACTTCCTATAGCTTGAATTCCTTCACAACCTAATTCTTCACATAAAATTTCTGAAGCTTCTCTTGCTGTAATCCCACTATTATTTAAAGTTTTTATCTTGATTAGCTCTCTTGATTCTAGAGCCCCATCTATCTGCTTAAGAAAGTTTTCTTCTATGCCACCTTTTCCTACTTGGAATATAGGTGCTAATTGACTTCCAAGAGATCTAAGATAGCTTCTTTGTTTTGTTGTTATCATGTTATTTATTTCCCCCTAATTTTATAATAAGAACTCAAATTCAAAATCATTTAATCTTACTAGGTCACCATCTTGTATTCCCATATCCTTTAACTCATCGATAATTCCTTTGTTTCTTAAAACTTTATGGAAGTATCTTAATGAATCTGGCTCATTTACATTTACACTAGTTAATAATCTATCTACAAAGGATCCTGTAATCTCAAATATACCTTCTTCGACTTCATTTATTTCATATGTAAATCTCTTTTCTTCAGGAATAAATTTATCCTCTTCTGAAATCTCTAATTCCTTAACAGGAATTGTGCTAAGCATTTCAGCTGCAGCCTTCATAAGATCATCTACACCTTCATTGGTAGCTGCAGATATCTTATATATCTTATCATAGCCCATAGCTTGTAATTCTTTTTTAAAGTTTTCATAAACTTCTTCATCATAGAGCATATCAGATTTATTTGCTGCAATTATCTGTGGTCTATCCCATAGCTTTATGCTATATTTTTTAAGTTCTTCATTAATTCTTTTAAAGTCTTCTATAGGATTTCTTCCTTCAACTCCAGAAATATCAACTACATGAATAAGCATTCTAGTTCTCTCTATATGTCTTAAGAACTCTAATCCTAATCCTACTCCCTCTGCTGCTCCTTCTATGATACCTGGTATATCAGCAATAACAAAAGGTTCTATACCCTTCACAGCTACTACTCCAAGGTTTGGTTTTATAGTAGTAAAGTGGTAGTTAGCTATCTTTGGTCTAGCCTTAGATACCATGGATAAAAGTGTTGATTTTCCTACATTAGGGAATCCTAGAAGTCCTACATCTGCTAAAAGTTTAAGTTCTAACTTAATCCATCTTTCTTCTCCTGGCATACCTGGCTCTGCAAAGTTTGGCGCCTGTCTTGTAGGAGTACAAAATTTTGCATTTCCTTTTCCGCCTTTTCCACCTTTACATACTACAAATTTATCGCCATCATGAGCTAAGTCACACATAACTTTATCTGTTTCAAAGTCTTTAACTATAGTTCCCATTGGAACTCTGATAATAATATCTTCTCCACCCCTTCCGTAGCATTTAGAGCCTTCACCCTTTCCTCCATTCGGAGCTACGAATTTACGGTGATAAGAAAAATCTAATAGGGTAGTCATATTACTATCTACTACTAATATGACACTTCCACCGTCTCCACCATCTCCACCATCTGGTCCACCTAGTGGAGCAAATTTTTCTCTTCTAAAATGAATGGAACCATTACCACCATCTCCGGACTGTACAAAAATCTTGGCTGTATCTATAAACATTATTATTTCACCTTCCTAACAAAATATCCTTTGATATTTTTACGAATTAAGTATGAGTATATTATTATTATTTACAAAAATAATAATTTTACCTATGTTTTATTTTAAAACTAATTAACACCTAGGGATGTTTTTTTATAACATAGAATAAATAATTGCCCTATGAGTAAATAATTGTCCTATGTCATAAAAAAGCACCCTTACGGGTGCTTAATTAACTATTCAGCTATTGCAATTTCTACATCGATTGGATAAACACTAGCTTTTTTCTTGCTTTTACCCATTCTTTCAAATCTTACAACTCCATCAACCTTAGCGAAAAGAGTGTCATCTCCACCGATACCAACGTTTGTACCTGGGTGAATTTTTGTTCCTCTTTGTCTTACAAGGATGTTTCCTGCAAGTACAAATTGTCCGTCTGCACGTTTAACCCCTAATCTCTTAGATTCACTATCTCTACCGTTCTTAGAGCTACCTACTCCTTTTTTATGAGCACATAACTGAAGGTTTATTAGTAACATATCACTGCACCTCCTCTACTACAACTTTGATATATTTTCCATAACTAATTTCTAAATTCTTTAATCCCAATAACATCGTTTCTAGTAGGACTTGTGTACTTTCTATTTCCACATGAGATAACTTAGATACATCTAAAGCTATATTTCCCTCTTCCGCGATATATGTAGGTTTTAACTTTAGCACCTCTAACACTCCTAAGATTGTTACCTGGGCTAAATTACTTACAGAACCACAAACAACATCATCATAAACAGTTGTATTTTGCTTAACATCAAAATACTCAGCATGCCCATATACATGAAATGATACTAACATGCTCTTTATTCTCTTGAAAGTTACCTTAATCATAATTAAGCTTCAATCTTCTCAATTACAACTTTAGTAAATGGTTGTCTATGACCTTGTTTCTTTCTGTAGTCTTTCTTTGGCTTATATTTGAAAACTATAACTTTCTTAGCTTTTCCTTGTGCTACTACTTTAGCAACAACTTTAGCTCCTTCAACTACAGGCTTTCCAACTACTAAACCGTCTTCTTTTCCAACTGCTAAAACTTTATCGAATTCTACAGTTGAATCAACTTCAGCTTCAAGTTTTTCAACGAATAAAACGTCTCCCTCTTGAACTCTGTATTGCTTTCCTCCAGTAAGTAAAACTGCGTACATTAAATACACCTCCTCAATCCAGTCTCGCCATCTCAGGTATAACTTACAAATTCTTTACAAAATTTTATAAGTTAGTTTAAAAACCTTATGTGTGCGGTCTACAAATGACATTTTAACACATACGCTGATGATTGTAAAGCAACTTATGGTATTTTTTTATTGATGACTATCACCTCTAATACTACCATGTTTTTCAAAATTATTACTTATATCTAGTTTTTGCAGAAAATACTTTTAATTCTTGCATAGCTTCAATTTGGCTATGAAAAATTAAAGATTCAACTTTAAAATTATCTAGATTTTCCTGAAATCTAATAAAAATATCACAGTCTAGCCCATCTAATTTCTCCACAAAAGTTACAATATCATTGTTTATTTCATTCTCATAGTTTCTATCTAGTTCTATATAGATATTTTTAATTCCCTGCTCTGATTTTATTTTTTTCACTTTACCTTTTAAAATGCTTAATATATATTCTAAAGATACTTTTTCTCCTGTACCTTTACAATAAACACAGGAATTAAAAACATAATCACATATGGATTTGCCATATTTTTTTCTAGTTATCTGAACTAAATTTAATTCTGTGAAAGGATATATTTTAGTATTATGCTTATCATCCTTAAACTCTTCTTGTAAAACTTTTAAAACTTCAGCTTTATCTTCATGAGATTTCATATCTACAAAATCTACTACTATTATCCCACCTAGATTTCTCAGTCTTATCTGTTTTACTACTTCCTTAGCAGCCTCCATATTAGTTACTAAAATATTTTTTTCCTTTAAGGATGGCTTTATGTTTTTAGCCGTATTTACATCCACCACATTCATTGCTTCAGTACGTTCTAACACAATGTTACCACCACTGGATAAGTTAATTTTATTATGTCTTAACGCTAAAATTTCTTTTTCTATGCCATAATTATCAAATATGGATAAAGCTCCTTCATAAAAACTTAGATGAAGATTTTCTAAGCGCTTTTCTTTAATTAACTTTTCATAGTAAAGGTAATCTTCATAATTATCAACTACTATCTCAGCTCCACCTTCAGTATAATTTCTTAAGACCCTACTTAGAATCCCATTATCTTTATAAAGAGGTCCTACTTTAGATGAGTAAGTAAACTTATTACATATTTCTTCATATCTATGTATTAACTCACTTATTTCTTCCTTTAAAATGTTTATATCAATATTTTCTGCTTTTGTTCTAATTATTATTCCAACATTCTCAGGTTTTGATATATCTTCTTCTATTAATTCTTTAAAATTTGGTGTTTTAATCTTTTTTGAAATTTCTATATGGCTATGTTCTTTAGTAAGTACTGCATAGGCTCCTGGTAAGGAAAGGTTTCTAGTCACCTTTGGGCCTTTTTTATCTATCTCTTCCTTTACTACCTCTACCATAACTTCATCACCTTTTTTTAAGGTGTTTATATGCTGATTTTTTTCTAGGGAAAGATATCCATTTTTTTCATAACCTATATCTATGAAAGCACCATGAATAGAAGGTACTATATTTTTAATTACACCTCTATATATGTCTCCTACCTTAGGTCCTTCTGTATCTTCTTCTATAAAACACTCTTTAAGAATATCACCATATTTCACTGCAATCTTTAATAATGTATTTTGTCTTTCAATGAATATTTTTTTCATTAAATCAACTCCTAGTACTGTGCAAAATACTCTTGAAGTGTAAGTAGTTCTTTTCCTTTAAAAGCATACATTTCTACTCTTTTTATATCAACAAAGGCATCTTCCTTAATTCCCTTTACATGAGTTTTTATAAATTCACTAAGTAAACTTGCTGATAGGTTTTCTCTGCTTCCACAACTAAGAAGTCCTTCTATAGTTAACATTTTATTATCTATGGAGTACTTTATCTCTTTAACTAAAGGCTTAATATCTGTTTCCTTTTCTCCTGATTTAGATTTCTTTAAAATTGTCCATTGACTTAAATCCAATAAAGAATCCATATCTAGTGCAGACTCATCCTGAAGTTTAAACTTTATTATATATTTAGCTGCATCTATGGTAGCCATTGCTTGTTGATTTTTCTGTCCTTCTTTTCTGGCTACCTTGGTAACGGATAAAAATTTAACTCCACCTACTGTATTTTCATTTAAAGTCTTTAGAATTTCATTTTCATCAAATGCTTCAATAAACACTGCATCTAAGTATTCTCCTGTAGAATATACCCCTACTGATAGGGGTTGTGCTATAGATATGCTCATATGAGGATTAAACCCCTTAGAATACTCTATTGGTAGTTTTGCTCTTCTTATAACTCTTTGTATAGTTCTCATTAAATCTAAATGAGATAAAAACTTTATTTCACTTTCTTTAGTGTATTTTATTAAATAACGCACCATGAAAGCACTCCCTTTCCTTAAAGCTAGTATTGATTCCACATCCTGTACATCTCTCTCTACAGTCTGGTGTTAAAACCATTTCTTTAGCTTTTTCATTTTCACTTATTAGATAGCTTTTACTTACCCCTATATCAATGAAGTCCCATGGTAAGATTTCATCATAACTTCTTTCTCTATAAGCATAGAAATCTCCATCTACCCCACATTCTTCAAAAGCTTCTTGCCACAATTCAAAGTTGAAGTACTCGTTCCACCCATCAAACCTAGTGCCCTTTTCGAAGGCCTTCACTAGAACATCACAAAGTTTTCTATCCCCCCTTGCAAATACTGCTTCTAGGTAGCTAAGTGCCGATTCATGCCAATTGTAGTTAATAGCCTTACTTTTTATAGCATCTCTAAGACTTGAAATTTTTTCTCTCACTTCAGTCACTTGATTCATTGGAGCCCATTGGAAAGGTGTAAATGGCTTTGGTACTAATATAGAAGTACTTACTGTAACTCTTAAGCCCCTCTTTCTTACATCCCTAGGTACATGGAAGTATTCCTCTACTACCTTTTCTGCTAAATGTGCAATTCCTTCTACGTCTTCTACGGTTTCGTAAGGAAGTCCTATAACAAAGTATAGCTTTATAGTTGACCAACCTGATTCAAAGGCATTTCTAGCAGATCTTAATAGGTCTTCTTCTGTTACCCCTTTGTTTATTACATCTCTCATCCTTTGAGTTCCAGCTTCTGGAGCAAATGTTAATCCTGTCTTTCTTACCTTTTGTATCTCCTTTATTAAATCTACAGAGAAGGCATCTATTCTAATTGATGGTATAGATACTCCTATTTTTTCTTCTCCATACTTTTCAATTAAAGAAAATATTAAGTTTTGGATATTAGAGTAATCACAAATACTTAAGGAACTTAGAGAAATCTCCTGATAACCTGTGTTTTTTACTAGAACATCGATTTCTTCCATAAGCTTTTCTGTGGTTTTTTCTCTAACTGGTCTGTATATCATTCCTGCTTGGCAGAATCTACATCCCCTTGTACAGCCTCTAAAGGTCTCTATAACTATTCTATCATGAATAATTTCTGTATAAGGAACTATGAATTTTTCTGGAGAATTGCTAGCATTAAAATCTGAAATTATTCTCTTTTTAACAGTTTGAGGTACATCCTCATACTTTGAAGTCATGTCCTTAATAGTACCATCTTCATTGTAATTTACGTCATAAAGGGATGGTACATAAACTCCTTGAATCTTTGAAATAGCTCTTAGATATTCAGCCTTTGATTTACCCTTCATTTCCTTATAAACATCTAAAACATCATGGGTAACTTCTTCTCCTTCACCTAATATGAAGACATCAGCTATATCATATAAAGGCTCAGGGTTATAAGCACAAGGACCTCCCATCATGATGATAGGATATTCTTCTCCCCTTTTTGAAGCTCTAACTGGTATATTACACATATCTAACATATTTAAAATATTAGTATAGCTCATTTCATATTGAAGAGTGAATCCTAAAATATCAAATTCACTAAGGGAATCCTTAGTTTCAAGAGTTCCTAGTGGAATGTTATTTTCTCTTAGTAGTTTTTCCATATCTGGCCAAGGTGCAAAGCATCTTTCACAGAAGGTATCCTCTCTCTCATTCATAAGATGATATAGAATTTTTGTTCCCAAGTGGGACATTGCCACTTCATAAACATCTGGGAAACAAAAAGCATATCTAATATCTACACTGTTTTTATCTTTATTATATGAGTTTAATTCTCCACCTATATATCTAGCTGGTTTCTCAACTCTATACAAAATATCGTCGGAAATTTTATTCATTGAGTATCCTCCTTAAGTTAATTTAACTTAGCTTAAGAGGATTTTACATCCGCTAAAGCTAAGTTTCATTTTAGCACAACTATATAATATTTCAAGTAACTGTACTATTTTTCATAGCTTTCTAGAAGTTCTTCAAGAGTTATATTTCCCAATTCCTTAATTCCATTTAATATGTCCTCTTCATATAAAACTCCTATCATGTTCATTTCATCATCAAGTACAGTAAATACATTATACTTGTTTTTATCTATTAATTCTATTAATTGTAATATATTTATTTTGTAATAAACAGAAATACTTTTATTTTCTAGGTATCCTCTACCTATTAGCTTTTCCTTTTTTTTGATGATATATCCCATTATTATATAAGCTATCCTCCCTTTTTCCTTATAGGAAATCATTAATATAAATATAGAAAAAAAGGCAAAATCTAAAACCAGTCGCTCCATGCATAATCCCATTAAAAAGATTGCTCCAAATATATATCCTATTACTATACTTATATTTAGCGCAATCTTATTAGCTTTTTTATATATGAGCTTAATATTAAGAATATCTCTTAATATACGACCTCCATCTAAAGGAAATGCTGGTATAAGATTAAATATGCCTATAACTAAATTATAATTGCAAAATTCAATAAAATTAGAATTAGAAAAATATCTGCCTAAAAAATAACTAGTTAAAGCAATTAAAAAATTCCCTATTGGACCACTTAAGGATATAATAATATCTTCCTTAGGAGTTGCCTCTTCTAGCTCCTTTAATTTTAGTGTAGTACCTATTGGTAATATATCTATAGAAAATCCTGAATAACCTAATATTCTTGCTGTTATTAAATGAATAATTTCATGGATGATTATGATTATAAAACCTATAATTAACTCACTTTTAAATCCTATAATCAATATTAAAATTATATAGGGTATTAAGTATTTGCTTATTCGTATCAATGATTTCCCCCTAATAATCTTGCTATATCATAGTTTCAAAATTAAAGCATTTCTCTGGGTTTAAAATATTTCCCATATAAAATACTTCTATACTTAATATATTGCCTTCATCTCCCTTAACTGTACCGATAACTTCTCCTGTATCAACAGCATCTCCAATTTTAACTTTGCTACCGCTTAGACCATAATATTTCATCTCAATACCATCACCATAGTCTAGGATTAAAGTAATTTCTTTTCCTTCAGTGACACTCTTTACCTTTCCTGGAAAGGATGCCTTTATATCACTTTCATTAGTTAGGCTTAAAGAAAGTCTATTATCTTTTATAGTGATTTGATTTTTATCCTTTATGGTTATGGGGTTTACATAGTTTTCTTTTATATAATTTTCTTTCTTTTCTTCAAAACTAACCATAGACTTTACTTCATTAAAAACTTCAGTTATTTTTTCTTCCTTAAATACATCCAATATATTTTTCTTTTTAAATGCTTGGACTATATTTTCCACAGTAATATTTTTTTCCTTCAATAAACCATTATTTATAATTGCTATACTCTTATCATATACCTTATTAACGTAACTGTTAGGATATGTTCTAGCGAGAAATAGTCCAGCTAGAAGAACTAGAACTATTACGCATTGAATAATCAATATATTAGCAAAGCCTTTCCCAAAAATGTTTAAATAAATGGGGAAGGTATTTCTTCTACTATTTAATTTATTGTTACTACCTTTAGTACTATTTCCACTATATTTTGTAGGTTTATACTCACTGGTTCCTGTTTGTTTTTTCATATTAGAATAATATTTTTGATAATATTCATTATAAATTCCCATAAAATATCCCCCCATAATTTATTATTACTAATTTATATATATTAAAAAAAACTAACTTTATGATGGGTATGAAAATTTATTTTCATAAGAGCATAATAAAAAAAGGCTGTCTCAGTATATGCCAATCCTAAAATAATGTTAATCATGGACTTATATTAAAGTACAAATTCAACATTTTAAAAAGATTGACAAATTGTCTTGAGACAGCTTATTTTATTAATATTATTATTAATTTTATTATCTGTTTTTTAAAGCCTTCATGAATACTTCTGCTGTACCTATATTAGTTGCAAGAGGTATACAGTGAACATCTGAGAGTCTTATAAGGGCTGTTACATCAGGTTCATGGGGTTGAGCTGTAAGAGGATCTCTTAAAAAAATTATCATATCCATATTTCCTTCTGCAAGTCTTGCTCCTATTTGTTGGTCGCCGCCTAAGGGGCCTGATAAAAATCTATATATAGGAAGACCAACTATTTCATTTATAAGTTTCCCTGTAGTGCCTGTAGCATAAAGTTCATGATCCTTTAGCACATCCTTATATCTTTTAGCAAAATCAATGATGTCATCCTTCTTTTTATCGTGTGCAACCAATGCAACTCTCATTTAAATCACTCCTAAAAATTAATTTTATTCTTTCTCATACCTATATTTAAAGCTAATCCTAAAGATATAAAATAAGTTAACATAGAACTTCCACCATAACTAACAAAAGGTAATGTTATACCTGATATAGGAAGTAATCCAATGGTCATCCCGATATTTTGAATTATTGAAAATAGTATAGATGCTATTACACCTACCACTATAATACCTCCAGCTATATCTTTTGAGTTCTTTGCTATATTTATAAGTTTGCATAAAAGTATTCCATATAACATCATAAGTACTAGAGCGCCAACTAATCCCCATTCTTCACCTAATACAGCAAAGATAAAGTCTGTATGGTTTTCTGGTACAAACTTATATTGTTTTCCATTCATAAATCCCATACCAAATATTCCACCAGAACCTATGGCTATTTTAGATTGAATTAACTGCATCCCTTCTGTTTGTGCATAGTCTTCCGGGTTAATAACTGCTAAAAACCTTAATTTCCAATATGGTTTCATAAAAGGTGAATAAAAGAATCCTACAACAGCAGCTGTTAATGCAGTAAGTCCTCCAACTATGACCTTCCAATTTAAGTTTGCTACAATCACTATACCTAACATTATAAAAAATGAAACCATGGTAAGTCCCATATCTGGTTGTATTACAATTAGTATCACTGGAATTGCTGCATAAAATAAAACCTTAAAAAATGTTTTTAAATTATTTATATCCCCTTCAGCATCTTCTATAACCTTTGCAACCATAAGAATCATACCTATTTTGGCAAACTCTCCAGGTTGAATGGCTCTATTTCCTATTTGAATCCATGCATTAGCTCCATTTACCGCTTTACCGGTTATATCATTGAAAAGCAAAAGTATAACCGCTGCCCAATATATAACAGGGGCATAATTTAAAAGTTGAACATAGTCTAAAGTTAATATGAAGTATATAGTTATCATACCTACAATCATCCAAGCAAATTGAAGCATGGCATACTTAGCTCCAATGGCAGAGTAAATATTAACTATACCAAAGGCTACAATTAAAAATACTACAATTAAAATACTAAAATCTATATTTTTAATTAACTTATCATTAATTTTAAATTTTTCTAATAATTTATTCATTTGCATCTCCCTCCATACCTGTTCCTATTATATCATAACAAGGAAAAAAAGCTATGAAAACATAGCTTTTTTGATTACCTTCTCTTAACTTTTTTAATAGGTATACTAGCCACTAAAGCTGGGGAATTCCCATCATATTCATCACTAGTAGTTATTCTTATTTCAATTTCTTCTCCACTTTCAATTTCTGCATAATTAGATATAGTCTTAAGCAACTCCATTTTAATATTCTCTAAAAAATCTGGCGAAACGGTAGCTCTATCATGGACTAGAATAAGTTTTAATCTATCTGCAGCAATATCCTTTGAAGATACTTTGCTTGAAAAAATTTTAAACAAGTCCATATCTAATTTCTACCTCCTCCAAATAATTTTTTTATTGCACCCATAAATCCTTTTTGACCGTATAATTCATTAAAATCTAGGAATGGTACTTCTTCTCCTAAAATTCTACTTCCTATATTCTTAAAGGCTTGACCAGCATAAGCAGAACTGTCTAACACTATAGGCTCACCTTTATTAGTAGATATGGTTACTTTTCTATCATCTGGAACTACCCCTATAACTTTAATAGCTA
The DNA here is from genome assembly GCF_002419845.1 of Clostridium sp. UBA5712. NCBI lineage: Bacteria > Bacillati > Bacillota > Clostridia > Eubacteriales > Clostridiaceae > Clostridium > Clostridium sp. UBA5712. The sequence goes on along the minus strand of NZ_DIGW01000007.1, from coordinate 220,665 downwards.
AACACTCCTTTATATCTTCTATAGTCAACATTTCCCCATTCTTAGCCATATCAAAGTTCATTCTGTTAACTATAAGTTCCTGTCTTTCTATCCCTTTAGCATCTAATTTTCCAATAACCCTATCTGCATCTCTGACAGATGTGATTTCTGGATTTACAACAACAATAGCCCAGTCTGCCCCTACAATGGCATTCTCAAAACCTTGTTCAATACCTGCAGGACAGTCTAAAATTACATAATCAAACTCTTGTTTTAACTGGGTTACCACTCTTAACATTTCATTTATATCTACATCATTTTTATCTCTTGTTTGTGCTGTTGGAAGAAGAAATAAATTGTTAAACCTCTTATCTTTTATAAGTGCTTGTTTCAATCTACACTTTTCTTCAATAACATCAACTAATGTAAATACCACTCTATTTTCAAGTCCCATGAGAACATCTAAGTTTCTTAATCCTGTATCTCCATCGATAACAACTACTTTTTTATCCATTGATGCTAAAGCTGTACCTATGTTTGCTGTAGTAGTAGTTTTTCCTACTCCACCTTTCCCAGATGTTATAACTATAGCCTCTCCCATTTACTAATACCTCCGATTAAATATATTTATTTATTGAATATGGTTCTAAAACAATATTTCCATTTTTAATTCTTGCCAATTCTGGATACCTAGGTTTGTCCATATCTTCTGGAGATCTAGTGATAAGATCAGCAATTTGCATTATTTGTGGTGTTAATGCAAAGGCTGCTATTATAGCACCATTATTACCATTAATCCCAGCATACACACTACCTTTAACAGAGCCTAATACCACTATATTTCCTGCGGCATATACCTCTGCTCCAGAATTAACATCTCCTACAATAACTATGTTTCCTGAATATTCAAATCTTTGACCACTTCTTATAGTTTTTCTGACAAATTTAGTTTTTCCTTCATGTATACCATTAAAAACCTTTTTATTACTATCTTCTAAATTTATAAAGGAGCAATCCTTTATCATAAATTCCGTTGATAAAAAGTCTCTTATTGCTCTTAAATCTCTAGATTCCAACTGCCTCATATCTACAGTTATTTTAATGGAGGCACCCTTATAGAACCTTCTACCCTTTCGAAGCTTTACTCTCAATGCTTCAATTAAGCTTTCTATAGAGCTAAAGAGTTTAATATTTACAACTAAATTAAGTCCATCTTTTTCGCCTTTAAATTTTATACCATCATCTTGCATATGCAACCTCCACATATCGAGATATTCTTACTATTTCAACGTATAGAGCCTAAATTCCTTCTTTATATTGAGAAAAAATAATTTTTTTGTTGAAATACTTATTATATAACAATATTCCTTTAAAAAAATAACAAATGGTAATCCATTTGTTATTTTTTTTATTTATATTTAAATTCATAATTAGGATTAGTTTTTAATATCTGTTCCTTAAAATAAGCTTCAAACATTGCCTTGGCAATAGTTCCATCACCATGAGCAGCATCGAATACTATAGAACATACTACAATCTCTGGATTATCATAGGGTGCAAAGCCTACATATACAGAAGCTGCATCTCTTCCTAGTGATTCTTGTAGTGTTTGAGTTACCACGTTAGAAGTACCAGTTTTACCTCCGGTACGTATGGGAAAATCTCTAAATACAGCTGAAGTTGTACCATTTTCTCCTCGAGTAACCTTACCCATTCCCTCTTTAATAATTTCAATATTTGCCTTATTGAAATTAGCTTTGCTTATAAGTTTTGGTTCTATATCTTCAATAACTTCTTTAGTCTTACTATCAATGATTTTATCAACCAACTTTACTTCATATCTTTCTCCACCATTTAAAAGGGTAGCAAGGTAACTAGCTAGTTGTAGTGGTGTAAATTGATTCATACCTTGACCTATGGATGCATCATAGGCATTAGCTGGAGATTTAATATATGAATGTGCATCATTTACACAATAGAACATTGCTACAGCAATACTTTCTATATCATCTTCAGAATATCCTAAGGCTTTTATAGTCTCATTAGTATTAATTATATCTTGAATTAAAGGTTTAAATCTTTCTAGGATATCATTAGAGGTAGACATCTCTTCTTTTTTTATTTCTTCTCTAATTGCATCCACTAAAACCTTTTTCTTAGAATTTGTAAGTTTTATTTGCTCTAATTCTTTACCTGTTCCAATTTCCTCTTGCTGTACAATGTCAAAAGGCTTATAATGAGATGCTGCATTCATAGAGCTAATTCCCTTTTGTAAGTCTTCAGCCATTCGATTTATAAATGTATTGGCTTGAACATTTTTATTTGATTCATAATTATATATTTGACCAAAATTTTCTTCAATTTCTATACCTGTAGAAGCTTTTAAATCGCTACCTTGCGGTAATCCTAGTCCTAGTTGCCAACCATATTTTGCTATTAAATTTAAAGCATTTTTAGTATTTTCCATTCCACCACCCTTTGTAAAAAGGCGGTCTGCCACATCAAAGAAAAAATAGTTACAAGAAACTTCTAAGGCTTCTTTAACATTAATTCGACCATGGGACCCATGTTGCTTATTCATATTCCATATCCAACAAGCTCCCCTGTACCCGTATTTTCCATATTCACCAGCATCTAAAATCTCAGTATCTCCAGTAATAACACCTTCTTCTAACCCTGCAAGAGCAGTAACTGGCTTAAAGGTAGATCCTGGTGGAACTAATGATAATGTTCCGTAATTATAAAAAGGTTTAGGGAATATATCATATCTATCTTCTCTTCTTGTAGTATTTCCTGGTATACTTTTATCTATTGGGAACATTCTATCAAGCAATAGTTGTTCTCTTTCTGCTAAACTTAAAGTTAATTCCTTATCTGTTAAAATGCCCTTTATATTTGCAAGACCTCTTTTTTTAATATACTCTTTTCCCATAGCTTCTAAATCTGGGTTAAAGTATTGTTGTGACAATTCAGTAGTTAATTTTCCAGGGTCTGTGAATATATTAGGATCAAAGCCTGGTTTACTAACAAGGGCTAACACTTCCCCCTTAGTACTTATGGCTACAGCTGCTCCTCTAGTGGCATTAGTACTATCTCCATAATAATTTTTTCCACTCTTTTGAAGATTAGTCATCACTTCATCTAGTGCCTTTTCTGCAGCTCTTTGTACATCCATATCAATATTTAATTGCACAGTTTTTCCTTGATAAGCTTCTACCTGTCCTAGAGTTCTAACTCTACGTCCCTGCTTATTAATTTCTATACTCTCTTGTCCCTTAGTTCCCTTTAAATAGGATTCATAAGCTGCTTCAATACCTGCTTTTCCTATGTCATCAGTACTTACATCATAACCCTTTTCTTCATATTTTTCTTGTTCCCAAGGGTTAATTTGAGACATGTATCCTAGAAATGCAGAACCCAACTCTCCATTAGGATAAGCTCTCATAGGCTGAGTATCAACTATTATGCCTGGCATATCTGGTTGTAGTTGCTCAAATACAAAGGCAGTTTCTTGATCTAATGTATTTGCAATTACTACTGGGCTATACCCTGAAAAACTTTGCATCTTCATAGCATCTTTTAATAGTAAAAATCTTCTTCTTTCATGAAGAGTTAACTCATAGTACCTATCTACACCATAATCTTTCTCTAAATTCTTATAGGCTTCTTCTGCAGTTATCTGTAATAACAAAACATCCATATAATTTTTTTGTTCATCTGTAAGCTCTGAAACCTTCTTACCCTCACCATATTCTTTCTTTACTATCTTCTCTAAAAAACCTCTATCCTTTTTAAATCTAAGCTCTAGCCATTTCCTACTTGATTCATCGGTAGCTTTGAAGTTATATTCTAGTTTTCCTTCATTATTTATAATTATAGGAAATTCATCTACGACTGGTATTTGCTTTTTATCTAATATTTCAAAAACTCTAGACATAGTTTTAAAGAAATACTTTTTACTTTCTTCTGTCTCACTAAATTGTAATACATAATTTTGTATACTTTCGGCAAAAACTTTACCATTTCTATCTACTATATCTCCTCTAGCTGCTGCAACGGATACTGTTTTATATTTATTGCTATTTGCTCTTTCTCTATAATCCTCTACCATTACTATTTGTAAAAAAAGTAATCTTGAAGTAATTCCAATGAAGATAACTGCCATAGCTATATAAAATAAATTATATCTTGAAAAACTTTTTTTATTCTTTTTATTTCTAATTATTCTTTTATTTTTTTTCATACTTTTTTTAGAATCTCCATTCCTTTTTTATAGTTTTGGTTTCACTAAACTTAAGTATAATCCTATATATCAGTAAAGCTATTATCATCTCATAAATAGCTTTATATATGATTAAGTGTAAAAAATTATTACTAGCTCCTATTAATATAAATATAGCAAAAATAGCAATACTCTTTAGTAAACTTAGTAGAAATGTTGAAAAAATAGGTATTATAACCTTATCCTTAAAAATTCCTTTTCCAATTTTAGCTGCCATTAAACAAATTAACATGTTTATTAACATGTTAATTCCCATGACTCCCGGAAAATAAATATCTTGAAGAATCCCTGTTATAACACCAATAATTGTTGCTTCATCATATCCATTTATTATGGAATAACAAACTATAAATACAAAAAGAACGCTTGGATATATATTTTTAATAGCAAAAAAAGTTATAATGGTATTATCAAAAATAAAAAGAATGGTGATTATTAAAAATAAATATAATATTTTTTTAAATTTATTATTAGTTTTTAACATCTCTTTTTTCCTTTGGCACTATAATTACAAGTTGCTCTACCTTATTAAAATCTACTGCAGGCTTCACAATTGCACTCTTTACAACCTTTGCTCTATCCTCATAAATTTCTAGAACTTCTCCTATTTTAATTCCTTTTGGATATATGCCACCTAGTCCAGAGGTTAGTATAGTGTCCCCTTCTTTAATTTTTGAATCTAAGGAAAGTCCTGTAATTTCCGTAAGAAATTTATCTTCATTTCCCTTATAACCCTTTACAATACCATTACTTTCTTCAGTGCTCAATACATATCCTGCTACAGCCATATTCTCATTACAAATAGATTGAACTATACTCCAATTACTACCAACGCTAGTAACTTGACCAACTAGTCCTTCTCCTTCCAATGCAATCATACCTTTTTCTATTCCATCTTTTTCGCCTTTATTGATTACATATCCATCCAAAAAATTATTTCCAACTAAACCCAAAATATCTACACCTATATAATTATACTGACCATTTGCATCAGCAAAGTTTAACATGCCTCTAAGTCTGTCATTTTCTTTTCTTAAAATATCATTTTGAATAGCATTAAATTTCAACTTCTCATTTTGTTTTTTTAACTCATCATTTTCACTTTTTATATTTCCTATATTAAGTACTAAACTAAAAGAACTTTTTATTTTACTACCTATTTTATAAACAACACCTTGAACAGAGTTTATAGCACTTCCTACACCATTTTCCACCATGGACATCTTGTCTTTTTGAACTGAATAACCAATTAACCCCAAAAAGGACACTGACAGTAGTATAACTATTACTGCCAGCTTATTCTTGAATATCTTCATTTTTTATCTTCTACTCATAATATCTACATTATCTAATGCTTTTCCAGTTCCTACAGCTACACAATCTAATGGTATTTCTGCTATATTTACTGGCATATGGGTTTCATGGGCTATTAGTGCATCTAATCCTTTTAATAAGGCTCCTCCACCTGTAAGCATTATACCTTTATCCATAATATCTGCTGCAAGTTCTGGTGGTGTTTTTTCTAGTGTTGTTTTTATAGCCTCTATAATAGAGTATACAGGTTCTCTTAAAGCTTCTCTTACTTCATCTTCACCTATTTCTACTACTTTAGGAAGACCACTTATTAAATCTCTTCCTCTAATTTGCATATTCTCTGCCTTTTCTTCTACCTCATAAGCTGAACCTAATTGTATTTTTATATTTTCTGAAGTTCTCTCACCAATCATTAAGTTATATTGTTTTTTTATGTATGCTATAATCGCTTGATCTAATTCATCACCTGCAACTCTTAATGACATACTTGTAACAACTCCACCTAAAGATATTATTGCTACTTCTGTAGTACCTCCACCGATATCTACAACCATGCTTCCTGTAGGTTCTCCAACTGGAAGTCCAGCACCTATAGCTGCTGCCATTGGTTCTTCTAATAATCCAACTTCTCTAGCTCCAGCACTCTTAGTTGCTTCTTCAATCGCTCTCTTCTCTACTTCAGTTACCCCAGATGGGAAACAAACTACGATTCTTGGACTTTTAAAGGAATTTTTACCTCCAACTTTTTCAATAAAATGTCTAAGCATTTTTTCAGTTACATCAAAATCTGCTATAACTCCATCTTTCATTGGTCTTATAGCTACAATATTTCCTGGTGTTCTACCTATCATATTTTTAGCTTCATTACCTACAGCTAAAACTTTTCCTGTATTTTTATTTATTGCTACAACGGAAGGTTCTCTAAGTACGATACCTTTTCCTTTAATATATACTAATGTGTTTGCAGTTCCTAAATCTATTCCAATGTCTCTAGTACTTCCAAAAAAACCCATAAAAACTCTCCTCTCAATCTATATAATACCTTTTTCTTTTAAGCTTATATAAGCTTCGTTACCAATAATAATATGATCTAAAACTTCTATTCCTAGTAATGTTCCACACTCCTTTAGTCTTTTAGTTATTAGTATATCCTCTTTGCTAGGTGTTGGATCACCTGATGGATGATTGTGACACAATATCACTGATGCACTACTAAGCTTTATAGCTTCTATAAAGACTTCTCTCGGATGAACAATGGAACTATTTAAATTTCCTATAGAAATATCTTTAACTGATATAATTATGTTTTTAGTATTTAACATAATTAGCTTAAAATATTCTTTTTTTAAACCTTTCATTTGTCTCATCATATAATTAGACACATCTTTAGGACTACTTACAATATGCTCTTCACCGGATTTAAAAGAATTAAATCTGGTAGCTAGCTCTGCAAGGGCTAAAACTTGAGTAGCTTTAACCTCCCCTATTCCTTTTACCTGCTTTAAATCATTAATACTGGGGCTGGAAATTCCATTTATGCCTCCACAATGAGATAATAACCTATCACATAGATTTAAAACACTATCTTCCTTTGTTCCAGTCCTCAATATAAGGGCTAAAAGTTCAGAATTAGACAGGTATTCTGCCCCATACCTTAACATTTTCTCTCTAGGTCTTTCATTTTTAGGTAAATCTTTAATCTTTAATTTATAGTTCATAAACTAACTCCTTTATTGATTTACCCCCATCTCCCTTAGTGATAAATATAAAGTATTTAAAGGCAATCCTACTACATTGTAATAACAGCCATTAATATTCTCCACAAAAATAGCAGCATTATCTTGTATCCCATAGGCACCAGCTTTACCATTACATTGATCTGATTCAATATACCTAAGTATAATATCCTCAGATAGGTTCATAAATTTAACTTCAGTACAAACGCTTTTTCTTATTAATTCATTGGTTTTACTGTTTATTAAAACTAGCCCGGAATAAACTTTATGTACATTTCCACTGAGTGACCTTAGCATTTCAAATGCATCTTTATCATTTATTGGTTTCCCAAGAATTTTTCCATTTAAATATACTACAGTATCACAGCCTATGACAATACTATCTTTCTGCACTTTATTCAAAATATTTCTAGCTTTTCCTTCAGCTAAATCACACACATGTTTATCTATATCACCTTGAAATTCAACAGAATCCTCATCAAAGTTACTAATCTCTATTTTAAAATTATCTACTAACCTTTTTAATAATTCCTGTCTTCTTGGTGATGCAGAAGCTAATACTATATCCATAACTTCCTCCTAGAATCTCTTAAATAATACTATTGCTAAAACCATACCTACTATAGCCATTAAATTCAGACCAAATCCTAGTCCAAAAGTTAATTCTAAGACCTTTAAATCAATGACTAAAGGATTTTTTAATCCTATAAAGTAGTTTTTTCCTAAAAAATCTAAGGCTTTAAAAGTATTTCCTAAAAATTCTCCAATAAAGCTTCCAGAAATAGCCCCCAGAAGAGTTATAAATACATACTCTTTAGCGGTTTTATATGATTTTCCCATAAAAAACATCCCCCAGTATATTTAAAATGTGCAATATACTATTTGTATTAACCAATATAACATTTTATATCTAATATAGTGTAACATTTAATATTTTTTTACACAAGACTATAACAAATTTTTTAAACTTTTTTTATAAATTAAGGCTATCTGTGAACTTTTGTTCACAGATAGCCTTATATCAACTTATTAAAAATAATATATACCTTATTTTTTAAACTTTATTAGCTGGTCATAAACATATTTTAATACTTCTCCATCCTTATTTTTATCTACTTCATCTGGAAGAGCCTTTATATATTCCTTCAAAGAATTAACTTCATTGTATTGTTTCATGTTCTCATCTATTTTCTCCAATCCATCTATCCACTTTTTAAGTTCACTGGTATTAATAGATTTTACACCACTTTCTGAAGTCTTATTTACAACTTGCAACAAACTATCTACAATTTCACAAAATTGTTTTGTAGAATTATCTTCCATAGGTATATTTATAGTTACTTTAGTATTATCTATTCCCTTTTCTTTTAATATTGAAGCTCCATTTTCTATGTTTTTATCAGAATACATTCCAAAATACACCTTAGATAGCTCTCCCTCTTGCCCTATAAAAGGATTACCAAAGGCTGATAATTTATTTAATGTTTCATTAGCGTTACTTTTAACTTTAAATACACCACACTGTAGTATATAAAAATTATATTCTGACACAGCTTTTTCTTCCTTTATTCCAGTTGAATTTCCTTCTTCCTTTACTTCACTTTTACCAGGTACTTTACCACTATTTTGTTGTTGCTGAGAATTATTCATATCTATACCCTTAATAAAGCCTATTTTACCTGAGTCTTTAAGTACAAATTTAAATATAAAAGTTCCTAATAGTAATGCCAAAAGTAAGGTTATAGCTAAATAAAATAAAAAACTGTTACTACTCTTTGGTTTAGATTTAATATTGTATCTTGTGTACTTCATTTTATACCCCCATTTCTAATTAATAAACATTAATTTATAATTTAAAATTTAAACCTTAAAATAATGTGTCCTATTAATTTATATATATAATTAAAGGTAAATATTACTATATAATTTATTATAAAAATTAAAAAAATCGACATAGTCGATTTTTTTATTCATGTTATTCATTATAACGAATTGATAGCCTTACTACTCTTCTAATAAATTTTTTTGCCTTGTCATAAGGCATTCCATTAACTTCTAAAAATTTGAATACTCCTAGATTATTTCTTTCTATGGATTTAATAACTTTTTCTATCCTCATAAGTTCATCATTATTATCTTTTTTTGATGAAACCGGTGTAGAATTAAAGTCTTTTTCATCATCAAAGTCTTTCAATAATCTATTTCCATTCTCCTCTACATATCTCTCTACATCATCTTCAAAGTCTTCATCTAAATAAGTCTCCGCAGGAATATCTATGTCCTCATTAGTTTCTTTTAAATCTATAACTTGAGCCAGCTCTTTTTGCATTGGATGTATAAAATTATTTCTTGGCATTATTCCCATCATACCACATACAGATATGAAATCTTTCATTTCATCGGGCAAAGAATTATGTGTCATAGGCGCCAAGGGTACAAATTCATATTCATTATCAAAAGCCATGAACATACCTCCATTTTTTATATTACATTAAAAATGTATGCCTTTAGCCTCTAATAAATTCCTATAACTTTATATTATATCCATATTATCTCCTGGATTATCTTTAAGCTTGTCTATAGAGTGAACATATCTATTGGTAGTAGCAATACTACTATGAGCTGCAAATTCTCTAACTTTTTCTATGGTAGCTCCTTGAGTAATGGCCATAGTTATAGCTGTATGTCTAGTGGAGTGAACTTTTAATTTTTTATTTATATTGCACTTACTACATATATTTTTAAGCATATAGTTTAAAGTACTAGGATTTAACTTCTCTCCATTTCTATTATTAGAGGAGTGTCCTATAAATAAATAACTATTGTTATACTCTTCTTTATCTCTTCCTGTAACTAAAATGTATTTTTCAATTAAACTTTTCACCTTAGGTTGAAGCTTTACTAAATCTTTTTTATTTCCTTTTCTAGTGACTTCTATAACATCATACTCTCCATACTTTTTTATATGACATATTTTTATATTTATCATTTCTGATTTTCTTAGTGCAGTGGTGAGTGCTAATGCTAATATAGCTTTATTCCTAAGTCCTAGTACAGTTGTAGTATCAATACTTCCCAGTAAAATCTTACTTTCTTCCTCAGTCAAAAATTCTGTAACTTTATTAGTTACAATAGGTTTTTCTTCCTTCACATTAGCAAAAGGATTATACTTAATAATTCTTATATCACTGTAATTATCTTCATACTTCATAAGCCACTTATAAAGAGCAGAAAGCGATGATATCTTTCTATTAATAGTTGCAGAAGATAATCCTTGATTTTGCAAATCAAGGATAAATTTTTGAACATGAAATATATTTATTTCTCTTATATTTTCTATGGTTATTTCAGTTACATCAGACTTATTATAAAAATCCTTTATGTCTTTCTCATAGCTAATAGCTGTATATTTACTTCTTCCACCCTTAATATCTAGGAAGCATTGAATAAAATGTTTATTTTTTTCTAAATAAAGTTCCTTTTTACTATGTAATATTATTTCATTCATAAAATCCTCCTCCTTTACAAAGGCTACTATAGAACAAAAGAACTGCCTAAGCAGTTCTTTTATTTGAATTATAATCCTTCTACAGTAGAAATGATTTCTGTAAGTGCAAGTTCCTCATCAGTTCCGTTAGTTATAATTTTTACTGTATATCCCTTATTAACTCCTAAGGATAATACTCCAATGAGACTTTTTGCATTAGCTCCTTTACCATTACATTCTATAGTAACTTCACACTTAAAAGTAGTAGCCTTTTGAACTAATAAAGTTGCTGGTCTTGCATGCAATCCCTGTGGATTATTAATGATTATTTCCTTTGTTAGCATATTATCACCTCATTTACGAGAAATTATTTTATGCCATTAACAAAGTCTTCTATTCTATTCAATCCTTTTTCTATGTTTTCCATAGATGTAGCATAAGATAATCTTATAAAATCATCTACTCCAAAAGCAATACCAGGTATTACTGCAACCTTCTCCTTCTCAAGAAGTAAGTCACTGAATGTAAGAGAGTCTTTTATAATCTTTCCGTCCACTTCCTTATTTAACACCTTTGATATGTTTACCATAACGTAGAATGCACCTTCTGGTTTAACACAGGATAAGTTATTTATAGAATTAATTTTATCTACCATAAAATCTCTTCTCTTTTTAAATTCCTGTTTCATTTTTTCAACTTCGCTTTGATCTCCATTTAAAGCTTCTACAGATGCATATTGAGATATTGAACATGGATTTGAAGTAGTGTGACTTTGTATGTTTGACATTAATGAAGTTATCTTTTCACTAGCTGCTGCATAACCAATTCTCCATCCAGTCATAGCATAAGCTTTTGAAACCCCATTTATTACTATTGTTCTATTATAAGCATCTTCAGATAAACTTGCTATAGAAATATGACCACTTTCTCCATATAAAAGTTTTTCATATATTTCATCTGATATAATTATTATATCATGTTTTTGTGCAAAAGTTGCAATTTTCTCTAACTCTTCTTTCGTATAAGCTGTTCCTGTTGGATTATTAGGGCTATTTAGTATCATAGCTTTAGTTTTTTTAGTTACTGCTTTTTCTAAAGATTCAATTGTTAGTTTAAAAGAATTACTTTCTTCTGTGTCAACAAAAGTTGGAACTCCATCAGCCAATTGTACAAGTTCTGGATAACTAACCCAATATGGAGCACCTATTAAAACTTCATCTCCCGGATTTAATATAGCTTGAAAAATATTTGCTAAACATTGTTTAGCTCCTGTTGAAATAATAATTTGAGAAGTTTTATAAGTTAAGTTATTATCTTTTTTAAACTTATTTACAACTGCTTCCTTTAATTCAATTATACCTGAAGCCGCTGTATATCTTGTTTGACCTGCTTCAATTGCCTTTATAGCAGCTTGCTGTATATTTTTTGGAGTATTAAAATCTGGCTCTCCTGCACCGAAGCCTATAACGTCAATCCCCTCTGCTTTCATCTTTTTAGCCTTTGCTGTAATTGCTAATGTAAGTGATGGTGAAATTTCCATTGCTTTTTTTGATAGCATCATTATAACTACCCCCATTAATATTTATTCTTTACAATATAAAATAATTAAAACTATCCAAATAAAAGAAATATTATTTAAACCTTTTCATTCAATTATATTCTCAAAAATATAATAAACGAGTTGGATATTCTACATCTAATGAATTTTAAAATGCATTAGAACTTCATATGAAAGATATACTTCATATCTGTATAATAACACTTATTCTATATAGTGTAAAGATTATATGGTAATTTTAACTTACTATTATTATTCTCATTTTTTATATTTACATACTAACTTTTTATAACATTTGTCCAAAGTTCTGAAGCTTATTTACCTACATATAAAGACTAAAGACATGAAATTAAATTTTTAATTTCATGTCTTTATAACCTAAAAATTATTTTTAGATTGTACTATCAATTTAATTGCAGTTCTTTCTTCACCATCAATTTCTACATCTGTAAATGCTGGTACACACACCAGGTCCATTCCACTGGGCGCTACAAATCCTCTAGCTATAGCTACAGCCTTTACTGCTTGATTGATTGCGCCTGCTCCTATAGCTTGAATTTCTGCCCCACTACTTTGTCTTAGTACTCCTGCCAGAGCTCCTGCTACTGAATTAGGATTAGATCTTGCTGAAACTTTTAATACTTCCATATTAAACCTCCTACTACTATTACTACTTATTAAACTAATATTATTAGAATCCTATATATTATTTCTACATTTAATTGAAAATTCCTTTTATTGAAAATACAATTTTAGATTATTGCAAATTATAGTTTCACTTAATATAATAGACAAAAATAAAAGCCTCCTATTAAATAGGAGACTCACCTTTTTCATTACCTAATTTTACTTTGCATATTCTACTGCTCTTGTTTCTCTGATAACATTAACCTTTATTTGGCCTGGATATTCTAGTTCTGATTCTATTTTCTTCACAATATCTCTAGCCACTTCAATAGCACCTGCATCATCAACATCATCTGGTTTAATCATAATTCTGATTTCTCTTCCGGCTTGAATTGCATATGACTTTTCTACACATTCATATGAGTTTGCGATTTCTTCTAATTTTTCTAATCTTTTTATATAGGCTTCTAGAGTTTCTCTTCTAGCACCTGGTCTAGCTGCTGATATAGCATCTGCTGCTTGAACTAGTACTGCTTCTAGAGATTGATACTCTACATCTCCATGATGAGCTGCAATAGCGTTTACAACTATTGGAGATTCATGACATTTTTTAGCTAACTCAGCACCTATTAGTGCATGTGGTCCTTCTACTTCATGATCTACAGCTTTGCCGATATCGTGTAATAATCCACACCTTTTTGCCATGGTAGGATCCATTCCAAGCTCTGACGCCATAAGACCTGCTAAGTATGAAACTTCTATAGAATGTTTTAATACATTTTGACCATAACTAGTTCTATATTTCAATCTTCCTAAAAGTCTGATTATTTCCACATGTAATCCATGGATACCAGTTTCGAAGGTGGCTTGCTCGCCCTCTTCTCTTATGTCATTCTCAACATCTTTTTTCGCTTTTTCAACCATTTCCTCAATTCTTGCTGGGTGTATTCTTCCATCAACTATTAGTTTTTCTAAGGCAATTTTAGCTACCTCTCTTCTAATAGGATCAAAAGCTGAAAGAATAACAGCTTCCGGAGTATCATCTATTATTAAATCAACTCCAGTTAAAGTTTCAAGGGCTCTTATATTTCTACCTTCACGCCCAATAATCCTTCCCTTCATTTCATCGTTAGGAAGTGATACAACATGTACTGTAGATTCAGCTACATGGTCTGCTGCACATCTCTGTATAGCATATGTTATAACTTCTCTTGCCTTTTTATCGGCTTCTTCTTTAGCTTTAGCTTCAATTTCTTTAATCATTATTGCTGTTTCATGTTTAATTTCTTTTTTTACTTCGTCTAATAGTATTTGCTTTGCTTCTTCTGAGGTTAATCCTGCTACTCTTTGTAATTCTTCTCTTACACTATTATATAATTCTTGTATTCCTGATTCTAATGTCTCAACCTCTTGTTGTTTTTTAGATAATACTTCTTCTTTTCTTTCTATTGATAGGGTTTTCTTATCTAAAGTTTCCTCTTTTTGAAGAACCCTTCTTTCTAATCGCTGAATTTCATTTCTTCTTTCTCTGGACTCTTTATCAAAATCAGCTCTTAATCTATGAACTTCTTCTTTAGCTTCAAGGATTGCTTCTTTCTTTTTAGATTCTGCTTCTTTTTGTGCCTCACCTAAAATCTTTTTAGCATCTTCCTCTGATTTAGATACATTAGCTAAAGATATATTCTTTCTTGTATAAATAAAAACAAAAATAGCGACTAAACAAACAACTAGCGCAATAGCTATTATTAAAATAATTTGACTTGGTTCAGTCAATTTCCAACACCTCCTTTGCTTTTTTTATGACATATATTAGCAGTAAAATGAAAGCTCGAAAAGGTGCATATTCTATTCAATTCCTCTTATATTAAACCAGTATTTGTATTCATTTTATATTACTTTAACATCATTGTCAAGGTTATTACTAAATACTACAAATTCTCTCAACTTAGCTCTTAGGCTCGACTTGAACCTTTAAAAAAAAATTTTTAATTAGAATATCACCTTTAATTTTTACATTAAAATATCACATACTTTAATTATACATTTATTTGTATATTTCATACACAATATTTAAAATTTTAATTAAAAAAGATATGTAAAGCTTAAGTTATATATTTTTACTTAAAGCTTCACATATCTTTTATCTGATTTAATAAAGTAATTTACTTTTCTTCTACTTTATTCTCAACTTTTACTGGATTGTTATTTAATGGCAAAGAGTATTTTTCCCTTATTTTATTTTCTATTTCATTGGCAATTTCTGGGTTTTCCTTAAAAAAGTTTTTAGCATTTTCTCTTCCTTGGCCTAGTCTTACGTCTCCGTAGGCAAACCAAGCGCCACTTTTTTGGACAATTTCTTCTTTAACACCAATGTCTAATATATCTCCAACCCTAGATATTCCTTCACCATACATAATATCAAATTCTGATTGTTTAAATGGTGGTGCAACTTTATTCTTAGTTATCTTAGCTCTAGTTCTATTTCCTAAGAAGGTTTCTCCTTGTTTAATAGTATCTATCTTTCTTACATCAATTCTTACAGAGGCATAGAATTTAAGAGCTCTTCCTCCTGGAGTTGTTTCTGGATTTCCAAACATAACTCCAACTTTTTCTCTCAATTGGTTTATAAATATAGTAGAGCATTTTGATTTGTTTATAGAACCTGTAAGTTTTCTTAAAGCTTGAGACATAAGTCTAGCTTGAAGACCTACATGGGCATCTCCCATTTCACCTTCAATTTCAGCCTTTGGAACTAAGGCTGCAACAGAGTCTATAACTACTATATCTATTGCACCAGATCTAACTAAGGCTTCTGTAATTTCAAGAGCCTGCTCACCTGTATCTGGTTGAGATACTATTAAGTTATCTATGTCTACGCCTAATGCCTTTGCATAAACCGGATCAAGGGCATGTTCTGCATCTATATATGCTGCACAACCACCGTTCTTTTGAGCTTCTGCAACTACATGTAAAGCTACAGTAGTTTTACCAGAGGATTCTGGCCCAAAAATCTCAATTATTCTTCCTCTTGGAACTCCGCCAATTCCCAGTGCAATATCTAGCCCTAAACATCCTGTAGATATGCAGTCTATATTTAAAGTGCTCTCTTCCCCTAATTTCATTATTGAGCCTTTACCAAATTGCTTTTCTATCTGTCCCATAGCTGCTTCTAATGCTTTTAATTTATCGTTATTCATAAATTCCCCTTTAGGGTTCACATCCTTCCATCACGAACAATAGTTCTTATATGTTTATTATATAGTATTTAATTTATCAGGTCAAGTGTTATAGTAAAGAGTTCCTTTAAATTTCTTTCAAGGAACTCTTTACCATTTTTGACATAGTTATAGAATTATAAACATTATTCATTAATATTTATAATATCTTTTCCTTTAATAAAATAATCCACTCCAGATCCAATAGTTATAACAGCTGCTAGGTATATGGTAACCTGGGTTGTAATATTAAGCCACCCTGGATTATATACTAGAGATAATAGTCCCATTATGATAGCTATCATCTGAATTACAGTCTTCAGCTTTCCCCAATTACTTGCAGCTATTACCACGCCTTGTGAAGCAGCTAATGTTCTTAATCCTGATACTATAAATTCCCTAGCAATTATTACAACTACTACCCAGGCAGCAACAATTCCTTTTTCAACTAAAAGTATTAGAGCACAGGTAACTAAAAGCTTGTCTGCTAGAGGATCCATGAATTTTCCAAAGTTAGTTATCTGATTTCTGCTTCTAGCTATATAGCCATCTAATTTATCTGTTGCTGAAGCTATAATAAATATTGATAAAGCAATAATATTAGTTGCGGTGGTATCAATCATTGCACATATTAAGAATATCGGAACTAACATTATTCTTAGCACTGTAAGCTTATTTGCAAGATTCATCATTAACATCTCCTACTCCTGAAATTTAACAATCTTATAATCTGTTTACCTAATTAAAATTTACTTCTTATTGTAAATAGCAAAAACAAATTTTCTATAATAGTAATTATTTTATCTTATACAAACATTATACAATAAAATCTAAAAATTATTTAGTTTATTAATACTAATTTTACTTTATATCCTTATCTATATTATTAATTAATATTTTTTTATTATAAATATATAAATCTAAAAATTATTTAAGGATTTCTCCTATTAAATCATACTCTAGTGCATCTTTTATTCTTACCTTAACAAAATCACCTATACTTAATTTATTAGATTTTACATAAACCTCTCCGTCAATTTCTGGAGCCATTTCATAACTTCTTCCACAATATGTTCCTTTTTCTTTACTTTCAATCAATACATCATAGGTTCTACCTATTTTATTTTCATTTATTTCTGTTGATATAGTTTGTTGAGCCATCATTATAGAGTGAAGTCTTTCTTCTTTAATATTTTCTTCTATTTGACCTTCCATTTCTGCAGCCACAGTACCTTCCTCTTGAGAGTAAGTAAATACTCCTAGCTTATCAAATTTAGTTTCTTTGACAAAATTTAACAATTCTAAGAAATTCTCTTCTGTTTCTCCTGGAAATCCTACTATAAGAGTAGTTCTTATAGTTATATTAGGAACTGCATCTCTAAGCTTTTTAATATTTTCAGTGATTATTTTCTTTCTTCCTTTTCTTCTCATAGCCTTTAAAACGTCATCGCTGATATGTTGTATAGGAATATCTATATACTTACACACCTTATCATTGATAGCTATTTCATTTATAACTTCATCAGTTAGCTCTTCTGCATAACAATAAAGAAGTCTTATCCATTTTATACTTTTAATTTTACCTAGCTCTTTTAAAAGAATATGTAAAGTTTTTTTTCCATATATATCTACCCCATAATTAGTAGTATCTTGCGCTACTATAATTAACTCCTTATATCCATTTAAAGCTAACTCTTTAGCTTCTTTAAGGATATCTTCCATATCCCTACTTCTGTATCTTCCTCTTATTTTAGGAATTGCACAGTAGGCACAAATATTGTTACACCCTTCAGATATTCTTATATAAGCAGTACTTCCTCCTGTTGTAACCTGTCTATTACCAATGTTTATATTGGTATCACTATAAGTTGTAATACAGCTCTTTTCTCCGGTTTTCATAGATTTTTCAATACATTCATGCAATTTATCATAATCATTTACACCTAAAATTATATCTAGTTCCGGCATAAGTTCTAAAAGCTCACTACCATATCTCTGAGTTAAGCACCCAGTAGCTATGAGCACCTTGCATTTATCTTTCTTATATTTTGCCATTTCTAATATGGTATCAATAGATTCTTGCTTTGAAGTTTCTATAAATCCACAGGTGTTAACTAGCAATATGTCTGCCTGCCTTTCATCTGTCACCGCTTCATATCTACTCTTCAAACTACTTATTATAATTTCTGCATCTATTCTATTCTTGTCACAACCTAAATTTATTACTCCAAATTTTAATTTTTCCACCTTTATCCTCCTAAGTGATCTATATATTATTTAAAACCTCTTCTTTTGTGTTGTAATGAAAGTTTCATTAAGAAGTTATTGTCTCATGGTATCATCTCTTCCAAAAACCTGTCTTGGCTTGCTTCCATTACGACCAGAGATAATCCCTTCAGCTTCCATTTCATCTATAATTCTAGCCGCTCTATTATACCCTATTTTTAGCCTTCTCTGCAACAAGGATGTTGAAGCTTGCCCTTCTTCTAATACAATTTTAATAGCTTCATCTATTAACTCATCACAATCTTCTCCACCTTTAGATTTGGAAACACTATTTTCTATTTCATCCATGATTTCTTTTTTATACTCTAATTCCTTTAATCCATTACGAATAAATTCTACTACAGTCTCTACTTCTTCCTCAGACACAAAGGCTCCTTGAATTCTAAGTGGCTTTGATTCACCTACAGGATAATATAGCATATCCCCTTTACCTAAAAGTTTCTCTGCTCCTGAAGAGTCTAGTATAGTTCTTGAGTCTATTTGACTTGAAACAGCAAAGGATATCCTAGATGGTATATTAGCTTTAATTACCCCTGTAATTACATCTACAGATGGTCTTTGTGTTGCTATTACTAAATGCATTCCTGCAGCCCTAGCCATTTGAGCAAGTCTACCTATATATTCCTCAACATCATTTGGACATACCATCATTAAGTCTGCTAACTCATCGATTATTATTACAATCCATGGAAGCTTTTCTTCTATTATCCCCTTTTCTACAAAGTCGTTATATCCTTCAATATTTCTTACGTTATTATCTGCAAAGAGTTTATATCTTCTAGTCATTTCATTAACTGCCCAATTTAATGCTCCTGCAGCTTTTTTAGGTTCTGTAACTACTGGAATTAATAGGTGTGGTATTCCATTGTATATATTAAGTTCTACCACTTTAGGGTCTATTAACAGCAATTTAACCTCTTGAGGTGTATATTTATATAATAAACTTATTAAAAGAGTATTAATACATACACTTTTTCCTGACCCTGTAGCTCCTGCAATCAAAAGGTGAGGCATCTTAGATAAATCTCCCACTACACAATTACCTGCAATATCCTTTCCAAGGGCAAAGGCTAAATTTTTCTTAGCAAGTGTAAATTCTTCACTTTCTATTACCTCTCTTAAAAATACTGCTGATAAATCTTTATTAGGTACTTCTATACCTACTGCCGCCTTTCCTGGGATTGGAGCCTCTATCCTAACTCCTGAGGCTGCTAAGTTTAGAGCTATATCATCTGCTAGATTAACTATCTTGCTAACCTTAACTCCTACATGGGGTTGTAATTCAAATCTGGTTACAGATGGACCTTTTGTAACCTGTATCACCTTAGCTTCAACTCCAAAACTTTCTAAAGTTTCTTGAAGTTTATTAGCACTATTAAGGAGGTCTTTTTTATCGCTATTTTTACCTATACTACTTAAATTTTTATGAAGGAGTTCTGGTGCAGGATGTTCATAAGCATATATTTTGTTTCCATCACCAAAGGAAATGTCAATATCTATATCCTCTATATTATTTCTATTTTCTTTTGACTTATTAGGTTGTTCTATACTTGTTTCTATTTTTCCTTCAAATCTATTCTCTTCTTCATCCATCTTCATAAAATCTATAATTTTAATCTTCGACTCTTCGCTGCTTCCATTGTCTCTAGTATTCCCATCTGCTGATACATATTCCATAGCCTCATCAATTGCAATATTTGTTTGCTTCAAATCCCTTGACTTTTTTTTACTTTCTACCTTTTCAAAGGTAAATAACTCTTTTATAGTAATATTATTAATTAACACTAAAGATATTATATATAAAGCAAATAAAACTATATAGCTACCTACCTTTCCTAAAAGTGAACTTATAGGAACAGTAATTACTAAAGATATAATACCTCCATGAAGTACAGACTTAGATTTAAATTGATTTATAATAGCACTTGCCATATTACCTTTTACGTAGTAAGAAGGTAATACTATAAGCTCAACAAAAATCATGGTAGTAACTATAAACATTAAAATTCCAAGGGATTTTTTTGTTACCTTTAAATATTTATCTATTTTTATGTAACTTACTCCCATGTATATAAGCACAAAGGGTAAAGCATAGGCACCAATTCCAAGAAGTCCTATAAAAATTCTATTAATAAATACTCCCATAGAACCTGCCAAAGATGTTGGGTCTGAAAACATAACTGATAGTAAAGCTAAAAATATTAAAACTCCTATGGTTATCAGTATAATTCCATTAAAATCAAAAAGTTTATCCTGTTTCTCTCTCTTAGCTTTTGAACTATTATTTTTAACAGTGCTCTTCTTACTACTGTTTTTCTTTTTTAAAGGCTCTTTTCCTTTAGTCATAGTATCTCCTCCAAAACTCTTCCTAAGATTCATGAAAATAATTTCCATTTATCCATCTCAATATATTGTACATTGAAATCCACCTATATTTCAAATTTTTTTACAAATAAAAAGTTGCCAACATGATTTTGCTGACAACTCAATGGTGAATTGTTAAATTTTATCTATTTCTTCACTAATATTTTCTTCCGAACTTAATTCTAGTTGATTTTTTTCACCTTCACTTATTAACTCTTCTAATTTATCTAAGGCTTCTCTAATTCCACCTACTTCATCAATAAGACCACATTCTACGGCTTGATCCCCTATCAATATAGTTCCTATATCATTTAGTAATTCATCTGTTTGACTCATAAGCCTTCTAAAATCGTCTGAATCAATTTTTGAAGTTCTAACTACAAACTCAACTATTCGCTCCTGCATCTTTCTAAAATATTCAAAGGTTTGAGGTACACCTATAACAAATCCATTCATTCTTACAGGGTGCACTATCATTGTAGCTGAAGGAGTTATAAAGGAATAATCTGATGCTGTAGCTAATGGAACTCCTATAGAATGTCCTCCACCTATGACTATGGATACTGTAGGCTTACTAAGACTAGTTATCATTTCTGCAATGGCTAAGCCTGCTTCTACATCCCCTCCTGCAGTATTCAATACTATGAGTATACCTTTTACATTACTATCTCTCTCAATAGCTATTAACTGTGGAATAATTAACTCATATTTAGTAGACTTAGTTTGATTACCAGAAATATTATGACCTTCAACTTGACCTATTATAGGTATAACTTGAATCCTGTCATCAGCCTTTGCTACAGACATGACCCCTACTTCTTTTAAGTTTGCAACTTCCTTACTTACCCCTTTAGAGTTATCATCTTCATTTTGTTCATCATCATTTTCTTCATTTATTATAACTTTACTTTTATTATTTTTTTTGTGTTTAGTATCTTTATCTTCCTTATGTTTTTTATTTTCCGCTTCATTAATCATGGAAAAACACCTCCTAATGTTTCTTATTCTGTGCATTAAGAGGTGTTTATATACTATCCTAATTTAAATTCATTATGAAGTAAATTTATAGCATCTTTGACTTTATTACTTTCTACAAGACACCAAATAGTTGTATGTGAATCAGCAGTTTGAAGAATATCTATATTGCCTTCTTCTAAAGCCTTTAGAATTCTAGACATAACTCCAGGTATTCCTCTCATCTTTGAACCTATTATAGATATTTTGCTACAACTTTCTGTATACTGATAATCAATTTCATAATTAGCTGCTATATTTTTAAACTTATCTAAATCTACTTCACTTATAGTAAATATTTTATCATTTATAAATACACTTATCAAATCAATACTTATTTCATTTTCAGCTAAAATATGAAATATATTATTGCAGTGCTCCTTTGAGCCTCCATTAATTCTTATTTGAACTCTATTACTCATATGAGTAATTCCAGTGATAATTCTTTCATTGTCCTCACCATAAGAAGAAATAATAGTCCCTTCACAATCACTAAGAGTATTTTTAATTACTAATGGAATATTATATTTTCTAGATATTTCAACAGCTCTAGGATGTATTACTTTAGCTCCTTGATCAGCAAATTGGAATACTTCATCATAGCTTATACTCTCAATTAATGAAGCCTTAGAAACTATTCTTGGATCTGCTGTCATTATACCATCAACATCTGTATATATTTGAACTTCCTTTGCCTTTAGTGCTGCTCCTAAAATTGCCCCTGTAACGTCACTTCCACCTCTTCCTATGGTAGTGATGCTCCCCTCTTCACTTATACCTTGAAAACCTGCTACTACAGGTACTTTTCCCTGCTCTAATACCTTTAGTACATTTTTCGGATTAACATCTAAAATAGATGCATTATTAAAATTATTATCAGTCCTTATACCAGCTTCTCCACCCATAAGTGGAACTGCCTCTACACCTTCTCTTAATAAATCATTACACATTACCACTGTACTTAAAGTTTCACCACAGGACAAAAGTAAATCTAAGGCCCTTGGATTATTTATCTTAAATTCTTCACTAACTAAAGATAATAATGTATCTGTTGCATAAGGAGATCCTTTTCTCCCCATAGCTGATACTACTACTACAGGTTTATATCCATCCTTTATAGCTTTTTTTATCTTTTTTGTAACTAATATTCTATTATTTTCACTAGATACTGATGTACCACCAAATTTCTGAACAACTATATCCATACTTACCTCCATATTATATATGGGATTTTCTTAGTGTTTCCCCATCAACATCGATGATTATAGTTTTAGAGCCTATCTTCTTTACATAATCCCATGAAACTTCCAGCATCTCATTATTTCTAAAAAACATCTTACTAGACTTTCCATCTCCAAGTAATAGTAGCTTTAGCTCACCATTTTCATTTATAACTATATCATTATTGCCCAGGACACTATACTTATCTCCATCATTAATGTTTATTATTTCATATCGTTCCATTTCACTTAAATATCTATATTTTTCTTCCATCACATATCACCTCATACATAATTATATAAATTACTATGATTAATATGTTTTCTATTATATATTTATGAGTAAATTAACGAAACTTAATACAATTATAATATAATTTATGAAATTATACACTAGTATGTTCTTATGTTTTATAATAAAAAAAATAAAAAGGTATTTTACCTTTTTATTTTAACTTCTATTTACTCTTCTGTTTTAGACTCTTCACTATCTTTTAATGCATCTTTTCTTGAAAGATTCACTCTTCCTTGAGAATCGATTTCTGTTACTTTTACAAGTATTTCATCACCTATAGCTACTACATCTTCCACTTTATTTACTCTTTCGTTAGCTAATTTAGATATGTGTACTAAACCTTCTTTACCTGGAAGTACCTCTACAAAAGCACCAAAAGCCATAATCTTAGTAACTTTACCTAAGTATATTTCTCCAACTTCTACTTCTTTAGTGATTTCCTTTATAATTCTTAATGCTTCATTAGCACTTTCACTATCAGTAGACATTATAACTATCTTACCATCATCATTAGTATCAATTTTAACACCTGTATCTGCTATTATTTTCTTAATAGTTTTTCCACCAGGTCCTATTATATCTCTAATTTTGTCTGGTTTTATATTTATAGTGTACATTCTTGGAGCATATTGAGATAGCTCTGCTCTTGGCTCAGCTATACATTCATTTATCTTATCTAAGATATATAATCTAGCTGTTCTAGCATCTTCTATAGCTGTTCTTATACAATACTTAGATAATCCTTTTATTTTTGTATCAACTTGAATTGAAGTTATTCCTTTTTCTGTACCAGCAACTTTAAAGTCCATGTCTCCAAAGAAGTCTTCGATTCCTTGAATATCTGTAATTACAGCCTCTTCACTTAAATCTTCACTAGTTATAAGTCCCATGGCAATTCCTGCTGCTGGCCTCTTTATTGGAACTCCAGCATCAAGTAATGCTAATGTACTTCCACATACACTAGCTTGAGATGTAGATCCGTTAGAGCTTAAAACTTCTGAAACAAGTCTTATAGCATATGGGAATTCCTCTATAGAAGGAATTAGTGGTTCTAAGGCTCTTTCAGCTAAAGCACCGTGTCCTATTTCTCTTCTTCCTGGTCCTCTAAGTGGTCTTACTTCTCCAACACTGTATGCTGGGAAATTGTAGTGATGCATATATCTCTTGAAGTCTTCTTCTCCAATACCATCTATGATTTGAACATCACCTAAAGCTCCCAATGTGGCTACAGTCATTACTTGAGTTAATCCTCTTGTAAATAATCCTGTTCCATGAGTTCTTGGAAGGAGTCCAGTTTCACAAGATATAGATCTAATTTGATTAAATTCTCTTCCATCTGGTCTTCTCTTATCTCTAAGTAACATGTTTCTTACAATTTCCTTTTGAATATTGTAAACAACTTCTCCTATGTCACTTCCGCCCTCTGGATACTTCTCAGAAAACTCTTCATTTATTTTAGCTTTAATTTCACTTACTTTAAGATTTCTTTCATCTTTATCAGTGATATACATAGCTTCTTTTAACATATCAAAAGCAAAGTTTCTTACTTCACTTTGGATTTCTTCATTCACTTTGTATAGTACTGGCTCAGGTTTAACCTTTCCAAATTTAGCTCTAGCCTCTTCCTGGAACGCTATAATAGATTGACACTGATTAAATCCAAAGTCTATAGCTTCAATCATAGTTTCTTCTGGAATTTCATCTCCACCAGCTTCTATCATCATAACTCTGTCTTTAGTAGCACATACAGTTAATTGCATTGAGCTTAATTCTCTTTCTTTAGATGTAGGGTTAACTACAAACTTTCCATCGATTAATCCAATTGATACTGTAGCTACTGCATCAGTAAATGGTATACTTGATAAAAGTAATGCTATTGAAGCTGCATTCATAGCTAATATTTCTGGAGAATTATCTTGGTCTACAGATAATACCGTACAAACCACTTGAACATCATTTCTATATCCTTTTGGGAATAGAGGTCTTATAGGTCTATCTATAGCTCTACAATTTAGTATAGCTTTTTCTGATGGTCTTCCCTCTCTCTTTAAAAATCCCCCTGGAATTTTACCTACTGCATATAGTCTTTCTTCATATTCTACACTTAGTGGGAAAAAATCTATTCCTTGTCTTGGTTCTTCAGACGCATTTACATTTACAAGGATTACAGTCTCTCCATAACTAATAAACATAGCACAATCAGATAACTTTCCAATTTTACCAATTTCTATCTTCATTTCTCTTCCTGCTACAGAAGTACTTAACGTATTTGTCATTTAATCTCCTCCTTTCGGTTATTAAAAAAATATATATATAGATATATACTTATTATTATCTTTTTTTTGCTATTTAATTAAAATAATAGAGCGGCTTTGCCGCTCTTAATTATTTTCTAATTCCTAATTTAGCAATTATAGCACGGTATCTTTCGATATCTTGCTTCTTTAAGTAGCTTAAAAGTCCTTTTCTTTGTCCAACCATCATTAAAAGACCTCTTCTTGAGTGGTGGTCTTTTTTGTGAACTTTTAAATGCTCAGTTAATTCTTTAATTCTTTCTGTTAATAATGCTATTTGTACTTCTGGAGAACCTGTATCTCCTTCTGTTCTTGCAAATTGTTGCATTATTTCTTGTTTTCTTGCCTTTTCCATATTGTATGCACCTCCAATAGTTAAATCGCCATATGCCATGTACCCCGTTGGCATTCAGAATACATAGCATAAGGTTCATATGAAATTATATCAAACTAAATTTATTTTGTAAATAGAAAAACTAATTAAAAATTTGTAAAAATTAGTTATTTAGGAATTTTATCTATATATATAGAATAATCCTTGCCATTTACATAATTTTTATCCTTTGATAGTTGATTCTTCAGTTCATCAATGGATCCGAATCTTTTTTCTTCTCTTATTTTCTCTATAAAATATAGTTTAATTTCTTCTCCATATATATTTTTACCAAAATTTAAAATATTAGTTTCAATACTTAATTTACTACCTTCTAGGGTAGGATTGTATCCAATATTAGTTATGGCTTTATAAAAGCAATTTTTATACTCTACAATAGTTCCATAAACTCCACCCTTAGGTACTACGAATTTTTTATCATAATTTAAGTTTACAGTAGGGAATCCCATGGTTCTACCTATCTGCTTACCCTTAATTATATTTCCACTTAACATAAATGGTCTACCAAGAAACTTATTGGCTCTTTCTATATTTCCTTCTTGAAGATTATGTCTAATGGCAGAGCTACTTACCACTTCTCCATCTGAAGTTATGGGCTCTACTACAAAAAGTTCATAGTCTAATATTTCACTATATTTTTTAAGAATCCCTACATCACCTAAATTTTTATATCCAAAACGATAATTAAAGCCAACTACTATACCTTTAGCATTATAATGCTTCTTTAAACTATTAATAAATTGTTCTGGTGAAATTGACATGAATTCCTTATTAAATTCCATAAAATTCAATATATTCACTTGAAGTTTTTCAAATAAAATAGCTTTCTCTTCATTGCTCATTATTAGTTTTGGACAAATCTCTTTATTAACAACAGACAAAGGATGATTTTTAAAGGTACATACCATGACCTCTACATCTTCTATATTTTTAGTTAATTTAATCTTCTCTGCTAATTCCTTAGCACTATTAATTAATTCTCTATGACCACTATGTATACCATCAAAACTTCCCAGAACAATTATACTAGGAGTTTCAATGACTTCATTAAAATTATCTTGTATAATTTTCATAAATATATCCCCTAAAGAAAAAGTTTTATTAATTTAAATCCTGAATCGCTTTCTGCTCCAATTCCTATAAGCTTATTTGAATTGTTGTATACTGCATATTTGCAAAACTTTTCAATTCTATTTAAAAGAGTTCTATCATTTATGGTTACACCATTTAATATTAACCTTTCAAACTTTTCATTAACTACAAGTTTAGGAAACTTACTAAATACTTCATCTAAGGAAATAATATAATTATTTATATTATCCTCTGTTAAATCTTTTAGTTCCACACTCCTATCTATAGTAAAAGGACCAGTAGCTGTTCTCTCTAGCTCCCACATCATAGCTCCACAACCAAGTTCTTCTCCTATATCATAGCATAAACTTCTTATGTAAGTTCCTTTAGAACATCTAACTTTTATGTGGATTATAGGGCTATCTATGGATAATATATCAATACTATGGATAGTAACTGTCCTTGGCTCTCTATAGACTTCTTTTCCTTCTCTAGCTAACTCATAAAGTTTTTTCCCATTTTGTTTAAGAGCAGAATACATAGGTGGAACTTGAGCAATAGTTCCTACAAATTTATTTATAACCTTAGTAATTTCTTCTTCTGTAGAATCTACCTTACTCTCACGAAGTACTTTTCCTTCTCTATCGTAAGTATCTGTTACAACTCCTAACTTAACCTTTGCTATATATTCTTTCTCGCCTTCCATGATAAAGTCTATGGCCTTTGTTGCTCTTCCTATACATACCGGAAGCACACCACAAGCTTCGGGATCTAAGGTACCCCCATGTCCGACCTTTTTCTCTTTAGCTAGCTTTTTTATTTTTCTCACTACGTCAAAGGAACTAATGCCAAGAGGTTTATTTATATTTAAAACTCCAAAGGGTTTATTATTTTCTATCATAATATATCAACTCTTCTTCTAATATTTTGTATATTTTATCCTTTACTTCAATGATGGAACCCTCACAAAAAAGACCAGAAGCTCTTTTATGGCCTCCACCATTAAAATTTTCTGCTATTTTACTAACGTCAACTATTTCTTTAGACCTTAAGCTTACTTTTATTCCACCCTTACTTTCTTTAAATAAAGCTACTACTTCTACTCCACTTATCATAGTTCCAAAGTGAATAACCTCGGAAGAATCCATGGATTCTAAGCCTACTTCATTAAGCATAGCATCATTAATCTCCATAAATACAACTTTATTATTAAGGTGTAATGTCAAAGTATCGATGACTTTCCCAAAGAACTTAACTTTATTAAATTCTTTATTTTCAAAGACTTGTCTTTGAATTTTATTAAAGTTAACTCCAGTTTTAATAATTTCCCCAGCTATCTCATGAGTTCTGCTTGTAGTATTAGAATGCTTAAAGGAACTTGTATCTGTTAAAATAGAAGTATAAATTGATTTACCTATATTCTTTGTAATATCTACTTTTAACTGATTTAATAGGTCATAAATTATTTCTCCAACTGCTGAAGAATTTATATCCACATAATTAAAATCACCATACTTTTCATTACTTAGATGGTGATCTATATTTACAAGCTTATATTGCCTATTCTCCGCATCTAAATTAGCATTTATTCTCTTGAAATCTCCACAATCTAATACAATTATTAAATCTGTACCATCCTTTACCTGTTGAAGTAATCCTGTGATTTCCTCACTACAAGGCAAATACTCAAAAGTATCTGGAATTTTCTCCTTTGAAAGTATATATGCTTCTTTATTAAGTGCCCTTAGCCCTTGAAGTAGGGCTGTGGCACTTCCTAGAGAATCACCATCTGGTGATTGATGAAAAGTAATTCCTATGGAATTACTTTTCTCTATGATATCTACTATATTGCTAGTTATCATTAGAATCATTCTCCTTTATCTTTCTAAATAAAGACTCTAAATGATTAGCTTTATCTAAAGTTGTATCTAACTCTATGATAACTTCTGGAACATGTCTTAACTTAACATTTTTTCCTATCTCTTTTCTTATAAAACCTGTTGAGCTTTTAAGAATTTTAAGAGCATCTGTCTTTTGATCCTCTGTACCAAATATACTAACAAATACTTTAGCATAGCTTAAGTCTCTTGTTACTTCTACATCTGTTACACTTACCATTGCTGTAAGTCTAGGATCCTTTATTTTGTTTTGAATAGTGTTGCTAACATCTTTTTTTATCTCTTCATTGATTCTGCCGCCTCTATAGTTAGCCATGGAGATCACTCCTTCCTATTACAATTGTTTTGGTTTAATTTCTTCCATGATATAGCCTTCTATAATGTCTCCTTCTTTTATATCATTGAATTTCTCAATGCTAAGTCCACATTCGTATCCAGCTGCTGCCTCTTTAACGTCATCTTTAAATCTCTTTAAAGATGCAAGAGTAGATTCTGTAATTACTATACCATCTCTTAGTACTCTAACTTTACAGTTTCTTGTTATCTTTCCATTAAGAACATAACATCCTGCTATAGTCCCAACGTTAGAAATTTTATATACCTGTCTTGCTTCACAAC
Source organism: Clostridium sp. UBA5712 (assembly GCF_002419845.1). Taxonomy (NCBI): domain Bacteria; kingdom Bacillati; phylum Bacillota; class Clostridia; order Eubacteriales; family Clostridiaceae; genus Clostridium; species Clostridium sp. UBA5712. The sequence goes on along the minus strand of NZ_DIGW01000007.1, from coordinate 191,013 downwards.
GTCCAGTAATAACTTCTTTGTATTCAGGTTCAAGCATACCAATCATTGCTGATTTAATATCATCCAAAGCATCATAGATAATTCTATAAGTTTTAATTTCTACATTATCTCTTTCTGCAATTGTAATAGCATTATTGTCTGGTCTTACGTTGAAACCAATAATAATAGCATTAGAAGCATAAGCTAGAGATACGTCTGTTTCAGTTATAGCTCCAACTGCTCCGTGGATAACTCTAACTTTTACGTTATCTGTAGAAAGCTTTTCTATGGATTGTTTAACCGCTTCTGCTGAACCTTGAACATCAGCCTTAACTATTACGCTTAATTCTTTAACCTTACCTTCTTGGATTTGGTTATATAGATTTTCCATAGACACTCTATTAGAGGTTTGGAAATGATCTTGTCTAATCTTTTCTTTTCTTGACTCTGCCATTATTCTAGCTGTCTTTTCATCTCTAACAACAGTAAATCTATCTCCTGCTGCTGGAACTTCTGAAAGTCCTAATATTTCTACTGGCATAGAAGGGCCAGCTGCTTTTGTAGTTTTACCTTTATCATCAATCATTGCTCTGATTCTACCATAAGTAGTTCCAACTATTATAGAATCTCCTGATTTTAAAGTTCCATTTTGAACTAGTATACTAGCTACAGGTCCTCTACCTTTATCTAATTTAGCTTCTATAACTGTTCCTTTAGCTCTTCTGTTAGCATCAGCTTTTAATTCTAACATTTCAGCATTTATTGTAATCATTTCAAGAAGATTATCTAAGCCTTCCTTAGTGTGAGCAGATACTGGTACACATATAGTATCTCCACCCCAATCTTCAGATACTAATCCATATTCTGTTAACTCTTGCTTAACCCTATCTGGATTTGCACTTTCTTTATCCATTTTATTTATAGCTATAATCATAGGTACTTCTGCAGCTTTACAGTGATTTATAGCTTCAACAGTTTGTGGCATAATTCCATCATCTGCTGCTACTACTAATATAACTATATCTGTAACTTGTGCTCCTCTAGCTCTCATAGAAGTGAAAGCTTCGTGACCTGGAGTATCAAGGAAGGTAATTCTCTCACCATTTACATCTACAGTATAAGCACCTATGTGTTGAGTAATTCCACCAGCTTCTGTTGCTGTAACTTTAGATTTCTTTATTGCATCTAGTAATGATGTCTTACCGTGGTCAACGTGACCCATTACTGTAACTATTGGTGGTCTTTTAGTTTCTTTTGCTTCTGATGATTCGTCTTCTATCTCATCAATCTCATCCTCTTGTTCTTTAGCAATGTCACCAACATTTTGCTCTTTTAATACTGCAATAGATCCAAAGCTATCTACAAGCTTTTCAGCTGTGTTAAAGTCAATCTCTTGGTTTACACTTGCCATAACTCCTTGGAATATTAAAGCTCTTATAACTTCTACCACTGGTTTTTTTAGCTTATCAGCTAAGTCTTTTACAACGATAGTTTCTTCCATTTCGATTACTTCATCTGGAGTTTCATCAACCTTTTCTTCGTTTCTCTTATTTCCGCCTTTTCTCATTTTGCTATTTTTTCTTTGCTGCTTACTTATATCTTCATTGATTTTTGATTCATATTCCTCAATGATTTCTTTCTTTTCAGCTGCTTCTTTTTTTTGTTCTTCATATAGCTCTTTTATAAGATCAGCATCCTCTTCATCGATGACACTCATGTGATTCTTAGCTTCCACACCGAACTCTTCCATTAATACACTTATAAGTTCCTTGTTTGTAACTTCTAATTCTTTAGCTAACTCATATATTCTTATTTTCGACAAAACTTTCACCCCCGAATTTACATTCCGTAATTCTCTTTCCATAACTTTATTAAATTTTCACAAATTTTTTTATCTCTTACTGCTAATACATTGATTTCTTCTCTACCTATGGCCATACCCAATTCATTTTTAGGTATATTTCCTATTACAGGCACTCTTCTGTCATCACAGTATTTTTCAAATTTTTTCTTAGTGTTTTCTGAACACTCTAAGGATAAAATACATAGATGGATTTTATTTCTTTTTATCTCTTCTTCACATCCATTATATCCTTCTACTAAGTTTCTAGATTTTTTTGCAATCCCTAGAAAACTTAAAAATTTATTCTGCATTAACTATCTCTTCCTTTAGTTTATCATATATTTCATCATTTATCTTAGTTTCTAGATTTCTTTCTAGTCTTTTAGTCTTTACGGCTTTTTCTAAACATTGAATATTTCTGCAGATATAGGCTCCACGACCAGGTTTTTTACCATGTAAATCTATAGATATCTCATTTTCCTTATTTTTAACAACTCTTATAAGTTCCTTCTTAGGTTTCATTTCCATGCATCCTGTGCACATTCTTTGAGGTATCTTTTTTACCTTCATAAAATATCACCTACCTTTAAAGGTTACTTTCTTCGTTTTGTAAGCTTTCAGCTTGACTCTTACTCTTAATATCTATTTTCCATCCAGTAAGTCTTGCTGCTAATCTAACATTTTGACCTTCCTTACCTATGGCTAATGATAATTGATTATCATCTACTACAACCTTAGCACTCTTTCCATCCTCATCTACATCAACTGATAGAACTTTAGCTGGACTTAGCGCATGAGCAATATACTCTTCTGGTAACTTACTCCACTTTATTATATCAATCTTTTCATTTCTAAGTTCATTTACTATGTTTTGAACTCTAATTCCTTTAGGTCCAACACAAGCTCCCATAGGATCTACCTCTTCATCATTAGACCATACAGCTATTTTAGTTCTTGAGCCTGCTTCTCTCGCTATACTTTTTATTTCTACAATTCCACTGTATATTTCCGGAACTTCTAACTCAAATAATCTTTTTACAAGGCCTGGGTGTGTTCTTGAAACTACAATTTGTGGTCCCTTAGAACTTTTCTTTACTTCTACTATATATAGCTTTAATTTCTCATTAAATATATAAGATTCTCCTGGCATTTGCTCATTTGGGCCTAATACAGCTTCTAGTTTACCTAGATCTATAAATACATTTCCTCTATCTTTTCTTAGAACTATACCTGTTATTATGTCAAATTCCTTAGTTATAAATTCATTATATATAAGAGTTCTTTCAGCTTCCTTAATTCTTTGAATAACAACTTGCTTCGCAGCTTGAGCCGCAACTCTTCCAAAATCTCTTGGAGTAACCTCAATTTCCGCAATATCTTCTAAGTTATATTTGGCACTGATTTCTCTAGCATCCTCTAAGGATATTTCTATTACATCATCATATACTTCTTCTACAACTTCTTTTAATGAGTATACATGAGTTTCTCCTGTATCTCTATTAACCCATACTCTTACATTTTGCTCCTTGGCATGAGACTTTGCAAAATTTTTCTTATATGCTGCTACTAAAGCATCCTCTATAGTAGTAAAAAGCATTTCCTCACTAATTCCTTTTTCAACAACTAGTTGTTTTACAGCATCTATAAATTCTTCCTTAAATCCGGTGCTCATTATATTTATATCCTCCTTATAAAGTTGGGTTTAACGTAACTAAAGAAACCTTTGACATTGGTATTGCAACTTCATTGTCATTGATTTCTAACATTAAATTTTCGCTATCAAACCCCTTCAATATCCCTTCATATTTTTTCTTTCCTTCAAATAATGCTGAAAGTTTTACAGCTACATCATGATTTATATACTTATTAAAATGTTCTTTTGTATATAAGGTTCTAAATATACCTGGAGATGATACTTCTAAATTATATTCTTCTGTTATAGGATCTTCTTTATCTAGCATTTCTCCAACAGCCTTACTTACTTCTACACAGTTATCCAAAGCAACGCCTTTTTCATTATCTATAAAAACTCTTAAAATATTTTGTCCGCCTTCACGTACATATTCTAAGTGATAAAGTTCAAATCCGAGTTTTTCTACTATATTAGTAATTTTACTATGGAGTTTTTCCACAACACCGCTACTGTTCATAATACATTTCCTCCTTTTTATTATATTTACTTTAAATCTTTAGTAATAAACTTAATATTTTTTATTGCTACACAACTTCCATCTTTTTATGAAGTTGAAAGTATTTGGTCAAATAGTCATGGGATAATATTTACATTACCACAGTACCCTTTAAGGTATGAGTTCAACTAGCTTTAGTGAGATGTAAAACCTTAGTTCAAACTAAGGTTCACTTTATAATTAAAACGCAACTTGGGGTTGCGTTTTAATAAATAGAGAGTAGGCATAAATCCTACTCTCCCTCAAAGATTATCATAATAACTAGCTCATTAAGTACAATTATATCATAGCTATTTTCAATATGCAATGATTTTAGCTCCTTTGAGGTATTTATGCCGATGACTACCATCTCTAATACTCCCATTTTATTTGAAATTGGAGTAAAGAGCTGCTACGTCCCTGGATAACGCTTTCTAAGCTTCAAAGAAGCTAAGAACTCTGTTAATGAAATGGCACCTAACTTAAATTATTTAAATAAACAGTTGTTAAAAAAGACTTAATTGATTTGTTTCTGGTAAATCCCCTATGGCTCCGTGATTTGCCAAAGCTTCTACTACAGTCTTTGTAGCTTTACTTCTTATACGAAGATCTTCCTTAGATATAAATTCTCCATGATTTCTAGCTTCTGCTATAGCCTTTGCTGCATTTTCCCCTACTCCAGTAAGTCCACTTAAAGGAATTCTTATATTATCTCCTTCTATTGTAAATTTTACTGCCTCTGATTTATATACATCTACGGGTAGAAATTTTATACCTCTTTTGTACATTTCATAACAAAGTTCTAAGGTGGTAAGAAGACCTTTTTCTTTCGTACCTATATTGTTCCCCAAAGCATTTAATTCATCCATAGTATCTTTCATTGCTTCTTCACCCTTTATAACTAAATCACCATCAAAATCGTCTGCTCTAACAGTAAAATAAGTTGCATAATAAGCCTTTGGGTGATGAACCTTAAAATAAGCTATTCTCATAGCCATCATTACATAGGCAACAGCATGACCTTTAGGAAACATGTATTTAATTTTTTTACAGGACTCTATATACCAATCTGGAACATTATGTTCTCTCATTATGGCTTCAAACTCTTCTGATACACCCTTTCCTTTCCTAACCTTCTCCATGATGGTAAACGCAGTCTTGGGCGGAAGTCCTTTATATATAAGATAAACCATAATATCATCTCTGGTAGATATACAATCTTTAAGGGTAGTATATCCTTCTTTTATATAATATTGAGCATTATTAAGCCATACGTCAGTACCATGAGAAAGACCAGAAATTCTAACTAGGTCAGAAAATGTTTGTGGTTTTGTATCTAATAGCATCTGTCTAACAAATTTAGTTCCAAACTCTGGAACACCATAACATCCAACTTCACAACCCAGTTCTTCGGGAGTTATGCCAAGAGCTTCTGTCCCTGTGAAAAGACTCAAAACCTTTGGGTCTGATAAAGGTACACTTTGAGGACTTATTCCAGTTAAATCTTGAAGCATCCTAAGCATAGTAGGATCGTCATGGCCTAGTATATCAAGTTTTAAAAGCCTACCACTAATAGAGTGATAATCAAAGTGAGTTGTTATTATATCTGATTTTGGATCATCTGCAGGATGTTGTATTGGACAAAAATTAAATATTTCATTGTCACTAGGTACAACCATAATTCCTCCTGGGTGTTGCCCTGAAGTTCTCTTTACCCCAGTACATCCAATAGTTAATCTTTCTATTTCTGCATTAGTAGTATTTATATCTCTTTCATCTAAATACTTTCTAACATATCCATAGGCAGTCTTATCTGCAATAGTTCCTATGGTTCCTGCTTTAAAGGTATGACCTTTTCCAAAAAGAACTTCTGTATATCTATGAATATCACCTTGGTTATCCCCTGAGAAATTTAAGTCTATATCTGGTTCCTTATCTCCCTCAAAACCTAAGAAAGTTTCAAAAGGAATATCGTGACCATCTTTTATATAAGGAGTTCCACATTTTTCGCAGTTTTTATCTGGTAAGTCAACTCCCGAACCTATGGATCCATCTAAAATGAATTCACTATTTTTACAATTAGGACATACATAATGAGGTGGAAGCCCATTAACTTCTGTTATATCTGACATGGTAGCTACAAATGAAGATCCAACAGATCCCCTAGATCCAACTAGATATCCATCACTGATAGACTTTGCCACTAATTTTTGTGCTATAAGATAAAGCACCGCATATCCGTTATTTATAATAGAGTTTAATTCCTTATCAAGTCTTTTCTGAATAACTTCTGGAAGATTATCTCCATATATGGATTTTACTTTATTTAAAGTCATGTTTCTAATATCATCCTCTGCACCCTCTATTTTAGGAGCATAGGTTTCATCTGGAATTGGTTTAACCTCTCCAACTAAGCTTTGTATATACTCAGGGTTTTCCACCACAATTTCCATGGCCTTTTCTTCACCTAAATATGAAAACTCTCTTAACATTTCTGTAGTGGTTTTGAAATATAGTGGAGGTTGATTATCAGCATCATCAAACCCTTTTCCAGCCATTAAAATTCTTCTAAAGACTTCATCTCGCGGTTCTAAAAAGTGTACATCCCCTGTGGCAACTACTTTTTTATTATAGAAATCTCCAAGTTCACATACCCTTCTATTGAGATCCCTAAGTCCTTCTTCATCCTTAACCATGTTCTTCTTTATTAAAAATTCATTATTCCCAATGGGTTGTACTTCTAAATAATCATAAAACTCCACTATATGTTCCATGTCCTCTAGGGACCTTCCTGCTAGAACCCCCTTAAATATCTCTCCAGCCTCACATGCAGAACCAATAATAAGTCCCTCTCTATATTCTTCTATTAGACTCTTAGGAAGCCTTGGTCGTCTTTGATAATAGTCTAAGTTAGAAAAGGATATTAGCTTATATAGATTTTTTAATCCACTCTGGTTTTTGGCTAAAATTATTACATGGTATGTAGGAGCTTTTTTTACATCAAAGGATTTTAAATATTCCTTATTAACTCCATCTAAATTATTAAAACCCTTCTCTCTTAACATATCAAAGGATTTTAAAAGAATATCTCCAGTAGCCTTAGCATCATCCACAGCTCTATGATGGTTTTCTAAGGATATCTTTAAGTATTCACATATTACATTAAGCTTATGCTTTTTAAGTTGTGGAAATAAAAATCTAGCTAAAGGTAATGTATCTATAATTCCATTTTTAAATTGCAACCCAAGATTTCTGCACTTAGACTTAATAAATCCCGTATCAAACTCCGCATTGTGAGCTACTACTACAGAACTCCCTACAAAGTCTAAAAACCTAGGAAGAACATCTTCTATGGTTTTGCAACCCTTCACCATATCATTACTTATACCTGTAAGCTCTGTTATTTTATATGGAATGCTCATCTCTGGATTTATAAGTTCATTAAAGCTATCAATAACATGTCCATTCTCTATTTTAACAGCTCCTATTTCTATAATGCGATCTTGGTGACTTGAAAATCCTGTAGTTTCAATATCAAATACTACAAAGGAACTATTAAAATCTATTCCTCTACATCCGGTAGCTATACCTACTCCATCATTAACTAAATATCCCTCTATTCCATATATAATTTTTATATTATGTTTCTTCCCTGCATCCATGGCCTCTGGAAAGGCTTGAGCTACTCCATGATCTGTTATGGCAATTGCCTTATGTCCCCATTTAGCAGCTTTAGCAATAAGACTTGAAGGTGTAACCACTGCATCCATGGAGCTCATGGTAGTATGAGCATGAAGCTCTATCCTCTTAACTTCACAACCATCCATTCTTTCACTAGGTTTCAACTTTACAATAGACTTTGCATTAATCACTAAATCTTTAGAAAATCTATCAATTTCTACTTCCCCATAAACCTTGCAACATACCCCTGGTTTTAACTCTTCCAGCAGCTTTTCTACTTCTTCATTACTTCTTGGATATATTTTTATAGTTATAGAGCTAGTGTAGTCAGTAATATATAAAGAAGGATATATTTTTCCACTTTTAGCTTCAAATATATTTACCTTAAATACATCTCCAGCCACAGCTACTCTCCCGGAGCCCATATTTAATTCACACATTTCTGTGGTTTCTTCATTTATATTTCTATTACCATATACCACATTGTCATCTAAAGGCTCTTTGCTCTTTCTATAATTCTCCTTCCAAGGACTAGCTTTTTTATCTCCCTTAGTTTCTTTAGGCTTTTCTTTAGCTTTATCACTAGATCTACTAGAAATCTTAGGACTATTTGCTATAATATCACTTACTATTCTCTTTTCTTCAATTTGCTTTTCTAGAATATAATCTTCTTCAATAGCCGATTCATCATAGTATATTTTTACTTCTACTTTAATGTTGAACATATTATAAATTTCGCTTTGTATTAATCTATCTATATTCTTATGACAGAGCATCTTAGATATAAATTCATTGGATATACCTATATTAATTCTGTCATTTTCTAGCTTTTTAACTGCTTTTAGTAAACTAGTCTTAGCAGAAGGAAAAGATGAGGCAAGAGAGTTAATGACATCTATCCAATACTCCCCCACCACATCTTCTAAAGCAACATGTTCTACATCTCTATACCACAAGATATCTATAGTCCCTAAATCACAAAGTTTATCCTTAATAAGATTACATATATTCTCCTTCATAGGATCATCTAAGGGACTCTTATGTTTTAATACTACCTTAACCATCTCGCTTTGTTTTAGATATTGAACTTTATTTATGATGATATCTTCATAAATAGGCAATCTACTATCATATCCTAGTAGTTCTGACAATGTCATTTAGATTCCTCCTATCTATAAACTTTCAATCTCCTTAATCAATTCATCCAGTAAATCTTCTTCTTTTACTTTTCTTACAATCTCACCTTTTCTAAAGATAAGACCTTCTCCATTACCACCAGCTATTCCTACATCTGCTTCTCTAGCTTCTCCTGGCCCATTAACTACGCATCCCATAATAGCTACTTTTATATTTTTATTTATGTGACTTAATCTTTTTTCGGCTTCTTCTGCTATACTAATAAGATCTATTTGAGTTCTTCCACAGGTTGGGCAAGATACAAATTTTATTCCATCCTCTAACATCCCAAGGGATTTTAATATTTCTCTTCCCACCTTAACTTCTTCAACCACATCTCCTGTAAGGGAAATTCTTAATGTATCTCCTATGCCCTGTGCTAAAAGTGCTCCTACACCTACGCTAGATTTAACAGTACCTCTCCATGTGGTACCTGCCTCTGTAACTCCAATATGCAACGGATAATTAACCTTACTAGAAACTATATTATAGGCCTCTATCATTTGAACTACGTCAGAAGATTTTATAGATATGATTATATCTTCAAAATTTACTGCTTCTAGAATTTTCACATGATTAAGAGCACTTTCTGCTAAAGCCTCACTACACACTCTACCGTATTTATTTAAAACTTCTTTTTCTAGAGATCCAGAGTTAACCCCAATCCTTATTGGTATATTTCTTTCTTTTGCAGCTTTCGCCACCATCTCAACTCTACTTATGTCACCAATATTTCCTGGATTAATTCTAAGTTTAGAAACTCCATTTTCTATAGACTTTAATGCTAATCTATAATCAAAGTGTATATCTGCAACTAAAGGAATGTGAATTTGTTTTGCGATTTCCTTTATAGCTTCTGCAGCCTCCATATCGGGAACTGCACATCTTACTATATCACAACCACTTTCTTCAAGTCTTAAAATTTGCTCTACTGTGGAGGATACATCTCTTGTATCTGTATTAGTCATGGATTGTACTGTAATTCTAGAATCTCCTCCAATGTATATATCTCCAACTTTAACTTTTCTTGTTTCTTTTCTCTTCATAATTTCCTCCTAAAACTGAATAGGATTTATAATATCTTTTAGCAATACCAAAACCATAAGAGACATCAATGCTAAAAATCCATAGTAATTAATTGTTGCAACCTTTTCTTTATTTACTTCCTTACCAGTTATGATCTGGAATAGTAATAGAAATATCCATCCACCGTCTAAGGCAGGGAAGGGAATTACATTAAATATTGCTAGTTGAACACTGAATAAAGCCATAATATTTAATAAGGTAAGAATTCCTTGCTGAGCAGCTCTTCCTGAAATTTTCATAATGCTTATAGGACCTCCTACATCATCAGCAGAAACATTTCCTTTAAACAGTTGACCAAAAAAACCAAAGGTCTGTCTTATGGTGCTTCCCGTTTGATTAAGTCCATATTTTATAGATTCAATAAAGTTAGGCTTTACAACCTTAGAATATATCCCAACTTGAAATCTTTCTTCTCCTTCATTATAGGATGGTACTAAATCAAATTTTATTTTTTGTCCCTCTCTCTCTATTTCCATATTAACGGGCTTTCCTTCTCCTGTAAAAATCTCAGTAAGAAATTCTTCCCAGGTAGTAACCATCTTACCATTGACTTCTGTAATCTTATCTCCAGCTTTTATTCCCACTTCCATGGCTGGTGAATTTTCTATTACTTTATCTACAACGTTAGTAGAATGTCCTTGAATACCTCCTACTAAACTAAAGAATAGTATAGCTATTATAAAATTCATTATAGGACCTGCTGCTACAATAGTTAACTTCTGAAAGGAAGTCTTATTAGAAAAAGCCCTGTCATCCACTACAGTTACATCATCTTCTTCTCCATACATTTTTACATAACCACCAATTGGAAGTGCTTTAATAAGATACTCTGTCTCCTTCCCCTTAATAGAAAATAACTTTGGTCCCATACCTAAGGAAAATTCGAGGACCTTTACACCATTAACTCTAGCCATTATAAAATGTCCAAACTCATGACCTATAATTAATACACTAAATGCAAGTAAAGCCATTAAAAAATACGGTATATTACCTATAATACTTTGCAATATTTTTCTCCCCTTCCACTCTATTCACTTATACATATCTCTTTAAAACATATTCCCTAACCTGCTTATCTATGTCTAAAACTTGCTGTAAATCTGGATTTTTCACATGCGGAAACTTATTCATGGCAGCTTCTATTATTTCTTCAATCTGTAGATACTTAATCCTTGCATCCAGGAATAATTCTACTGCAATTTCATTAGCTCCATTATAAATTGCTGGCATATTACCACCAAGTTTTCCTGCTTTAAATGCTAATTCTAAGCATCTAAAAGTGTTTATATCGGGCTGTTCAAAGGTTAAGCTTGAAACGGTTTTAAAATCTAACTTATCTGCTATAGCTGTCCTTCTATCAGGATAGCTTAAGGCATATTGGATAGGTAACCTCATATCTGTGCTTCCTAATTGAGCAATAATTGAACCATCTTTATACTCTACCATGGAATGTACAATACTTTGTGGATGAACTATAACTTCAATGTCATCATATCCAACTCCAAATAAAAAGTGTGCTTCTATAACTTCTAATCCCTTGTTTACCAAGGTTGATGAATCTATAGAAATCTTTCTTCCCATGTTCCATTTAGGATGTTTTAAAGCCTCTTTAGGGGTAATTTCCTTCAAATCATCTCTAGTTTTACCTCTAAATGGCCCACCTGAAGCAGTAAGTATTATCTTATTTATATCTTTTTTTTCATTACCCTGAATACATTGAAATATAGCTCCATGCTCTGAATCCACTGGAAGAATTTTAACACCATTTTTCTTTGCCTTTGCCATAACTATATCTCCAGCAACTACTAAGGTTTCTTTATTAGCTAATGCTATATTTTTCTTAGCTTCAATAGCCTTAATAGTTGGTTTCAATCCTGCAATTCCTACTACAGAAGTCAAAACCGTATCTATTTCTTTTAAAGTAGCAACTTTTTCTAGCGCTTCTTCTCCACCAAATAGGTTTACTTGTTTATTTTCTCTTTCACAATACTCCTTTATAGCTTCATAACATTTCTCATCTGTTATACCTATATATTTTGGACTAAACTCTTCTATAATATCCACTAATCCTTTAAAGTTTCTATGAGCTGTAACCCCTATTAGGTTTACTTTATTTTCTTTATTTCTTATTATATCTAACGCCTGTGTTCCAATGGAACCAGTAACTCCAAGTATGCTTATGTTTTTCACTGTTAACGCTCCTTTAATTTTATCTAAAAACATTATACCCTATAATATGTAATAATACAAAATACTAATAGTTAAATTAATTTTAATACCAATAGCTAAATTAATTTTAAAGAAGCAAAAATTAAAAAGGGATTTCCCAAAACAAACTAATCTTAAGCAAATGTCGAGGATCACTTATCTTTTTCCTGCTCAGTACTTAAAGACTTGTAAATTTTTTGAGAAACCCCTTAAATTAATAATACCTTAATAATTTCTTATAATTACGCTACAAAAATATTAATATAATAATATACCACCACAGATACTAGCAATATACTATCGAACCTATCTAATATACCACCATGTCCAGGAATCAAATTTGAGTAATCCTTAACACCCGCATGTCTTTTTATTGAAGATGCCACCAAGTCTCCACACTGTCCAAAAATTCCACCTAATAGACCAATTATCATATAGTTATATAGTGGGACTACTACTCCAAATTTAGTTATAATATATCCATAAATTGTACATCCTAAAATACTTCCTATAAGTCCGCCTATGGCTCCCTCTATGGTTTTTTTAGGGCTAACCCTTGGATTTAATTTGTGTTTTCCTAGATATCTACCAAAATAATAAGCTAAAGTATCACATCCCCATGAGGATATAAATATAAGCCATATGAAGAAGTTTCCATTTTCCATATTATTAAGTAATAATATAAAACTAAAAAATATGCCTACATAAAAACAAGGTAATATGGTCAATGCTACATCAATGAAGTTTCTATCAGTATCAAATACCGGAACTATCATTAAAAGGAATACTACAAGGATAAATACACCTACAGCAACGTTTAAATTAAATCCATGTCCTAAATAGATATAATAAAGTAAACATAATAAATATCCTACTATAGATATAGGTTTATATCCATCCACTTTGCTTACCTTATAAAATTCATACATTCCACCAAGGGATAATAAAACTACAGAAATCTTTAAAAAATACCCCCCTAAAAATATAAATAGTAATAGAGGAGCTAATATTATTGCCCCTATATATCTTTTATTCATTTGCCTCACCTCTTACTATACTCCACCAAATCTTCTATCTCTCTTTTGAAAATCACTAATTGCTCTTCTCAAATCTTCTTTTGTAAAGTCAGGCCAATTTATATTGGAAAACCAAAATTCAGAATAAGCACTTTGCCATAATAAATAATTACTAAGTCTTAATTCTCCACTGGGCCTTATAATAATATCAGGATCTGGCATACCACTAGTATACAAATGGTCTGATATGATTTTATCATCTATGTTATCTATTTGTAACTTTCCTTCTAATACTTCCTTAGCTATTTCTTTAACCCCTTTTACAATCTCATCTCTTCCTCCATAATTTAAGGCTATGTTAAGAGTTAAACCTGTATTATTTCTAGTTTTATACATTGCATCCTCTACGGCAGCCTTTGATTTCTCAGGAAGTTTACTTATATCTCCTATAGAATTAAGTTTCACATTATTTCTATGTAGCTCCTCAAATTCCTTATTTATAAACTCTACTACTAAGTCCATCAAAGCTCCCACTTCTTCTTTTGTTCTCTTCCAATTTTCTGTTGAAAAAGCATATAATGTTAAATATTTAACTCCAAGATTACTAGACTCCTCCACCATCATTTTAATATTTTTCATACCAGCTCTATGCCCCATAGTTCTTGGAAGTTTTCTTTGTTTAGCCCAACGACCATTCCCATCCATAATTATAGCTATATGGGCAGGGATTCGCTCCATATCTAATTGTATTTTTTCTTTAATTGCGTCTTTTTTAAACTTAAATATATCCAAAATATACCTCTCCATTTCAAGTAATCATGATGCTATTATATCACAAATACATAATAATAAAACCTGCAATATTTGCAGGTTTTATCTTACATATTATACTGACATTATTGACTTTTCTTTTTCTTCTATAGCCTTATCAATTAATTTGATAAACTTATCAGTTTCTTTTTGAATCTGATCTTCAGCTTTTTTAGATTCATCTTCACTGATTTCACTATTTTTCTTTAAGTTTTTAATCTTATCATTTGCATCACGTCTTATGGATCTGATAGCAACCTTAGCATCTTCACCACATTTTTTAACTGATTTAACTAAATTTTTTCTAGTCTCTTCAGTTAATTCTGGAACAATTAGTCTAATAACCTGGCCATCATTACTAGGATTAATACCTAGATCTGATTTTAAAATTGCTTTTTCTATATCTTTCATGCAACTTTTGTCCCATGGTTGAATAAGAAGAACTCTTGGCTCTGGAGCAGATATGTTCCCTACTTGGTTAAGAGGTACCATTGTTCCATAACTTTCTACTAATATTCTATCAAGCATTGTAGGGTTTGCTCTTCCAGCTTTTAATGTTCCAAGCTCATTTTGTAAGCTTAAAATAGTTTTGTTCATTTTCTCATCAGCATTTTTAATGATATCTTTTACCATAAAATTACCTCCATCAATTATTTACATATATTAGATGATACTAAAGTACCAATATTTTCACCTTTTACCGCTCTTATAATATTATGAGGCTCATCTAAACCAAATACTAGAATAGGTATTTGATTATCCATACATAGGGATGTAGCAGTAGAATCCATAACCTGCAATCCTTTTTCTAATACCTCAATATAAGATAAATTATTAAACTTAACTGCACCCTCATGTTTATGAGGATCTTTATCATATACCCCATCAACTTTTTTAGCAAGCAAAATAACTTCAGCTTCTATTTCTGCTGCTCTTAAAGCTGCTGTAGTGTCTGTGGAGAAATATGGATTTCCTGTTCCTGCTGCAAATATTACAACTCTTCCCTTTTCAAGATGTCTCATTGCTCTTCTTCTAATGTAAGGCTCTGCTATTTCTCTCATTTCAATAGCTGTTTGAACCCTTGTATTAACACCTATAGCTTCCAAGGAGTCTTGTAATGCTAAAGCATTTATACATGTAGCAAGCATACCCATATAGTCCGCGGTAGTTCTATCCATGCCTTCACCACTTCTACCTCTCCATATGTTGCCGCCACCAACAACTGCACCTACTTCAACACCCATTTCAACTAACTTCTTAATTTGTAAAGCAATAGTGTTCGCTGTATCAAAATCAATGCCATACCCCTTCTCTGACGCTAATGCCTCTCCTGAAAGTTTAAGCATGACTCTTTTATATTTCGCAGTTTCCATATATATATTATACCTCCAACTCAATATATTTACACCATATTTTTGTATTTTACCAACTAATAACCAAAATTAACCATAGAAATTACATTAGATACTTCAATATAAATATGACTTTCTCTAGTTATATAGTTATTATAATACATGTAGATTTTAAAAAAAGAGAACCTAGGTTCTCTTTAATATTATCTTGTATTATTTTCCTTGCATTTGTCTTTGAACTTCTTCAGCAAAGTTTTCTTCTTTCTTTTCGATTCCTTCGCCTCTTTCAAATCTTGCAAATTTAACAACTTCCATAGTTGCTCCAAGTTTCTTTCCTTCTTCTTGAAGATACTTGCTTATAGTGTAATCTCCATTTTTAACCCATACTTGATCTACTAAGCAAACTTCTTTGTAGTATTTGCTTATTCTTCCCATAACCATTTTTTCAACTATGTTTTCTGGTTTTCCTTCGTTAAGAGCTTGAACTCTGTAAATTTCTTTTTCTTTTTCTAAAGATTCATTGTCTACTTGATCTTTGTTTAAGAATAATGGGTTAGCTGCTGCTACTTGCATTGCTACATCTTTAGCAACTGTTTTTAGTACTTCATCTTGTTTTTCACAAGCTAATTGAACTAAAACACCTATTTTCCCATTTCCATGGATATAGCTTTGAATTATTCCATTGTCAACTACAAACTTTTCAAATCTTCTAACAGACATGTTTTCACCTAATTTTGCAATTAGAGCTGTAACGGCGTCTTGAAGAGTTATGCTTTCATCTCCAACATATTTTTCTGCTAATAATCCTTCTACAGTAGTTACATTAGTAGTTGCTGCCATTTTAGCTACATTTGCTGCTAATGCTTTAAAGTCATCGTTTGCTGCAACGAAGTCAGTTTCACAGTTAACTTCTACTACAGAACCTATTTTCATATCTTCTGATATATAAGTAGTAACTATACCTTCAGCTGCTATTCTTCCAGCTTTTTTAGTTGCTGCTGCTAATCCTTTTTCTCTTAAAACTTCTACTGCTTTTTCCATATCTCCATTTGTTTCGCTAAGAGCTTTTTTACAATCCATCATTCCTGATCCAGTTCTTTCTCTTAACTCTTTTACCATTGCTGCTGTTATCATCTTTATTCCTCCTTTAATTTCCTAACAAAAAGGTAAATGAAAGATTTCTCTCTCATCTACCTTTAAAATTTCATATGTTTTACAACCATAGATGAGGCTGTTTGAAATTTACTTAGAAAGTTGCTATATTATTCAGCTACTTCTTCACCTTGTCTTGCTTCAATTATAGCATCAGCTAATCTTTCAGTTATTAATTTTACTGCTCTTATAGCATCATCATTTCCTGGGATTACATAGTCAACATCATCTGGATCACAGTTTGTATCAACTATTGCTATTACAGGAATTCCTAATGTTTTAGCTTCAAGTATAGCATTTTTTTCTTTTCTTGGATCAACTATAAATAAAGCTCCAATATTCTTAGCATCCATGTTTCTAATTCCGCCAAGGTTCTTTTCTAATTTTTCTCTTTCATTTTTAAGTTGAATAACTTCTTTTTTAGGAAGAACATCAAATGTTCCATCTTCTTCCATTTTATCTAAAGCTTCAAGTCTACCTATTCTTGTTTTAATAGTTCTGAAGTTAGTTAACATTCCACCTAACCATCTGTTGTTTACAAAATGCATGCTTGATCTGATAGCTTCTTCTTGGATAGCTTCTTGAGCTTGCTTTTTAGTTCCAACAAATAATATATCTTTTCCTTCTTCTGATACTGATTTTATGAAATCATATGCTTCATCAATTTTCTTAACTGTTTTTTGTAAGTCAATGATATAGATACCATTTCTCTCAGTGAAGATGTATGGAGCCATTTTAGGGTTCCATCTTCTTGTTTGATGTCCAAAATGAACACCTGCTTCTAATAATTGTTTCATTGAAATAACTGCCATTTTAATATACCTCCTGGTTTTTTCCTCCACTACCATCATTTTTATTAAATACTCCTTAAAGCACCTTTTAATAAATTCAGTAGTGTGTGTATTTTCTTACCTTGTGTATTATATCACATAGAAAATCAATGTTCAACAAATTTATTTCTAAATAACAAGGTTAATTTTAAATTTTTATTATTTAAAATTCTGTTAATACAATAATTATAATTTTTCATAATTAATATATATTAATTCTAGAATTTTAAAAGATAGATCCCTGAAACCCGCATGGATAGAACAAATAGTTAACTATTTAACTATTTAACTAGACAACTATTCATATAGTATCCTAGAAAACTTTTAAAATACATGTGAGTATTGAAAGAATCCTCTTTATTAAAAATAAAAATCCTTTATCAGGATTTTTATTTTTAATATTTTTCTACATATTGTATTAAATTATTTAAGCTTATTTAATTCATCTATTAATTTCTCATTTAGAATCTTTATGTGAGTACCCTTCATTCCTAAAGACCTAGATTCTATAACTCCAGCACTTTCAAACTTTCTAAGAGCATTTACTATAACAGATCTAGTTATTCCAACCTTATCTGCTATTTTAGATGCAACTAAAAGTCCCTCACTACCATCAAGTTCGTTAAATATATGTTCTACAGCTTCTAACTCTGAATAAGATAATGTTCCTATTGCTAATTGAACTATAGCTTTTTTTCTTGCTTCTTCTTCTATTTCATCAGTCTTAGCTCTTAACATTTCCATTCCCACAATAGTACCACTATATTCTGCAATAACTAAATCATCTTCAGTAAACTGGTTAGAAAATCTTGATAACAATAAAGTTCCCAATCTTTCTCTATTCCCATTAATAGGAACTATAGTTGATAGCATATCTTTAAAGTCACATTGAACTTCTCCATTAAATACACAAATACCACTGCTTGGCATATTTGCCTTTGTCTCATCTATATTTAGCAGTTTAGCATTATATTGCTCTGGAAATCTTTTATTTTCAACTACTTGTTCTTTAACTTTATCGCATTCAAATCCATAGGAAAGATTATATCCTAAAACTTTCCCCTTTCTACTAATAACATATACATTACAATCTAACACTTCACTTAGAAGTCCACATATATCATCAAAAACTACTGGTTCTGAACCTGACTTTTGTAAAATCTTGTTTAATTTTCTTGTTTTTTCTAATAATGACATCACTATTCCTCCTTCTTCTTTTTTCATTTTTCATAATGCTATTTATCACTGCAACCTTTTAAATAATTCAAAATATTCTTTTCTTTCACAAATTTTAGAATTGTTTCGTTGCCATATACCATCATAACATATAGAATTTATTCTATCAACATGTTTTTTATTAATTTTCGACATATTTAACCTATTTTTAAATTAAATTTTACTTCAAGGTAATTTTTAACTAATATAACCCATTTTATTTATTATCTGTTAACTCCTTATGTTTACATTCTGAGTTAATACATTCTAAATAATCACCTTTTGCTTTGCTATACCTTTTAGCCATTACACTTCCACACTGAGGGCACTTCTTTTCTGTAGGTTCATGCCAACTTACAAAATCGCATTGTGGATAATTTCCACATCCATAAAATATCTTACCTTTTTTGCTTCTCTTTTCTAAAACATTTCCTCCACACTTAGGACACTTTACGTCTAATTCTCTAGCCATGGTCTTTGTATTTTTGCACTCTGGATATCCTGGACATGCAAGAAACTCACCAAATCTTCCTTGTTTTATCACCATAAGTCTTCCACATTTATCACATGGTATGTCAGATACCTTATCTTCTATAGTTATCTTAGCTATTTCTTTTTCGGCTATTTCTATAGCTTCCTTTAGTGGTACGAAGAATTCTTCTACTACAGATTTCCAATTAGCATTTCCTTCTTCTATGCTGTCTAGTTTACTTTCCATTTCAGCAGTAAATTCTACATCAACTATTTGTTTAAAATATTCACTAACTATATTATTAACTATGAATCCTAATTCCGTAGGAAATAATACCTTCTTTTCTCTATCTACATATTTCCTGCTTAATAAGGTGGTAATTGTAGGTGCATAAGTACTCGGTCTACCTATTCCATTTTCCTCTAAAGTTTTAACTAAGGATGCCTCTGAAAATCTTGCTGGAGGTTGAGTAAAATGTTGTTTTCCATCTACAGATTTTTCTATTAACTTTTCATCTGTATTTAAAGTTGGTAATTTTGCATTTCCATCCTCATCTTCATTATCAGTGGCATAGATTTTAGTAAACCCATCAAATCTCACCTTAAATCCTGAAGCTTTAAATAAATAATCCCCATTGCTTATTGAAATTGATGTAGTATCAATTATTGCAGACTCCATTTGGCTAGCTACGAATCTATTCCAAATTAAAGTGTAGAGCTTTAATTGATCATTGCTTAAGGTTTCCTTAGCAATTTCTGGAGTAATCTCTACATTAGTGGGTCTTATAGCTTCGTGAGCATCTTGTGCTCCCTTCTTACCTTTGTAAGCTCTTTTAACCTTTGGTGCATATTTATCTCCATAGATATTTTTTATAAATTCAAGAGTAGCTCCCTGAGCCTCCTCTGATACTCTTACTGAGTCTGTTCTCATATAAGTAATAAGACCGATAGTTCCATGTCCTTTAATTTCTATACCCTCATACAACTGTTGTGCTGTTGCCATGGTTTTTTTAGTTGAAAAGTTTATTTTTCTATAGGCATCTTGTTGAAGAGTACTAGTAGTAAATGGTGGTAGTGGATTTTTAGATTTAGCTGTATCTTTTATATCTTTAACCACAAATTCACCTTGCTGTACAACTTTTATAATATTATTAGCTTCTTCTTCTTTATTTATAATAATTTTTTTCCCTTTTTTACTATGCAATTTCACTGTAAAGGTTTTTGTTTCTGCTAATTTAGATACTTTTGCTTCCACAGTCCAATATTCTTCTGGTACAAAAGCTTGAATTTCCTTTTCTCTATCGCATATTATTCTAAGAGCTACAGATTGTACTCTTCCGGCACTTAATCCCCACTTTATTTTTCTCCAAAGTATAGGACTTATCTCATATCCTACTAATCTATCTAATACTCTTCTAGCCTGTTGAGCATCAAATACATTTTCATTTATCTTTCTTGGAGATTTTATGGCATTTTTTACAGCACTTTTTGTGACCTCATTGAACTCTATTCTACATGACTCTTCAGTGTCTATTTTTAATATGTTAGCTAAATGCCAAGATATAGCTTCCCCTTCTCTATCAGGGTCAGTAGCAAGATATATTTTTTCACTTTTTTTAGCTTGCTTCTTAATCTTATCTAAAAGTTCCCCTTTACCTCTAATAGTTATGTATTTGGGTTCATAATTTTTTTCTATATCTACCCCTAACTGACTTTTAGGTAAATCTCTTACATGACCCATAGATGCTTCTACTACATAATTTTTTCCTAAATACTTCTTTATGGTTTTCGCTTTTGCTGGCGACTCAACTATGACTAATTTTTGCCCCATTCTAACCCCTCCATTATAGCTTATAATTTTTTATTTTATTACATATTTATAAGCACCATGCAGATTTCTCATAATCTTTTTATTATATATAAAATTCTACATCCTACTATATTTTAAAATATTATTATCTCATTGCAAGTCATAATATACAAACCTTATTAAATATTTCATAAATTTTTAACTATTTATTAATTCTAACATAAAAGTTTCCACTTAAACATAAAATCTCCTCTTTTACTTGCAACTCAAATAATAACTTATATAATCGATTAATGTCAACATCAACTAATTTAATTATTTTATCAATGTGTATAGGATTATCATCTATAACTTGATATATTCTTTCCTCTAATTTGCTTTTTACAGTAGTTATATTTTTATTATCTATGGAAACTCTAGAAATATTCAATAAATTCAACACATCTTCTATGTCTGTATAAACATAGGCACCATCTTTTATTAATTTATTAGTACCTTTACTTTCACTGGAGAATATACTCCCTGGCACAACAATTATATTTTTCCCTTGCTCTAAAGCTGCTCCTACAGTAATTAGCGTCCCACTTTTTTCTCCGCCTTCAGTGACAACTAACAATTCACACATACCACTAATAATTCTATTTCTCATTGGAAAATTTCTACTTAAAGGTGGTGTTCCCAATGGGAACTCACTAATTATACAACCACTGTTTTCTAAAATTTCATGGTAAAGTCTATAGTTTTCTTTAGGATATATAACATCAATGCCACTACCTAAAACTGCAATTGTATTAATGTTGTTCTTTATTGCGGCCCTATGAGCTACAGAATCAATACCTTTAGCCATACCACTTACAATATTTATTTCATAAGGACTTAACTGTTCCACCATACTATTAGTTACGTCTATCCCATATCTAGTACACTTTCTAGAACCCACAATAGAAATATTCTTTTTTTCATTAACCATCGAAATATTACCCTTGTAAAATATACCAAAAGGTGCATCCTCATACTGCAGTAAACTTATAGGATAATCTATATCATAAATAGTACAAATATGTATATCCTTAATGGATTTGCATTCTTCAACAGCCAACTCTTCAATTTTTATATATGACTTTTGAAACTTTTCTACAATTTTTTTAGGCAATAGTGTCATATTATCATTAATCACCATTTTTCTCAAGGTATCAAAATCATGATATTCATCATAAATGTATTTTTTCATATTATTAGATACTTCCGTAGTAATAATCCATAATTTAAATAAATCGACCATCTATACTCTCCTAATTCCTTATATTATATCTTCCCTTATGTACTTCCTATATTGAAGTGCTTCAATAATATGATTTTCTTCTATGGATTTATTACCATCTAAATCCGCAATAGTTCTAGCTACTTTTAAAATCCTATTATAAACTCTAGTACTAAGTCCGTATTTTTTGTAGGTATACTCAAGAATCCTATTAGAATCCCCATTAAGCTTACAGTACTTTTTTATATGACTAGAAGACATATCGTTATTATATTTTATATGTTCATTCCTAAATCTTTCACTTTGTATCTCCCTTGCTCTTTCTATCCTAAGGGCCATAACCTCTGATTTTTCTTCTTTTTTATCACTATTTATAGTCTCATAGGATATGGAGTTTACTGGAGTGAAAATATCTATTCTCTCTAATAAAGGTCCAGATAATCTAGATAAATATCTTTTCACTTCGCTATCACTACATTTACATAACCTTGTTTCACTTCCATACATCCCACAGTTGCACGGATTCATAGCTGCCACAAGCATAAAATCCGCTGGATAAGTTATTGTTCCATTTACTCTTGAAATTCTTACCCTCTTATTCTCTAAAGGCTGTCTTAGAACTTGAAGAGCCCTTTTATCAAATTCTAATATTTCATCTAGGAATAACACTCCATTGTGAGCTAAAGATACTTCTCCTGCTGAGGGGTTTCTGCCACCACCAATTAAAGCAGTACTAGTAATTGTATGATGAGGATTCCTAAAGGGTCTATTTCCCATTAATCCCTCATCCTTAAGCTCTCCACTAATACTATATATCTTCGTAACCTCTAGAGCTTCGTCATCGGTAAGAGGCGGCATAATAGAAATAACCCTCTCTGCCAGCATAGTTTTTCCCGATCCTGGAGTTCCATACATAAGTACATTATGATTTCCTGCTACAGCAACCTCCAATGCTCTTTTAGCTGCTTGCTGTCCTATGACATCTTCAAAATCTAATGGACAATTATTATTTTTATACTTTTCTCTACTGGTAAATGTATAGGGTTTTACATCCTTATAAGTAAAAAGATGAATTACCTCACTCAAATTCCTAATAGGATATATATTGGCTTCTTCAATACAAGCACATTCATCTTTATTTCCAATAGGTACTATATAGTTCTTTACTCCATGTTTTATACCTTCAATTACAATGGGAAGAGCCCCTTTAATTTTATTTACATTTCCATTTAAGGACAACTCACCCATAAATATAAAATTATCTGGCTCTTCTAAGAAAAGTTGATTAGTTGCTAAAAGAATTCCTACAGCTATAGGTAAATCATAGTGTGAGCCTTCCTTTCGTATATGAGCTGGAGCTAAATTTATAGTTATTCTACTAATTGGAAAATCTAAAGAAGAATTGGTTATAGCTGATCTAACTCTATCCTTAGATTCTTTTACAGCAGTATCCCCTAAACCTACAATATTAAAATTAGGTAACCCATAGGTGATATCTACCTCTACATTAATTAATATACCTTCCACTCCAGAAAAGGCTGCAGTCTTTATTTGAATTGACATAATTTCACCCTCTAAATATAAATTTCCAACTTTAATAGTGTAAGTATTGACCATTGAATTTAGAATAAATCAACTTTGTAAAAATTTTAATTAAATCAAAGTTTAGCTTTGGATTGTATTGTCTAAGATGTAGACAGAGTTCTTTGCATTAAAGGGAGTTTTAAATGAAGATTTTAAATAAAACTATAGGTAATTATGGAGAAAATCTAGCTAGAGAATATATTGAAAAAAAGGGATATATAATATTAGAAGAAAACTTTTTATGTAAGTTAGGGGAAATTGATATTATAGCTAAGGATAATAATTATATTTGCTTTATAGAGGTAAAAACTCGATATAGCAAAAGATACGGTACCCCATTAGAAAGTATCACTAATGCTAAAAAAAGAAAATTGTATAAAACTGCACAATATTATATTTGTTTAAAAAATATACATAAATCTTATTTTAGATTTGATGCCATAGAGGTAACACTGATTTCTTCTGGTGAATCCCCTAATATTACACTGATTAAAAATGCTTTCTAAAAAGTAAATACCTGAATAAAAAAGTAATTAGATAACTTTTTTATTCAGGTATTTTTTATTTTATTAATTATTTGTTAAGTATATTTTTCAGAAAACTTTCTCTATGAATTGGACAGCTACCATGACAAATTATTACATCTATATGTTCTTTAGTACCATATCCTACATTTTTATCAAAGTGATATTGTGTATACTTCTTACTATACTCTTCCATTAAATTATCTCTATATACTTTAGCTATTATAGAGGCACACGCAATGGCAGCACTTTTAGTGTCTCCTTTAATTACAGCTTCATTTCTAATGTTAAATTCTCTTATAGTATATCCATCTGATAATACTATATCAGGAGTAACTTTTAGTTCTCTCACAGCCATCTTGAAAATTTCATTGTTACAAAATCCTATGCCTTCTTTATCTATTTCTCTGTTGGTTTTTAGGGCTATAGAATAACTTATTGCTTCTTTTTTTATTATATCACTTAACTCTTCTCTTACTTCTTTAGTTAACTTCTTGGAATCATTTATTCGTAATATTAAATTTCTTGAATTATTGTCAAGAACTACTGCAGCAGCAACTATAGGCCCTGCTAAGGGACCTCTTCCAACCTCATCTACACCAGCTACAATATCATATCCATAGCTTTTATCAAAATCATATAATTTTTCTACTCTAGCATATTCATTTTTATAATGCTCCACATATTTTCTTAGGGTTTCTCCTAAAGCTCTTACATTTTTCCTATGATCATTGTTTAATACTTGATATATAGCTTCATAATCTGCCTCATGGCTACTTACATCTTTTAATGACATAAACCCACGGACAGAAGATTTTATATCGTTAAATCTCATAGTTTTAATTTCTTTTAAAAAATTTATACTACTCATATTTATTTTCTGTATCAGGTACCTCTAGTGAAATAGGACCTAACTTTCCCCCCCTAAATTCATCTAATAGCATTACAGCTACTCTATTATAATCTATGTTGCCCCCTGAAATTATAGCACCTCTTTTTTTACCTATGTTATCCATATTAGTAAGAGGATTTTCGTCTAATTCTTTAAGCTTATATCTCTCCACTAGCCTTGATCCATGTGTACTTTGAAGTCTTTCTATAAGCTTTAATGCCAATTCCTCAACATCCATTATTTCATCCTTTATAGCTCCAGTAAAGGCTAAATTAAGCCCTACTGTATCGTCTTCAAATTTAGGCCATAAAACCCCTGGAGTATCCATAAGTTCTATACCCATCTTTGTTTTTATCCATTGTTTACTCTTTGTAACACCAGGTCTATCTCCCGTTTTAGCAGCACTGTTTTTTGCCATCCTATTTATAAATGTAGATTTTCCTACATTAGGGATTCCAACAACCATTACTCTGGTAATAATATTTACTACGCCTTTACTTTTAAGTCTATCATGCTTCTCTTTCAAAAGCTCTTCTAGAGTGGGTTTAATTTTGTTAAGCCCTGATCCTGTAAGGCAATTAACAGACAATACTCTAGTTTTATCATCTGATAATTTATTTACCCATTTCTTTGTTACATATTCTTCACTAAGATCGCTTTTATTAAATAATATTATTCTAGGTTTCTCGCTACAGATATCTTCAATGTCTGGATTAGAACTTGAATAAGCTATTCTTGCATCACGAATTTCTATTATTGCATCTACTAACTTTAAATTTTCTTTTATTTCTCTTCTGGTCTTTGCCATATGTCCAGGAAACCAGTTTATACTCATTTATCTCACTCCTAAGAATTTTATAATTAGATATATTAAATTAACTATTTTAGTATTCACCACATTTATAATAAATACTTCTATATATGTAATAAAAAAAGGGACTATCTAGCCCCATTTTCTTACATTCTCTCTTTTACTTTAGCAGCCTTACCTACTCTATCTCTTAAGTAGAATAATTTAGCTCTTCTTACTTTTCCTCTTCTAACTACGTCGATTTTTTCTATAACAGGCGTATTTATTGGGAAAGTTTTTTCAACTCCAACTCCTGATGCAAATCTTCTTACTGTAAAAGTTTCTCTAGCTCCACCATTTTGTCTTTTAAGAACGGTACCTTCAAATATTTGAACTCTTTCTTTGTTACCTTCTTTAATTCTGATGTGAACTTTAACTGTATCTCCTACATTGAACTCAGGTAAGTCAGTTCTTAATTGTTCTGCTTCTATAGCTTTTATTATATCTAACATTGTGCATTCCCTCCTAAAATTTATTATGACGTTCTTACTCACATTGGGTGACAGAGGACCGCCCGTACTAGCACAATCCTCATTTTATCACATAATATTTCAATGTGCAATATTATTTATCCTTTTTATGATGATTCTCCAGCAGCTTTTTATCTTCTTTAGTCAGTTCTACATTTTTATATAAGTCCCTTCTTCTCTCCTTTGTAATCAGTAATGATTTAAGTCTTCGCCACTTTCTTACATTTTCGTGATGCCCAGATATTAATACCTCTGGAACTTCATCTCCTTCAAAGGAAAAAGGTCTTGTATATTGAGGATATTCTAATAATCCTTCATAAAAGGATTCTTCTTCATAACTCTCATTACAGGATAGAACTCCTGGGATCATTCTAGCAATACTATCAACTACAGGTATGCAAGCCATTTCTCCCCCTGTTAAAACAAAATCCCCTAGAGAAATTTCCATATCTATATATTTATATACTCGCTCATCTATACCTTCGTAATGACCACATAAAAATATTAATTCCTCCTCTTTGGCAAGTTCTTTACATAACTCTTGATTTAAAGTCTTACCTCTAGGACCTAAAAATATAACTTTTCCTTTATTATTTTCTCTTAGATGTTTTATGGAGTTCACAATGGGTTCTGGGGTCATCACCATGCCTGCTCCACCCCCATAAGGGTAATCATCAACCTTTTTATGTTTATTAGTAGAGAAGTCTCTTATATTAGTAGTATTTATAGATAATATTCCTTTTTCCATAGCATTTCCTATGATACTATGATTAAATACCTGAAACATCTCTGGAAATAAAGTTAATATATCTATCTTCATTATTCAGACCATACCTTCACTGGTTTTATTACAATTTTATTATTTTCTATATCTACTTCTTCTACAATTGTCTTTAAAGCAGGAACTAGCACGTCTTCTTTTCCTTCTGATTTAATCCAATATACATCATTACTTCCCGTTGCAATAACATCATATACTTTCCCTAATTCTTCTCCATCTGTATCATAAACATAACAATCCATTAAATCTGCAACATAGTAGCTACCCTCTGGTAATTTTATAGCATCTTCTCTTTTTACTTGAAGATATTTATTTCTATAAATTTCGGCTTCTTCAATAGAATCAATTCCTTCTATTTTTAATATAGCTCTATCCTTTTGAAGCTTAACTGATGTAATTTTTATTTCTTTATCATCTATGTATACCTTATCTAAGTCTCTAAATCTTTCTAAGCTATCTGTTAGAGAAAGTACCTTAACTTCTCCTCTTACTCCATGGGGCTTAGTTATCTGCCCAACGCTCATCAATTCCCTCATCATATATCTCCTCACTATTTAATTACTTAATATTATTAACATAAAAAATTTTCATAAACTCTGTTTATTATAATAATTCTTTGTAATTCTTGTCAACTACAATATATAAAAAAATAAGAGCTAGGTATTCCTAACTCTTATATTATTTCTACAACAACTCTTTTATTTTCTTTAATCGCTGCTGCTTTAACAACAGTTCTAATAGACTTAGCTATTCTTCCCTGTTTTCCAATTACTTTCCCCATATCTTCTTCAGCAACCTTTAATTCTAAAATTATAGAATGCTCTCCAGCAATTTCATTTACTTGCACTGAATCAGGGTTATCAACTAATGACCTTGCAATAATTGTAAGTAATTCTTTCATGGATTGCGCCTCCAATCAATTAAACTTTCCTATTTTATTCCTGCATTGTTGAAAAGTCTTTTAACTGTGTCTGTTGGTTGAGCTCCATTTTTTACCCATTTAACTGCTTTCTCTTCATCGATTTTAACAGTTACTGGCTCTGTAGTTGGATTGTAGTATCCAATCTCTTCAACAAATCTTCCATCTCTTGGAGATCTTGAATCAGCAACAACTATTCTGTAGAAAGGAGCTTTTTTAGCACCCATTCTTCTTAATCTTATTTTTACTGCCATTATATTTTCACCTCCTTCAAAGGTTATGTGTATTTGAACTTAGAAAGGTAATTTTCCAAACAAGCCTTTTTTACCAAATTTACCAGCCTTGCCTCCCATGCCCTTCATCTGTTTCATCATTTTTTTCATCATCTCGAAGTCTTTTAAAAGTTTATTTACTGCTTGAATAGTTGAACCTGAACCATCTGCAATTCTCTTCTTTCTAGATGGAGAAGAAGACACTATGCTTGGATTTTTTCTTTCCTTTGTAGTCATGGAATGTATTATTGCTTCCATGCTGCCCATATTTTTCTCACTTTGTGAAAAATCCACACCCTTTAATTCCTTTGCATTAAAGCCTGGAATCATTTCAACCAACTTGCCCATAGGTCCTAAATTTTTCATTTGATTCATAGTCTCTAAAAAGTCCTCAAGATTGAATTCTTGATTCATCATTCTGTTACCGAGTTCTGTAGCTTTCTTCTCATCGATAGCTGATTGAGCTTTCTCAATTAAAGAAAGTACATCTCCCATACCAAGTATTCTTGATGCCATTCTCTCTGGGTGGAAGATTTCCAAATCTGTCATCTTCTCTCCCATACCTACATATTTTATAGGTTTTTCAGTGATTGCCTTAATTGATAGTGCAGCACCACCTCTGGTATCACCATCCAACTTGGTAACGATAACTCCTGTAATATCTAGTGTATTATTAAAGGTTTCAGCTACATTTACTGCATCTTGACCTGTCATAGCATCTACAACTAATAAAATTTCTGATGGATTTATTGAAGCTTTTATATCTTCAAGTTCTCCCATTAGCGCTTCATCTATGTGAAGTCTTCCTGCCGTATCCACGATAACTACATTAGCTCCAATGCTCTTAGCATGTTCAATGGAAGCTTTTGAAATATCTACTGGGCTATTTTTATCTCCCATAGTGAATACAGGTACATCTATTGACTTTCCTACAACTTGTAGTTGTTTTATAGCTGCTGGTCTATAAACGTCACAGGCTACTAGTAATGGCTTTTTATTGCTTTTTCTAAGATTTAGAGCCAGCTTTCCTGCCATGGTTGTTTTACCTGCACCTTGGAGACCAACTAACATTATCATTGTTATTCCATTGTTGACAAATTCTATTTTCTTTTCAGTGGTTCCCATTAACTCAGTTAATTCTTCATTAACTATTTTAACTACTTGCTGACCTGGTGTTAAACTTTCCATAACTTGATCACCAAGACATTTTTCACTGACAGACTTTACAAAGTTTTTAACAACTTTATAATTTACATCCGCTTCTAAAAGAGCAAGTTTTACTTCTCTCATAGCTTCTTTAATATCTTTCTCTGAAAGCTTACCTTTACCCTTTAGCTTTTTTATGGTCTCTTGTAATTTGGAAGATAGTCCTTCAAAAGCCATATGAAAACCTCCTATACATTCTCTTCTATATCTTTAATTATATGGTCTATTTCTTTTTTTATATTTTCTTCAGAAGTAGTACCTTTTAACCCTTTTAATTTGTTAATAATTTCAGTCTTAGAGTTTTCTATAGCTAAGGTTTTTTTCATTAAGTGAAGTTTACTTTCATACTCTTCTAAAAGATTACCACATCTTTTAATTAAGTCATGAATTGCTTGCCTACTAGTATTATTAACTTCTGCTATTTCTGATAGAGATAAGTCATTATTATAATATAAATCCATAATATCTCTTTGTTTATCAGTAAGTAATGAGTTATAAAAATCTAGTAAAATTGATATTTCAACTCTTTTTTCCATATAATCACCCAACTCACAAAACTTATATTAACAAATTAATTTTAAGCTGTCAAGTATTTTTACTTAACAGTTAAAATAAAGCTTCTACAAAATCTCTAGAATTAAATTCTTGAAGATCATCTATACCTTCCCCTACTCCTATATATCTAACTGGAATATTTAAAGTATGTTTTATAGAGATAACTATACCACCCTTAGCTGTACCATCTAGCTTTGTTAGAATTATACCATCTATAGGACATACCTCCATAAATTGTTTTGCTTGAATAACTGCATTTTGTCCAGTAGTAGCATCTAAAACTAGTAAAGTTTCCTTTTTAGCTTCTCCATACTCTCTATCGATAACTCTATTAATCTTTCCAAGTTCATCCATAAGATTTTTCTTATTATGAAGTCTACCTGCAGTATCACAAATTAACACATCAACTTTTCTAGCCTTTGCAGCCTGTACTGCATCGTATATAACAGCTGCTGGATCTGAACCCTCTTGATGTTTTATCAGATCCACATTAGCTCTATTACTCCAAACTTCTAATTGATCTATAGCTGCCGCTCTAAAAGTATCTGCTGCTGCTAATAAAACCTTATAATTATTATTTTTTATTCTAGCAGCCATTTTTCCAATTGATGTAGTTTTTCCTACTCCATTAACACCAATGACTAATCTTACTTCTGGTGTTGATTCAGGTATTATTGAGGTTTCATAGTCTCCTAGCATATCCATAATTATAGATTTCATAGCTGGAAGTATTTCTTCAGTATCATTGATTCTTTCAGAAACAACCTTTTTTCTAAGCCTTTCAATAATTTCTACTGAGGTTTCTACCCCTATATCGCTAGTTATTAATACTTCTTCTAGTTCTTCATATAAATCATCATCTATTGTAACTGCAAGTTTTAATACTTGAGTCACTGCATCATTTATAGTATTTCTAGTTTTGCTAAGCCCCTGTTTTAACTTATCAAAAAATCCTCCAAACATATTAATCCTCCTTATTCCTTATTAAATTCCATGGATACTACCTTAGATACACCCTTTTCTTCCATAGTAACTCCATAAATCATATCACTGGTTTCCATGGTTCCTTTTCTGTGAGTTATTACTATGAATTGTATGTTTTCAGAGAATTTTTTTAAAAATTCTCCATATCTAAGTACATTAGCATCATCTAACGCAGCCTCAATCTCATCTAGTATACAGAATGGAGTTGGCTTCATCTTTAGTATTGCAAATAGTAGTGCAATGGCTGATAAAACCTTCTCTCCTCCTGAAAGTAGATTTATATTTTGAAGTTTTTTTCCTGGTGGCTCTACATCTATTTCAATCTTACAGGTTAGCTCATCATCACCTTGAAGACTTAAATCAGCACTTCCACCCTTAAATAACTCCTTAAAAGTGTCATTGAAGTAAATCCTGAGCTGCTTAAAATTCTCCATAAACACATCTCTCATCTTTTCAGTTATCTCGCCTATGAATTCAATTATTTCTTCCTTAGACTTAACTAAATCTTCCCTCTGTGTGCTCATAAAAGTATACTTTTCATTTACTTCTTTAAATTCTTCTATGGCTCCTAGGTTAACTACTCCAAGAGCAGTTATTCTCTTTTTCAATTCTGCAACTTCATTCTTTAATATAGCTATATCATAACCCTCTAGTTTAAAACTTAATCCTTCTGCAAAGGTAAGATTATACTCTTCATTAAGCTTCTTCAATAGAACTTCTTCTTCTGATTCAATTTTAGCCAAAGAAATCTGATTTTTATGAATTTCTTTTTCTAGTTTATCTAATTGTAAATCAATATCTTCAATTTTTGAAGTTATAACTGGAATTTTATCTTTTATCTTTAACTTTTCTACTTGGGTTTCTTCAAAAAACTGCTCTAACTCCTTAAGTAACTTAATAATTTCCTTAGTATTTTCAGTACTTTTAGATATGTTTATTCTATATTCTTCCTTAGCTAAAGTGGATGTTTCTATATTTTTTAAATTGCTTTCAATTAGCCTTTTCTCAATATCTACTGCCTGGGTCATCCTATCTAATTCTTGAATATTATTACTTATAACTTCTAAAAGCTTTGCTTTATTTATTTTTATAGAGGTTAATTCATCTTTAATGGCATCTATATATAAATTTTTGCCTTTAGTTTTATTGTTATGCTCATCATATTGACCTTCTAATTCAATTACCTTATCTTTAAGCTCAGTTAATTCCTGCTGTGAAAAAGTTAATTTAGCTTTTAAGGCTTTAATTTTCTCCTCTTCCTTACCCAGATTTTCGCTAGCTTTTTGAAGTTCTCTTTTGTTTCTTAGTTCCTCTTCTGTAACCCTTGATATTTCACCCTTAATCTTTGTTATATTAATACTCTCGTAATGTATTTCATCTCTTAAGTTAAGACCTCTATCATCTAGTTCTTTAATCTTAACATTAACTGATGTTATTTCTTCATTTTTAAGAGCAACTACTCCGTGACTTTCTTCTACTTCCTCAGTTAATTTTTCAATTTCTCTCTTTCTACCAATTACGTTAGCATTTTTAGAATAACTTCCTCCCGTTAGTGATCCCCCCGGATTAAAGACTTCTCCATCTAAAGTAACAATTCTATATTTATAGCCACAAACTTTAGATATATGCAGTCCATTATCCATAGTATCACATACAAGAGTTTTGCCCAAAACTTGATCGATTACACCCTTAAATTTATCTTCAAATTCTATAAGTTCACTAGCTATGCCTATATATCCCTTAGTATCCCTTACAGTTTTATCTACCAATAGGTTCTTACCCTTTACTATATTTACAGGCATAAAGGTTGCTCTTCCTATTTTACTACTTTTCAAGTAATTAATAAGATTTTTTGCTATGTGTTCATCCTTGGTGACAATATTAGATATGCTAGCTCCCATAGCAATCTCTATAGCTCTTTCAAATCTCTCTGGAACCTTTATTATATCTCCAAGTACATAGCAATCCTCATTTGCTCTATAATCTTTACTATTCTCTATGTGTTGCATTAGAAGTTTTACAGATCTATTGTATCCTTCATAGGAATTCTCTAAAGTTACCAAAGCATTTAGCCTAGCTTCTTTATTTCCTTGCTCTCTCAATATTTCTTTTAATTTTTTTTCTAAGATCTCTAAGTCATGCTTACACTTAGATAGTTTTTTTCTATTTTCCTTAACTTCCTCTTCATATTTCTCAATACTAATACTAGCCTTATTCTCTTCTTCTATTAAATGATTCTTAGTCTTGTTATTTATTAATATAGAATTTTTAAAAGTTTGAACATCTAATATTAAATTTTCTACATTTCCACTACTAATTTCGATATTATTTTTTAAAATATCTATTTCGCTAGTTTTAGAATTAATATTATTATAATACTTGAATTTTATCTCTTCTAATTCCTTCAATTTATTATTATCACTAGTCACACTATTTAATACATTTGTTAATTCTAATTGTTTTTTTTCTATTTTATTATTTATGTCTAATTCTTCTTCTTTTAAGGCAGCAATACTCTTTCTTTGGTTTTCTATTTTCAAATACGACTCTTCAAGATATTGATTTTTTTGCAGTATTTCACTGTTTAATCTATTTATACTGTCTTCTAAATGTAATATTTTTTCTTCAAAGAGTTTAACTTCTCCAATTACTCCTTGATGTTTATTTTGACTTTCATAATAAATCTTTTTCTTTTCTTCTAAAATATTATTTAAAGCTTCTAGCTCTTCATTATTATTTTCATAAGCTAGTTTTAATTCATATTTTTCTTTCTTCAAGGTTTCTATATCTGTAGTTACAGCATTTATTGTGTTGTTGTATCTATCTATGTTAATTTTAGTTTTTTCCAAAAAATCTATGATTATATTAACTTCCTTTACTTTTATCTCTTTAGAAGCTTCTAAAAATATTTTGGCTTTTTCACAATCTTCTTCTAAGGATGGAAGCCTTTCTTCATAGGTAGAAATAATATCATTTATTCTAATAAGATTTTGCTCCGTGTTATCTAGTTTCTTCTCAGCCTCTTCTTTTCTTGTTTTATATTTTACTATACCTGCGGCCTCTTCTAATAACTTTCTTCTATCCTCTGACTTAGCACTTAAGATTGCATCAATTTTACCTTGTCCTATTAATGAATATCCTTCCTTACCTATACCTGTATCCATAAATAAAGCTTGTACATCTTTTAATCTACACACAGTATTATTTATTAAATACTCACTTTCACCTGATCTATATAATCTTCTTGCAACGGTTACCTGAGAATAGGCTATATCTAAGTCAGAATCGCTATTATCTAAAGTAAGAGAAACTTGAGCAAGCCCTACAGGTTTTCTATATTGAGTACCTGCAAAGATTACATCTTCCATTTTATCTCCTCTAAGATTCCTAATACTTTGTTCACCCAGCACCCACCTTACAGCATCTGAGATATTACTTTTTCCACTTCCATTAGGACCTACAACTACAGTTACACCTTTTTTAAATGTAAGCTCTGTCTTATCTGCAAAGGATTTGAATCCTCTTATTTCGATAGATTTTAAGAACATCTATTCACACTCCTAAGCTCCTAAGATTATAGGTAAAATAAGTACTGCAGCCATAGCAATGCATATACAAGTAGTTATTATTTTTATATACTTTTCTCTTTTCTTCTTAGTCATCCTCATAAAATCCACTCCTAACTTTAATTTAAAGAAGATATCCTATAATCTTACTAGGATACTTTAAAATATATATTTACTTTAGCCTATATAATCAAAAGTTTTATTGATATTTAAGTTTTAAATAATCCTTCTGATTAATTATATCTAACTTTGTACCATTATAAAACCCTATGGAAGACTTTCCTATATTTCTTTCTTGAGTTACAAAAATTTCTTTACTCTTTAATTTTTTTAGAAGCAGATTAAAATATTGCTTTTTATTAGAATAAAGCTTAGATATATCTTTAGGGTTTATATATATTTTGAACTTATCCATTTCTTTATCTTTATAGTAATCATAAATCATATCACAGTAGACACTACTCTCCACCAGCTCTCTAAAAGCAGGATGAAAAGGTCCATCTACCACATCTCCATCAGCACTAATCTCCTCTGTAGGTTGAAGTCCAATTCGGATAACCTTTATATCATTACCCTCCATCATTCCATAGACTATCTTACTTATATCTACAGCTTCCTCTAAAGTATATGGTTTATATAAGCCTTCCCTTAAGAGCTTTTCCATAGGAGTTTCCTTAATAACTAGGGATGGGTATATCCTACAGATATCTGGATTCATAGAAATACTTTTTCTTGTAGTTTCAATATCCTTCTCTCTTGTATCTCCTGGGAGTCCTAGCATAATTTGATGCCCTAAGGTAAATCCATATTCTTTTATTAATTTCGACGCCTTCTCCACATCTTCTGAACTATGCCCTCTTCCTGATTTATGTAAAACTTCTTCATCTAAGGATTGAACTCCTAATTCTATAATATCTACATCAAAACTTTTTAGGTGGTCTAAAATCTCTTGGTCTATATAATCTGGTCTTGTGGACAATCTTATAAATTTAATCTTTCCTATTTTTTTATAGTTTTGAGCTACTGATAATAGGTCTCTTTGGATGCACATATTAATTCCTGTAAAAGTACCACCGAAAAATGATACCTCAATTATAGCATCACTACTATCTATAGTTTCTAAATAGTCCTCTATGGTTTTTTTTACATAAGCACCATCTACATTTCCTGCGCTACCTGTTGACCCTACATCTCCTGTAATACTATCCTGATTACAAAACACACAAGTATGAGGACATCCTATATGAGGCACAAATATAGGTATAATATAATGATTCTTACTCACTAATATCACCCCTCTTAATTAAAACTTCCCTAGCGGCCATTTGTTCAGCTTCTTTCTTACTATACCCTGAGCCACTTCCTTTAGCTTCTCCATTAATCAAAACCTTCACAAAAAATTCTCTTCTATGAGGTGGTCCTTCAAAATTAATAAGAGAATAAGAAATATCTACATCTCCATTCTTTTGTAATATTTCTTGAAGCTTTGTCTTATAGTCTAAAATTATCTCATTTTTAACTGCTTTAATAATAATTGAGTTAAAGTTTTTAAGGACAAATTCCTTAGTTACTAAAAGTCCTTCATCTAAGTATACTGCAGCAATAATAGCTTCTACAGCATCAGCTAAAATTGATACTCTAGTTCTACCACCGGTTAATTCTTCACCTTTACTCATATAAATGTATTTTCCTAGTTCCCACTTCTTAGCTATTTCAAATAAAGAATTTTCACATACAATTAAAGCTCTTACCTTAGTAAGGTATCCTTCTGTTTCATTTATGTGATTAGTAAATAAATATTCAGATATAATTAATTCTAAAACTGTATCTCCTAAAAACTCTAATCGTTCATTGAATGCAGCGTTTCTTTCATTAGCGTAAGAACTATGAGTTATTGCTGTTTGTAATAAAGTTAAATCTTTAAAGTCAATACCTAATTTATTTTTTAATTCTAATGTACTTTTTAATATTTTCATCTTTTTACCTCTTTCGCCAAGGTTTATTCTTCAATTTATCTAAATAACCTACTAACTTAATATTATTATTCAAGTAAATAAACTCAAGTGGATAAATTCAAGAATAAATCTAAAAATAAGGTTCCGCATTTCTACGGAACCTGCTGATATTATTCTTCTACTCGTGCTTTTATGTAGTCAACTACATCTCCAACACTAGTTATTTTTTCTGCATCTTCATCAGGGATTTCCATGTCAAATTCCTCTTCAAGGGCCATAATTAACTCAACTAAGTCCAATGAGTCTGCTCCTAAATCATCAACAAATCCAGAGTCCATAGTTATATCATTTTCATCTATGCTTAGTTGCTCCGCGATTTTTGCTCTTATCTTTTCAAACATTTTATATACCTCCTAAAAATTCAATATAATATCACTATTTAATATAATAGCATATTGGATAATAATCAACTGTTTATTTTCAAATACTATATTATAATATACTAAACCTACAAAATTTTATTCACTTATTTTAATTTTTTTATTTTTCTTCTTTAAAAGCATCTTTAACTTTATCTAATACTTTTGTATCATAATAGGTTTTAGAAAGTTTAATTGCATTTTTTAAAGCCTTGGCATCGGAGCTTCCATGAGCTTTTATGCAAATACCATCAACCCCTAAAAATGCAGCTCCACCGTATTCTTTATAGTCATAGTGCTTTTTAAATCTCTTAAATACAGGCTTTAATAATAGTCCACCTATTTTTGTTGTTGCGGAACTCATTATTTCATTTTTAAGCTCACTTAGAATGGTTTCTGCAACACCTTCATACATCTTTAATACGGTATTCCCTACAAAACCATCACATACAAGGACATTTACCTCTCCTTTAGGAATTTCTCTCGGCTCTACATTTCCTATAAAATTTAAATTCTTTTGTTTTAAAAGTTGATAAGCTTCCTTGGTTAATTCATTTCCCTTTTCTTCCTCTGATCCTATATTTATAAGACCTACAGTAGGATTTTCAACAGATAATACACTTTCAAAGTATACCTTACCCATTTGAGCAAACTGAGTTAAATAATGGGGTTTACAATCTGCATTAGCTCCTACATCTATTATCATAAATGGACCATTTTTACCTGGCATAACTGGTGCTAGTGCTGGTCTGCTTATCCCTTTAATCCTCTTTACAATAAGAGTACAGCCCGCTAAGAAGGCTCCTGTACTTCCAGCAGATACAATGGCATCTGCTTCCTTATTCTTAACTAATTCTAAAGCTTTAACAAGAGATGAATCCTTCTTAGTCTTTAGAGCTTTTACTGGTGCTTCATTAGTTGAAATAATTTCAGTAGTATTTAAAATAGTTATTCTTCCTTTGGTATATTCATATTTTTCTAATTCTTTTTTTATAAGATCTTCTTGACCTGTAATTATTATATCTATATCATATTCTTTTTGTGCAAGAACACAACCTTCTACTATAGCTTCAGGTGAATTATCTCCACCCATTCCATCAACTACAACCTTCATAGTAACTCCTTTCATAATTTTAAAATATTTAAATACATTATATATTTTTTTCATTTAAATTTCCACATAAAAATAAAAAGAAAGTCTATCGACTTTCTTCTTATTCCTCAGTTGAAACAACTTCTCTATTCTTGTAGTAACCACAGTTCTTACAAACTCTGTGAGCAAGCTTCATTTCGTGGCATTGAGGACACTCTACTATTCCTGGTAAACCAAGTTTAAAAGTTTGAGCTCTTCTTGAATCTCTTCTTGCTTTTGAAAATTTTCTAGCTGGATTTCCCATTATTACACCTCCTTATGGTTAGAAAACATTTGTGATAGCTTTTCAAGTCTAGGGTCTACATAAAAATCAGTACAAGAACATTGTCCTAAATTTAAATCTTTCCCACAAGTCTGGCATAAGCCTTTGCAATCCTCTTTACATAACCTTTTAACAGGTAATTCAAGGAGAATACTGTTTTCAATAATTTCATAAATATCTATATTCTCAGTATTGGTTGAGATAATCTCACAATCATCAGTGTTTGATATTTCTTCTTCTATGTGCACCTTAACTTCATAAGAAAAAGCTTTTGCACATCTAGAACAATTTAATAATACTTCAGTATCTACGTCACCAATAAGTTCTATAACTTCCTTTTTGCGACGCAAAAACCCATTAAACTTAATAGGCTTGGAGTATTTTACCATTTCACTACCATCGTAAAACTTATCTTTCTCAATTTCGATATCTATATTCTTTCTCTCATAGTTCTTATCATTTAAATCTTTAAAGTTTATAATCATAACAACACTCTGAAAAAACATAATATACCTGTTTTTCCTCATATAACTAAGACTAGTTATATATAATGCAAAATGCATAGCTTGAGTAAAGCTCCAACTTCCCTCCTTAAGTTAATTAAATATATCATTCAAACACAAGTTATTATATAAATTATACCGATAAAAGTCAAGGTAATTTACACATGTATATTTTTTCCTTAAGATAAAAAGCTAATTTTTTACTCAAGCACATAAATATTTTTACTATTTTGAAGTAAGTTCTTTAGTATCTCTTGCTATTACTAACTCTTCATTTGTAGGAATAACAAATACTTTTACTTTAGCTCCATCTTTGCTTACTTCTGTAGATTTTCCTCTAACATTATTCTTAGCATCATCTATTTCAATACCTAAGAATTCTAAGCCTTTGCAAATTTCTGCTCTAGTTTCTATAGCATTTTCTCCAAGTCCTGCTGTAAATACAACTGCATCTACTCCGCCCATTGCTGCAGCATAAGCACCAATCATTTCTCTTACTCTGTAGTTATATACATTTAAAGCAAGAATAGCTCTTTCATTTCCTTCTTTAGCAGCATCTTCTATGTCTCTAAAGTCACTACTTACTCCTGATAATCCAAGAACTCCTGATTGTTTGTTCATTAAATTATCAACTTCTTTAGCTGTCATTTTTCCTTCATTCATTAAGAATGTAACTATAGCAGGGTCAATGTTTCCACATCTAGTTCCCATTGCTATTCCTTCAAGTGGAGTGAATCCCATACTTGTATCTACACAATGGCCATCTTTTATAGCAGCTAAGCTAGCTCCGTTTCCAAGATGACAAGTGATGATTTTAACATCTTTTATGTCTTTGCCCATTAATTTAGCACATTCTGCTGATACATATTTATGTGATGTTCCGTGGAAACCATATTTTCTTATTCCATACTTAGTGTATAGCTCATATGGTAGTGGGTACATATAAGCAGTTTTTGGCATTGTTTGATGGAATGCTGTATCGAATACTGCAACCATTGGAGTGTTTAGCATTAAGCTCTTGCAAGCATTAATTCCAATTATGTTTGCTGGATTATGAAGTGGTGCAAGTTTTACACACTCTTCTAAACTTTCCATAACTGCATCATCAATTACTACAGATTCTGAATATTTTTCTCCACCATGAACAACTCTGTGTCCTACTGCTGATATTTCATCCATTGAAGAAATAACTCCATGGTTACCATCTACTAATGCATCTAAAACTAATTTTATTGCATCTTTATGGTCAGCCATTGGTTGCTCTATTATATATTTATCTCTTCCTGGAACCTTTTGAGTTAAAATTGAACCTTCAATTCCTATTCTTTCAACTAATCCTTGTGCTAAGCTCTCTTCTGTTTCCATGTTTATTAATTGGTACTTTAATGAAGAACTTCCACAGTTTATTACTAATACTTTCATTCTCATTTCCTCCTGACGCATTTGTAATATATTAATATATCATTATATTAGATTACAATATATTTTTAATTAAATCAATATAATATTTATTTGCTATTTTGCGCTTGCACTGCTGTAATTGCTACAACATTTACTATATCATCTACACTACATCCTCTTGAAAGGTCGTTTATTGGTTTTGCAAACCCTTGACATACTGGACCTATAGCTTCAGCTCCTGCAAATCTTTGAACTAATTTATATCCAATATTTCCTGCTTGTAAATCTGGGAATATTAAAACATTAGAATTTCCTGCTACTGTACTATTTGGTGCTTTAAGACTTGCTACTTTATCAACTATAGCTGCATCTAATTGTAATTCTCCATCTATTGCAAGATCTGGTCTAGCTTCTTTTGCCATTCTTGTAGCTTCAACAACCTTATTTACATTTTCATGTTTAGCACTTCCCATAGTTGAGAAAGATAACATTGCAACCTTTGGATCTATTCCACATAGAGTCTTTGCATTTTCTGCTGTACTTATAGCTATTGATGCAAGCTCTTCTGATGTTGGATTAGGATTAACTGCACAATCTCCAAATAATAGAGTACCATTATCTCCATATGAAGAATTTTCAAGTTCCATAACGAAGAAACTTGAAACAACTTTTATTCCTGGAGCTGTTTTTATAATTTGAAGTCCTGGACGTAATAAATCTCCTGTGCTATGTACTGCTCCTGAAACTAATCCATGGGCATCTTCTAGTTTAACCATCATTGTTCCATAATAAACTGGGTCTTTAACTGTTTGTAATGCTTTTTCCTCTGTAACACCCTTATTTTTTCTAAGTTCATAAAATGCTTTTGCATACTCTGCAGTCTTAGGTGATACTTCAGGATCTACAATTTCAATTCCCTCAATATTTACCCCGAAATTCTTAGCATTTTCCTTAATCTTATCCTGGCTACCTACTAATATAACTTTAGCTATTTTATTTTTATGGATAATTTCTGAAGCCTTTAAATTTCTTTCTTCTTCACCTTCTGGAAGTACTATTGTCTTCATCTCTTGTTGTGCTAATTTCCATACCTTTTGTGTAAAACTCATTTTTTCTTACCCCTTTCAGTAAAAATATTCTAAATATCCCTTATTACTATACCCCTTTTCATATATATTTTTCAACCTCTATATTGAATTTTTTTGACTTAATTTAATAATTAGGCTATGATAATTAACATTTTTTTGATATAATCTATGGTTATATGAGTACAGGAGGTAATTTTAATGAAAATATCAGGAATTATTGTGGAATATAATCCTCTTCACAATGGACACCTTTTTCATATAAATAAAACTAAAGAATTGACTAATAGTGATTTAATTATTGCAGTAATGAGTGGAAACTTTAATCAAAGAGGTATTCCTTCTATAGTAGATAAATGGAAAAAAACATCAATGGCTTTAAATAATGGGGTAGATATTGTTTTAGAACTCCCTGCAATATACAGCCTATCTTCTGCGGAATTCTTTTCTTATGGTTCCGTAAGTCTTCTTAATAGTCTAGGGATAGTAGATTCAATTTGCTTTGGAAGTGAAGCAGGTGATATAGACTTTCTTAAAGAAGTATCTGATCTACTAGTAGAAGAACCTCCTTTATTCAAGTCCTTATTGAAAGAAGATTTAGATAGAGGATTACCTTTTCCAAAGGCTCGTTCTTCAGCTTTAATTCATTATTTAAATAAGAAAAATTACTATAATGAAAAAGACTTAGCTGATTATCTAAATTCTTCTAATAATATTTTAGGTGTTGAATACCTTAAGAGCATAAAAAAACTTCATAGTAATATTGTACCCTATACCATAAAAAGGGAAGGTGGAAATTACAATAGTACCAATTTAAATAATATCTTCTCAAGTGCTACTGCTATTAGAAAATCCTTGAAATCAAATACTTCAATGGAAGAATTAATATCTCATGTTCCTCCTAGTGTTTACGAGGATATGATAGAACTTAAAAATAAAAATTATAATTTTCCCTTTGATTACATGATGTATCCATATATAAAGTATAAGGCTATAACTAGCAAAAATAACTTTTTCGAATCAATTCCGGATGCTTCTGAAGGTCTCCATAATAAGATATTAGCTACCATAAAAGACGCTAAAGATTATGAACATTGTATTGAAATGATAAAAAGTAAACGATATACCTATACTAGAATCAGTAGAATACTATGTCAGTATTTTCTAGGCTTTTATGAATACAATACCTTAGAAATGCGTAAAGAGCCTTGTCCATATGCTCGTATTTTGGGCTTCACTAAACATGGAGCTATGGCATTAAAATCAATGAAGAACAATTCTTCTATACCAATATATTCAAAACTACCAAAGTATATAAACCCTACCTTAAAATTAGATTTACAATGCACTAGTGGCTATAGCATTCTAAATCCTTCCATAAGTGCTATGGAAGATTATCTACAAAGCCCTATTATATTATAAACATAATTCTTCAAGGAACCATACCAAAATAACCTAAATCATTAGATTAATTTTTAGTGAATTGTTTTGGAAGTACCTTGAAGATTTTATTTTACCTATATTTTGTTATCATATATTCCCAAGATAAAAAATATATTTAAGTATATCAATTTAAAAGGATTATTTAAATGAAGGCATTATTTTTTATTGTAATTGCGCTTATTATATTTTTAATATATTTATTATTTAGAAATTCATCAAAAAACCTTCTGCTTACAACAATATTTTCCCTCTTAATTATTTACATCATACTAAATCCTAAAGATTGCATAGCCTTTACTATAAATGGAGCTAAACTGTTTTTTTACTCAGTATTTCCATCACTATTCCCCTTCTTGGTCATAGTTAACTTAATTTTTTCTTTTGGGGGTATAGAAATTTATTCAAAATTTTTAGGTAAGATACTATGTACCCCTTTAAGACTACCAAAGGAGTGTAGTGTAGTTATTTTAGCTAGTTTGTTTTGTGGATATCCTCTTGGGTCCAGATATGCTTGTGAACTCTATGAAAGGAAGGTTATTGATAAACCAACTTTTGAAAGACTTTTAAATATAGCCACCAATGGAAGCCCTCTGTTTATTATAGGTACTGTTGGTACTGCAATGCTCCATAGTGCATTTTTGGGTTATATCCTTCTTATTTCTAATGCTTTATCTTGTATTGTTATGGGGTTAATATTACCTACTAAAAAGACTAATAAATATACTATATATAGTAATTCTTCTGTTGCTGCCACACAGATAAAAGAAAGCCCTAACTTCGGGGTAGCTATGAAAAATGCCCTTGAAGATGCTACCAAAACCTGCTTATCAATAGGTAGTTTTGTAGTTATTTTTTCTGTAATTATAAACATAATAAAAAGCAGTGGAATATATCACACTGCCCTTATTTCTTTATGTAGTTCTGGTATTATTAATTACAATCTACTTGATGGAGTCTTCCTTGGATTTATAGAAATTACAAATGGATGTAACATTGTAGCTATAAGCTCCTTAACTCTAAATATTAAAATTCTTATATGCAGCTTTTTAATAGGTTTTAGTGGGTTATCTATAAC
Source organism: Clostridium sp. UBA5712 (assembly GCF_002419845.1). Classification (NCBI taxonomy): domain Bacteria; kingdom Bacillati; phylum Bacillota; class Clostridia; order Eubacteriales; family Clostridiaceae; genus Clostridium; species Clostridium sp. UBA5712. The sequence continues at coordinate 147,056 of NZ_DIGW01000007.1, read as the reverse complement.
TTTCCAAGTATACTCCTTTGTTTACAAATATAAGGTATCAATGAAAAAATATATATTTCTAAAAGTTGTTCAGGGAATAATATGCACCTTGATAACATTGTTATTTTTAAAGCTACCATTTTCTCTAGTTAATCAGGAAACTTTTTTCATAAACAATACTATGCTATCATCTAAACCAGGGTTTTTGGTACTACTAATATTTATATTTTCTATCCCTGTAATATTTAAAAAGTTACGAGATTGTTTTTAGTCATTTCCTAATTCTTTAATATTTTCTCTTACCTTAGATGTAGTGGAAGAAATTTCTTTATATAATTTTACAAGCATTTCTTCCATTTCATTTTGTATAACTTTTAAAGACTCTTCTCCTATAATGTCTATATCCTTTTGTAAATTGCTTAAAGTGCTGTCTGCATAATTCATAACTCCAAATTTTAAATCCTTAGCTTGCTTATTAGCTTCACCTTTAATTTTTTTAGCTTCCTCATTAGCACTTTCTAATATTTCTTCTGCTTCTTTTTTAGCAGCTACTAACACATCACAGTTTTCATATTCTTGTTGTGCTCTTTTTCTACTATCCTGAATAATACGTTCTGCTTCACTTCTTGCTTCGTCTAAAATTATTTCTTTACGATTCATTAAATTTTTAGCTTCTTCAAATTCATCTGGTAGCAATTTTCTCATTTCATTAAGAGTTCTTAAGACTTCTTTTTTATTAATAGATACTTTACCTACTAAATTCTTTGGTGACATGTCAATAGTTTGTTGTAGATAATCTAATAGTTCTAATACCTTCACTATAATTCCCCCTCAAAACTTTTAGCTCTCTCTCTAATTTCATTTTCTAACTCTTTTGGAATTAATCCATCCAAGTGTCCCTTAAATAAAGCCACTTGCTTTATAGCTGATGAGCTAAGATAAGAGTACTTAGAGTTGGTCATCATAAACATAGTTTCTTTTGTTTTATCAAGCTTTTTATTCATTAGTGCCATTTGAAACTCATAATCAAAGTCTGACATAGATCTAAGTCCCTTAACCATTACATCACTGTCTTCTGCTTCCATAAAATCCACTAAAAGACCTGTAAAACTTTTTACTTTTACATTTGGTAAAGCTTTAACCACTCTCTCAATTTGATCAATTCTTTCTTCAATGCTAAACCATCCACTTTTGTTAGGATTTAGTAATACAGCTACTGTAACCTGATCAAATACGTATGAACATCTTTTTATAATATCTAAGTGACCATTTGTTATTGGGTCAAAACTGCCTGGATAAACTGCTTTAATCATTTTTTACTCCTTAAATTCATAGAAACATACAGTGGTGTTTCCGTATTTTCTTTGGTCTATTAAAACAATGTCTTCATAACCTTCACAAATTTCTTCACCTGAATCTATTTTCGTTACAATCAAGCCATCTCTTTGTAGTAAATTATGTTTTTTAATAAGTTCTAGAGCTGGTGGAATCATATCTTTTGCATAAGGTGGGTCTATAAATATTAAATCAAATACCTTTCCTATTCTCCCAAACTCCTCTAAGTATTTGTATGAATCACCTTTATAAGATGTACAGAAATCTTCAAATTTTAAATTTTTAATATTTTCTTTTAAATATTTATAAGTTACGTCTCCCATGTCTATTAAATGACACTCTTTAGCTCCTCTACTTGCAGCCTCTAGACCTAGGCTTCCTGTACCAGAAAATTGATCTAAAACTATACTGCCTCTTACTTTATTTTGTATTATGCTGAAAATTGATTCTTTAACTCTATCTAGAGTAGGTCTAGTGCCCATCCCCTCTGGTGATAGTAACTTTCTTCCTTTAGCTTTTCCTGCAATTACTCTCATTTTTATCTCCTTTGACCTTAGTTAAAGCAAATATAACTAGTGCTTTTCTCTAAGTTAATCATTATTTCTTTAAGTATTCTTTTGTTTTCTTCATCCTTGTTATTAATAAATTTCTTAGCTTCCTGATTTGCTATTTTAAATAGTTGAAAATCCTCTGATAAATCACTAAGAATTAATCCATTTTCACCAGATTGTCTAAGTCCAAACATTTCTCCACTTCCTCTTAATTTTAAATCTTGTTCCGCTATATAAAAACCATCATTACTATTTTTCATTATGTCCATTCTCTTTTTAGTTGTTTCACTTTTTATATTAGCTACAAGAACACAATAAGATTTATGAGATCCTCTTCCAACTCTTCCCCTTAACTGATGCAATTGAGATAATCCAAACCTCTCTGCATTTTCTATAATCATAACCGTTGCATTAGGTACATTTACACCTACTTCAATAACTGTAGTGGATATTAACACCTTAATGTTTCCTTCTTTAAATTCACTCATAATTAAATTTTTGTCTTTATTACTCATTTTACCATGGAGAATGGCGATTTCCATACTTTTAAAGTAAGTTTTTTTTAGTTCTTCATATAATGCTGTTACAGAACTTAATTTCATATCTTCATTTTCTTCAACCAATGGACAAACTACATAAATCTGTCTTCCTTTTTTTATCTCCTCTAAAGCAAAGTTATATATTCTCCCCTTTTCCTGAGTAGATAAATAATAGGTATCAATGGGTTTTCGCCCTGGTGGTAAAGTATCTATTATCGATACTTCTAAATCTCCATAAAGATATAAACATAAAGTCCTTGGAATAGGTGTAGCACTCATTACAAGTACATCAATATCTTCACGCTTATTTCCAAATCTAGTTCTTTGACCAACACCAAATCTATGCTGTTCATCAGTTATTATAAGTCCTAAGTTTTTAAACTGGACATTATCTTCTATCAAAGCATGAGTACCTATTATTAAGTCTATCTCACCCTTTAATAACTTTTCTTTTATAAGGTTTTTATTTTTTTCTGTGGTACTACCTGTTAGTAACTCTATGGTAATATTAAAATCCTTAAAGACTTTTTCTGCCTCGTAGTAATGCTGTTTTGCCAATATTTCTGTAGGCGCCATCATGGCACCTTGATATCCATTCATAATAACATTAAAAAGGGCAATAAAAGCAACTATAGTCTTACCACTACCTACATCTCCTTGAACTAATCTATTCATAGGACTAGGTTTCTTTTGATCTCTTAATATTTCTCTAACAGTTCTAGTTTGTGCATCTGTTAACTGAAAAGGCAACTTATCCTTTAAAGCTTTCAGATCCTTCGATATGGAAAAGGTGATTCCCTTAGAATTAATACTTCTATTTTTTAAGGCCATAAGCTTTAAAGAGTATGTAAATAACTCTTGAAACTTTAATCTTTTTCTTGCCTCTTCTAATAACTTTAAACTTTTAGGATTATGTATATTTCTTATAGCACTATCCAAAGACATAAAATCATGTTCATCCAAAATTGACTTTGGTAAATTTTCTTTTATTTTTACTGTGTTTAAAGTTTCTGTAACAATTTTATTTAAAAAAGTATTAGAAATATCGTCCCTTAAGGGATATCTTGCCATAATATCTGTACTCTCTGTAGTAGTATTCCTCATTATGGTTCCATTCTTAATTATAAAATCTCTACCTTGTTTCTCTATAATGCCACTTATAACATATCTACTGCCAATTCTAAAACTACTTTTCACATAGGGCTGATTAAACCATATTCCCTTAACTAATCTTCCCTTATGAATAAATCTAATGGTTGTAAGTATTTTGCCTGTTTTTGTCCTTATGTCAGGTAAAATTCTCTCCACTCCAACCTCTAAAATTATCTTCCCCTTAGAATCCACTTCATCTAAATCTTCAACAATAAAGATACTCTCATAATCCCTTGGAAAGTATAACAATAAATCTAAAATACTATATATTCCACATTTACTCAATTTCTCAGCCATTTTAGGCCCTACACCTTTAATTGCTGTAACACTACTATAAATATTCACCTTATCAACTCCATATGGCTAACATAGAAAAAAAGCCCTAAGGCTTTTATTCTACTGATGTAATAAAATAGTATAATGGTTGCTCACCATTAAAACATTGAACATCCATGTCTGGATATGCTTCTTCTAATTCTGATACCAACTGGTTAACCTTATCCTCTTCACAGTCTTCACCATAGAATATAGTAATAAGCTCGCTATCTTCATTTACCATGTTTTCTATAAGCTTTTTACATACAGCATATACATCCTGACCTATTTCATTTATTTTTCCTTCTAATAATCCTAGAATATCTCCCTCTTTAATATGTCTACCATTGTCTTCAGTATCCTTAACCGCATAGGTTACAGAACCAGAAGTAACTGTTTCTATAGTTTCATTCATAGCTGCTTCATTTTCTTCTGAAGAGCCATCTGGATTAAACATAGTTATAGCTGTAATTCCTTGAGGGATAGTTTTTGTAGGAATTACTATAACCTTTTTGTCTTCTATTAAATCTACAGCTTGTGTAGCTGCCATTATTATATTTTTATTATTTGGAAGAACAAATACTACCTCAGCATTAATTTTATTGATGCTATTAACTATATCCTCTGTGCTAGGATTCATAGTCTGACCACCTTCAATAACCTGATCTACGCCAAGATCTTTAAATATTGAAGAAATTCCATTACCTCTAGCTACAGTTACGAAACCATAAGCTTTAGGATCCTCTTTTACTTCTTCCACTACTGCATCATTGCTACTTTCATCTATTCCTAATAAAGATCTGTGTTGTTCTCTCATATTTTCAATTTTAATTTTTGAAAGATCTCCAAAGGTTACTGCTTTAGATAAAACTGCTCCTGGATCATTAGTATGAACATGAACCTTAGTTATATCCTCTAATCCTACAAGAACTAATGAATCACCTTGAGATTCAAGGAAATCTTTAAATTTGGGTATATCTTTTACTTCATTAAGTATGATAAACTCTGTGCAGTATCCAAATTTAATATCTTCAGGAGCCATGTTTAGCTCTGGAATATCATAATTATTTTCTGATTCACCTTCTAAATCATTAATTAAAGAAACTTCACTTTTATTTTTTAGAACTTCTAACATACCTCTTAATATTATTAATAATCCCATTCCACCAGCATCTACTACCTTAGCTTGTTTTAACTGTGGTAACATTTCTGGAGTCTTATCAAGCATCTTTTTACTTTCTTCACATACTTCTTCAAATAATTCAACTATGTTTTCAGCTTCACTGCAGATAGCAGCTTCTCCTGCCGCTCTAATTATAGTTAAAATCGTTCCTTCTGTTGGTCTCATAACTGCTTTATAAGCAAAATTTGAGCCTTCTACAAAAGAATTCTTAACTTCCTCTATAGTTGCCTCCTCTGCATTTTCAAGACCCTTTGCCATACCTCTTAGAATCTGAGAAAGAATAACTCCAGAATTTCCTCTAGCTCCCATTAAAGCACCCTTAGCTAACCTCTTAGATACTTCTCCTATACCCTTATTCTCTAAACCTTCTATTTCTCTAGCTGCAGCCTTAAAGGTTAAAGACATATTTGTTCCTGTATCTCCATCAGGTACTGGGAATACATTCAAGGAGTTTACATATTCTTTCTGCTTCTCTAATGCATTTGAAGCACTTTTTATCATATTTGAAAAATCACGTCCATTAATCTGTGTATATGCCACTTTATGTTCCCCCTTAAACTCTAATGCCTTGAATATTAACAGTAACTTGAGAAACCTTAACACCTGTAAGATTTTCTAAATTGTATCTAACTGTTTGTATTATATTATTAGCGATTACTGCAATTTTAGTTCCATATTCAACAATTATATATAGTTCTATAGCTATAGCATTCTCTTTTTGAGTTATTTTAACTCCTTTTGCTAGGTTTTCAGCTTTTAATAATTCCCATAAACCATCCTTAGCATTCTTTAAAGCCATGCCAACAACTCCATAGCATTCCATGGTTGATACACCTGCTATATTAGCTATTACATCTTCAGAATAGTATATATTTCCTATTTCAGTTGTTATATTAGCTTTCATAATCAATTCCTCCTTAATTATACCTTATAAACATTTTATATTAACTTAAGATTTAATTCAACTAATATAATTATATATATCATTGAATTTTATTATAACAATATGTATAATATAATGGTATGTGTTTATTTTTCTTAATACTTGCAACAATCATAGTAATTATGTTAAAATAACTTGTGTTTGATTTATAGCAGTATGTTGAAATTTTGAGGAGGTGTAATATATGTCAAGAAGATGTGAAATATGCGATAAAGGTGTAGTTTCAGGAGTACAATTCTCTCACTCTCACCGTCAATCAAAAAGAAAATGGGCTCCAAACTTAAAAAAAGTTAAAGCTATAGTTAACGGTTCACCTAAGACAGTACACGTTTGTACTAGATGCTTACGTTCTGGTAAGGTTCAACGTGCCGTTTAATTGGTAAAAAAAATGCAACTACCTTTATAGTTGCATTTTTTTATGTGCAAAATTAATAACTATGTTTTTTTCTTACAAAAATTTTAACTATTTTAGATAAAAACTTAGGTAGTTTAATTACTCTTATAGTCACCCTTTAACCTCCTTAACCAATTGTTAGCAAAACTTATTCATTATAAACCATCCAGCACATATAATGGCACAACCTATGGCTACCATCCACCCCCAAAATGGAATTAGCATAGCTAATACTATCCCTGCTCCTACAGAACTAACAATAAGTCCCAACCTTTTAGTTGTCCTACTCCTCATACTTACTTCCCCCATAAGCCTTTTTAGTATCATTATATGTATTGACGTAAAAAGTGGTACATAAATAAAAAAATTACAATCATCAATTGTAATAATGACTGTAATCCTATATTTTAAATTTATATTTTATGAATTCTCACTACTATAAGACATCCTTTAGAAAAAGTTATGCTAACTTTTTCCTCCTCAAACTCATTAGATACAGTGAGATTGTTTCCTTGTGCTAGTTCAAAATTCTTTAATTTATATTTGACTCCCTCTATAGTTAAATCATGGGTATCTTCTAAATAACTAAATAGAGAAAATATATCCCCTTTTTTCCCAAAGATATTTGTAGGTTTATCTATAAGATAGATTTCATTATACTCATCTATTATACGACAATCTATTGATTTTTTTAAACCTTCATTGAGAATACATAAATTTGCATAGAAATGATCAATTCTCTTCCCCGTACATCCTAAAAAAATTATTTCTGTAGCTCCTAACTCCACTGCCTTATTAAAAGCTATATGACTATCTGTATAATCCTTCTCCTTTGGAAATCTAATGGTTTTAGAGCTATTACTTATTTCTATATACGTTTTTTCATCAATAGAGTCAAAATCCCCTAACAAATAATTTGGATGTATTTCATGATTTAAAAGAACGTTAGCGCCTCCATCAGCTGCTATAATTATAGACTTTTCATTTATATATTTATCTAAAATCTTTTTACTTGGAGGATCTCCTCCTCCAACTATAACTGCTTGCATACTAAAACCCACTTTTTATATTACTTATATTTTTTTCTATTTCATTATTTTTGAATACTGCTGAACCCGCTACTATAGAATTAGCTCCACATTTTATAACTTTACTAACATTGGTTGCATCTATGCCACCATCTACTTGTATATATAATTCTTTATTATATTTATCCTTTAACTCTTTAACCTGTGATATTTTATCTACTGAATACTCTATATATTTTTGACCTCCAAATCCCGGATTAACTGACATGATAAGTACCATATCTAAATCTGGAATTAAGTTTTCTATCATAGAAACAGGAGTACCAGGATTTAATGCTACTCCAGCTTTAACTCCTAAGCTTTTAATATATTTTATAGTTCTGTCTATATGTCTATCAGCTTCATAATGAACTGTTATCATATCAGCTCCTGCATCTACAAAATCCTTTACGTATCTAGCTGGATCTTCAATCATTAAATGTACATCGAAAACTAAGGTTGTAAGATTTCTTATGGGTTTTATAACAGGCACTCCAAAGGATATGTTAGGTACAAACATACCGTCCATAACATCTATATGGACCCAATCCGCTCCATATTTTTCTATTTCTTTAACCTGTTCTCCTAACCTTGAAAAGTCTGCTGACAATATAGATGGTGATAATTTTATCATTTTCTATTCCCCCTACTAATAATTTCTTCTAATGTTTTTATGTAGAATTCATATCTACTTTTATTTATTTGTCCAGATTCTACCTTTTGTTTTACTATACAACCTGGTTCTTTATAATGAACACAGTTATTAAACTTACATCCATCTTTAAACTCTTCAAATTCTGGAAATAGATGTTGTAGTTCTTCTTTATCTATGAAATCTAATTCCAAGGAAGAAAATCCTGGTGTGTCAACTAAAAATCCATCTTCTATCCTTATAAGTTCACTATGCCTAGTTGTATGTTTTCCTCTTTTTAGTTTATCACTAATATCACCAATTTTCATAGCATCTCTACCTAAAACTTTATTCAGTATAGTAGATTTACCAACTCCAGAAGGCCCACAAAACACAGTAATATTCCCCTTTATCTTTCCCTTTAACTGTTCTATGCCAACACCATGTTTTCCTTGTACATACATTATTTCATATCCAGCTTCATTTAACATATTACCTATTTCCTTGCTATAATCACTTTCAATGTCCATTTTATTAAAGCAAATAATAGGTACTACATGATTATACTCACATAAAACTAGAAATTTATATAATAAGCTTAAATTCAAATCTGGATTCTTACTAGTAACTACTACAAAGGCTTGAGTTACATTAGCAACGGCAGGTCTTATAAGTTGGTTTTTTCTCTTTAATATTTCCGTTATAACACCCTTCCCATTTTCTTCTTCTATGATTACCTCATCACCAATCATAGGAGTTTCACCCTTATGCCTAAATTTTCCTCTAGCCTTACACTCTATAACTTTTTCTTCAACATCTACATAGTATAATCCACCAATTCCTTTAACTATTAAACCTTGCATATATTCCTCCTAAATTTTAACTAATCCTTAGGCAAGTTTAAAACTTACCTAAGGATTATTAACTCATTGGTTAAGGTTCTTTATCTTCGTCATCATCGCCGCCTATATTAGGGGCTTTTATTTGAGCTATAAGATTTATAGTACTTCCTTTATCTAACTTATTACCTTCAGGTACATCTTGACTTATTATAAGACCTTTTCTATCTCCAGTAACAGTTATTCTAACTCCAAGTGAGTTAGCTGTTGCTTGTGCATCTTCAATGGTTCTTCCAATAAAATTAGGTACTTGAACCTTGCCTTCATTTGGATCCTTATATTGATAATAATTAACACTTATTTTTTCATTTTCTTGTACTGAAGTGAGAGCAGGTTCACTTTGGTTGAATATCTTTCCATCTCTACTTTTATCATCAGTTATTACTGCAGTAGTAGGTCCAAGTTTTAGATTTACTACGGCTAATACTTGCTCTGCTTCTTTTAGTGTTAATCCAATGAGATCTGGTACTTGTGTCTTCTTAATCTTAGAACCTTTACTTATAACTATATCTACTGTATCACCTTTTTTAACCTTAGTCTTTGCTACTGGATTGGTACTTATTACTGCACCTGCTTCTATTTCTTCAGAATAGTCTTCTGTTATCTTTCCCACCTTAAGTCCTTGAGTAACTATATGGTCTTGGGCAACACTTTTACCCAGTTTCACAACATCTGGTACCTCAATCTCTCCTGGTCCTGTACTAATCCTTACTCTAACTTCACTTTCTTTTTTTACTGCAGTACCTTCTGATGGAAATACTGCAATTATAGTTCCAGCTGGCTTATCACTAGCTTCCTCTCCTAAGACTACATAAGTTAATCCTAACTTTTCTACAGCATCTTTAGCTTCATCTGCTGTAAGTCCAATTATCTTTGGAACCTTTAATTCGTCTTTTTTAACATTGGTGTTACCTTTATTATATATACTAGTACCTACAAATACACCTAAGAGAATAGTTAATAAAAGAGCCCCTCCAACTATTAATACCTTTTTCCAAGTGCTAGTTTTTCTTTTTTCGCCATCATACTCTTCATAATCCTCGTCTTCTTCCTCTTCTTCCTCATCATCCATATCCTTATTGGTTAATTTCTTTCCAAGGTTGCTGGCATACATAGTATTTTGAATTTGAGTTGCATCCATTACTGTAGTATAATCATTATCCATATTTGATGGTGTTACTATATACTTATTATTATTCTCTATTCTCATTAAATCTATTAACATATCTGTTACATTATTATATCTTTTTATAACTTCCTTCTGGGTAGCCTTAATTACCAAATTATTTAGACTATCTGGTACTTCAGGAACTAAAACCTTAGGAGGCACAATAGTATCTTGTATATGTTTAAGTGCAACCGCTACAGCACTTTCTCCATCAAATGGAACTCTTCCTGTTAGCATTTCATATATCACAATTCCAAAAGAATAGATATCTGTTCTATTATCAACTATCTTTCCTTTGGCTTGCTCAGGAGAGAAGTAATGTGCAGAACCAATAACTTTATTAGTATGAGTTATTGTATCAGATGAAGTAGCTTTCGCTATTCCAAAATCTGTAACCTTAATTACACCTTCTTCATTTATTAATATATTGTGAGGTTTTATATCTCTATGGATAATTTTATTTTTATGAGCGCATTCTAAAGCTTTCGCAATTTGTATTGAAATCTTTAAAGTTGAGTCCATAGAAAGAGGTGCATTTTCTCTTATGTATTCTTTTAAAGTTTTTCCATTCACTAATTCCATTACAATATAATTAATATTTTCTTCTGAACCCACATCATAAATATTAACTATATTACTATGGGAAAAGGTTGCTGTAGCTAAAGCTTCTCTTCTAAATTTCTCCATAAATTCACTATTATTAGAGTACTCTGGCTTTAGTATTTTTATTGCTACAAATCTATTTAAAATTCTACATTTAGCCTTATATACTACTGCCATACCCCCTTCGCCAATCTTTTCTATGAGTTCATATCTATTTCCTAACATAGTTCCTATCATCTGCACTCCCACTCTCCTTTAAAAATGATGATAGAAATATTATCTCTTCCACCATTTTTCTTACTCATGTTTATTAGTTCCATACATTGATTGCCATTATAACCTTGTAAAACTCTAAAAATATCCTCCTCACTTACTTCATTAGTAAGTCCATCACTACAAAGAAGAATTTTAGAAATCCCTCTTATATCTAAACTGTAGTAATCTGCCGTCACTACTGGATTAGTTCCTAAAGCTCTTGTTATAACATTTTTATTAGGATGATTCTTAGCTTCCTCATTAGTTATTGTTCCATTATCTAATAGTTCTTGTACCAATGAATGATCTTTTGTAACCTTAACAAGCTGTCCATCCTTTAAAATATATCCTCTACTATCTCCTATGTTTACCATAGTTAAGTTATTTCCTCTCACAAAAGCTCCCACAAGAGTAGTTCCCATTCCATTACAACTTTCGTTTAACAAGCTTTCTCTATATATTTTTCTATTAGCACTTAGGATTGCCTCATTTAAAATTTCCTCTTCTGACCTATCCTTTTTATGATTAATTACATATTCAATAATGGTATCTATAGCAATCTTACTAGCAACTTCACCAGCATTATGCCCTCCCATACCATCGGCTATTACAAAAATACCGAAATCTTCTTCTTCATAGTAACCAACGGAATCTTCATTAAAAGTTCTTTTATTTCCAACATCCGTTTCTATTCCTAACAATCTCCCCATTAAAAACTACAACTCCCTTTTTTCTATATAACTTTTTCTCAGCTGACCACAAGCAGCATTTATGTCTAAACCCATTTCTTTTCTAACAGTAGTTTCAATCCCATGTTTCATTAAAATATCTCTAAAGCACTTAACTTGCTCCTCATTTGATTTTTTTAAATCATTTTCATCTATTTCATTTATTGGAATTAAATTTACATGACATAACATACCTCTTATTAATTTTACTAATTGCTCAGCTTGCTCTTTAGAGTCGTTTACCCCCTTTACTAATGCATATTCAAAGGTAATTCTTCGACCTGTTTTATCAATATAATATTTACAGCTATCAATAAGCTCAGCTATAGAATACACCTTAGCAATAGGCATAGTTTTCACACGCAACTCATCATTAGGAGCATGTAATGAAATTGCTAGTGTTATCTGTAAATCTAAATTTGCTAAGATCTTTATCTTAGGCACAATTCCACATGTAGAAAGAGTTATATGACGTTGTCCTATATTAAGTCCATACTGAGAATTTACATCCCTAATAAATTTTACAACATTATCATAGTTATCTAACGGTTCTCCACTTCCCATAAGTACAATATTTGAGATTCTCTCCCCAAGTTGTTTTTGTGAAACCATAATCTGACCTAACATTTCTCCACTACTTAAACTTCTAACAGCTCCTCCAATGGTTGAAGCACAAAACTTACAACCCATATTACATCCTACCTGAGTTGATATGCATATAGAATTTCCATGATTATACTGCATAACCACTCCTTCAACTATATTACCATCATGTAAAAGAAATAAATGCTTGCGAGTATCACTATTTTTAGAACTATATGTTTCTACTATTCTAGGTATTCCTATAAAAAAATTTTTTTCTAATTTTTTCAAAGTATCTTTAGATATGTTAGTCATATCTTTGAAGTCCCAAACTTCATTATAAATCCAAGAGAATACTTGTTTAGCTCTAAATTCTTTTTCACCATTTTCTTTCATCCATGATTTAAGTTCTTCTATATCTAAATCTAATATATTTTTCATTTCTACTCCTATTTATTTCTACGAATTTTTGCTATAAAAAATCCATCCATATATTCATTAGGCAACACTGTTACAGAACCCTTTTCGTCATAGACCAGATTTTCCACCTGTCCAAAGTTTAAAGGTTCTACACTAAAATCTTTAAAATTACTTAAAAACCAATTTATATTTCCTTGATTTTCTACTTTATTTATAGTACAAGTTGAATATAAAATTATTCCATCTGGTTTTACATATTTAGCTGCATTCTTCATTATTTCACGTTGAACTGTTATTAAAGATTTTAATTCTTTCTCTTTTTTTGTATATTTAATTTCTGGTTTTTTTCTTATTATTCCTAGGCCAGAGCAAGGTACATCTATAAGCACTCTATCTCCCACCTCAATTAATTCTTTGCATTCTTTAGTAGCATCTAATATATCTAATTCAATGTTTGTTAGTCCTAATCTTTCACTATTACTTCTTATAAGTTCTAGCTTATGATCATAAATATCAAAAGCCTTAACTATACCTGTATTATCCATTATTTCAGCTATATGAGTAGTTTTTCCTCCTGGAGCACTACATAAATCTAATATAGTCATATGCTCTTTTAAATCCATACTAGGTGCTACTAGCATAGCACTTTCATCTTGAACTGTGATAGCACCTTTCTTAAACAGTGGATTTTCCTCTACACTCTTCCCTCTTACGATTCTTATGGCTTCAGGACATATAGATCCCTCTTCTACGTTGTAAGCATTTTTTTCCAACTCATGAAAAACCTGTTCAAAATCTCCCTTTGTGGAGTTTACTCTAACTGTAACAGCAGGTCTTTTATTAAGCCCATCTAGTATCTTTTCTCCAACTACCTCTCCATATTGCTCAATAAATAATTTTACCATCCATTGAGGAAAAGAATATGAAAATGCTAATCTTTCATTAATATTTTCTTTATTATAATAATCTTTATTCTTATTTCTTAAATAACTTCTTAATACACCATTTACTAATTTGGAAGCTCCCACAGACACATTAGCTTTAGCTAAATTAACGCCCTCATTTACTGCTGCAAACTCAGGTATTTTATCTAAATATCTAAGCTGATATATACAAACCCTTAATAAATTTAAAATATATTTATCTGTTTTGTCAAATTTTTTTTCTAAAAAAGTCTTAAGTATTTTATCAATTGCATACCTATATTTTATAGTACCATAAACAAGTTCTGTAGCTAATGCTTTATCTTTATCTCCAAGATTACATTGACTAAGGTTGTTGTTTAAAACAATATTGGAATAAGCCTTATTTTCAAAGACTTGCATTACTGTATTTATTGCTACTTCTCTAGCACCTATCATTCATATCATCCTATCTACGATTTCTAGTGTTTATCCATTTTCCTACTAATCATTTCTATTTCTTATAGCAATGAGTCTTAAAAGCTGTGCAATAGCTGTAACTGCTGCTGCTACATAGGTTAATGCTGCTGCAGTCAAAACATTTTTAGCTCCCTTTACTTCATCTTCATAAAGTATATTCCTTGCACTTAATATGGCTACAGCTCTACTGGATGCATTAAACTCTACAGGCAGTGTAACTATCTGAAAAAGAACTGCTGCTGAGAATAATATAATACCAAAGTTAACTAATGGAGTAAAAGACATTACAATTCCAATAAAGAATAATATCCATGAAGCTTGGGAGCCTATATTAGCAATTGGTACTAAAGCTGTTCTTATTTTAATTGGTGCATATCCTTCTTTATGTTGAATAGCATGACCTATCTCATGGGCAGCTACACCTATAGCTGCCAGTGATGTACCGTTGTATACATCTGTTGATAATTTTACCACCTTTTTACTAGGGTCATAGTGATCTGTAAGGTGACCCCCTGTAACTAATACTGGAATATCAAAAAGTCCGTAGGCATCTAATATCATTCTAGCTACTTGACTTCCAGTATATCCATTTCTACTATATACTTGTGAATACTTTGTATAACTACTTTTTATTTTCATCTGCGCCCATATTGAAATGATAAGAGCTGGTATAAGAATAATCATCGTTCTGTCAAAAAAACTTCCATAATAATATCCCATATATATTTCTCCTTATTTTATTTAATTAATTTTTACTCTTCTTTTGAACTTTTTAATAATATATTATCTTCAATAGAATTTCCTTTTATATATTCTTCTACTCTTAAAGGCTTTTTATTAGGAAATTGAACCTTAGTTATTAATATATTATTATCTTCAGTTGAAACCAACATTCCTTCTTTATCAACTTTTAAAATAGTCCCTGGAGTTTTAGAAGACTTCTCGTTAGTAAGTCTAGTTTCAATTACCTTCATAGGCTCATCTTTATAATAAGTATAAGCTATTGGAAAAGAGTAAAGTCCTCTTACAAAATTATGTATGTCTTTAGAACTTTGATTCCAATTAATCTTTGCCATCTCTTTATTCAGCATACTGGCATAACAACTTTCACTTTCTCCTTGCTTTATTGGAGTTATCCTGTTATTATAAAGGCCTTCTATAGTTTCAATTAAAAGCTCAGCCCCACTGTTCATAAGTTTATCATGGAGCTCTGCAGTAGTCATATTTTCTGTAATCTCTACTTTGTTCTTTAACAACATATCTCCTGTATCTAAACCAATATCCATTAGCATGGTGGTATTTCCGCTTTCCTTTTCTCCCTTCATAATAGCATAATGAATTGGTGCTGCACCTCTATATTTAGGAAGTAATGAACCATGAAGGTTTATACATCCATATTTAGGTATATCTAAGACTTCCTTAGATAGAATTTGACCAAAGGCTACAACTATTATGAAATCTAAATTCATATTTTTTAATTCTTCTATTAAACTTTTTTCATTTTTTAATTTTTCTGGTTGATATACTTTTATATCATGGTTAAGTGCTACCTGTTTTACTGGTGACATTGCCACAGATTTTCCTCTTCCTTTAGGTCTATCTGGCTGAGTAAGTACTGCCTTAACTCCATATTTTTCAATAATTGCTTCTAAGGATGGCACTGCAAAATCTGGTGTACCCATAAATACTATATTCATCTTCATACCTCCTATTTCACTGTCTTATCAGTATATAATATTCCATTTAAATGATCTATTTCATGACAAAGAGCCCTTGCTAGAAGATCCTCCCCCTGAATTTCAATAGAATTTCCATCTCTGTCTTCAGCTTTAACTTTTACATATTTGGGTCTTATAACATTTCCTTGTTTACCTGGTACACTTAGACATCCTTCTACATCTTTAACTTCACCATTAGCCTCAACAATCTCTGGATTAATAAGTATTATTGGTCCATCACCAATATCTATAACCACCACTCGCTTTAAAATACCTACTTGTGGTGCTGCAAGACCTACTCCATTAGCTTCATACATAGTATCTAGCATATCATCAATTAATATTTGTGTTCTTTCATCAATATTTTTAACTACCTTACTAATCTTCCTTAAAATTGGGTCTTCATTAATTCTTATATTTCTTAATGCCATAATCATTCTCCCTTACAGTAAATTATTTGGATTTATATCAATACCAATTCTTATATTTTTATAATTAATCTGTTCATAGACTAAATTTTTTATATCCATAGCATAATTATCATCAAAATCACCTTTAATTATAATTTGCCATCTATACAAACTTTTTATTTTAGAAACCCCACAAGGACATGGTCCTAATAACTCAATTTTATCACTTCCATAGTTTTTTATCCTTACTTTATCTGCTAAACTTTGTATACTTTTTATTAAATGTTCCTCATTTTCACTACTTAAATTTATACACAGAATCTTAGAAAAAGGTGGATACTCCCTTAGCTTTCTAATAATTATTTCTTCTTCATAAAAACTTTTATAATCATTTGCAGCAGCATAAACTATACTATAATTATCTGGATTATAAGTCTGAAGTATTACCTTTCCAGCCTTATTCCCTCTACCTGCTCTCCCAGCTACTTGAGTTACTAATTGAAAAGTCTTTTCTGCAGCTCTATAGTCCGGTAGATTTAAAGACAAATCTGCAGCAATTATTCCTACTAGAGTTACTTCTTTAAAATCCAAGCCCTTAGCAATCATTTGAGTACCTATTAACACATTATGCCTTTTTGCAGAAAAGTCTTTATATATTTTTTCATAAGAATCTTTTCCCCTTGTAGTATCAAAATCCATTCTAAGAGGTTTACTATCTAAAAAGGTCTTTCTAACACTATGTTCTAATTGCTCTGTGCCTACTCCAAAATATTTCACATATTTACTTTTACATTTTGGACAAGTTTTTAATGCTCTTTGCTTTGCTCCACAATAGTGACAAGTTAAATTGTTATCATTATGATAGGTAAGAGAAATATCACAATTATCACACTTAAATACGTAACCACACTCTCTGCAAGATACAAAAGTAGAATATCCTCTTCTATTTAAAAACATTATGGCTTGCTCTTTTTTTTCTAAGCATGCTGTCATTTCTTCATAAAGTCTTCTACTAAACATAGACTTATTTCCTTCTTTTAGCTCTTCTCTCATATCCACTATCTCTATAGTTGGAAGATTAGCTCCATCGGCTCTGTGATTTAAAGTAATTATATCATATTCACCTTCTGTAGCCTTATAATAAGTCTCAATGGAGGGTGTAGCAGATCCTAACACCACTTTACATCCTTCAATTTCAGCTTTTAAACTAGCTATATCTCTTGCATGATATTTGGGGTCACTATCTGATTTATAGCTAGTTTCATGTTCCTCATCTATAACAATAAGACCTAAATTAGAAAAAGGAAGAAAAATTGCAGATCTAGCACCTATGGCTACTTTAACATTTCCTGTTTTTACTCTCATCCATTCATCAAATCTCTCACCTATAGATAACCTACTATGAAATATAGCAATATCTCTTCCAAACCGTCCTTTAAACCTTTCAACCATTTGAGGAGTTAAGGCAATTTCCGGAATTAATATTATAGAATCTTTATTTTTTTTAATCATCTCTTTTACTAGGTTCATATATATCTCAGTTTTTCCACTACCAGTTATACCATGAATAAGAAATTTATTACTACTACTTTGGGATAATATAGTATCAACACATCTTTGTTGAATTGAATTTAATATTTTTTCCTCATATTTTTTATATACATTTTCATTATACCTATTAACTATAGTTTTTTTAACATCTAAGAATCCATTCTTAATTAATGTATTAATCCTAGACAAAGAAAATTTAAACTCACCAGTAAGTTCTGTCTTATTATAAATTCCATTATGTTCTCCTATAAAACTCACAATATTTATATATTCTTCTTTACTATATTTTTCTGTTAATGGTCTACCAATAATTACACTATTTTTAGTTTTAAAGGTTGTTCCTTTAGTTATTCCACTGGGAATCATAACTTTTATACATTCTAAATAAGTACATAAATACTTCCTTCTCATTATTTCTATAAGACGTATATTATCCTCCGTAAGAAATTCCATACTGTCATCTATATCAACAATTTCTTTCAATTTAGTATTATCATCTATATCATAAAATATATCAACTATAAATCCATATATTTTCTTATTTCCATTTCCAAAGGGAACTGTAACCATTCTGCCTTTTTTTACTTTACCATATAAGCTTTCAGGCACCTTATATGTAAATATTTTATCTACTTTTACAGCTTCATTATTTACGATAATTCCTAAATACACTTTTAGCCCCCTTCTAGAGGTGTCTACCTCCATTCTAAATTAGCTATTAACCATATCTTCTTTTTTAAACCCATTAGATATATTATATAAATAAATAATAAAAAAAGCGACTTAGTCGCTCTTTTTATTTATTGTTTAAAATCATATTAAAAAGCTCATGTCCAACTAATCTTTTACTCATATTATCAAGAGATATTTCTTTCCCATCTCTATTTATAACAGTAACCCTATTAGTATCACTTCCAAAGCCTGCATTACTTTCAGTTATATTATTAGCTACAATATAATCAAGATTTTTCTTTTTTAGCTTTATGTGAGCATTTTCTATTACATCGTTACTCTCAGCTGCAAATCCAACTAAGATTTGGTGTTTTTTCAGGGTTCCTAGTTCCTTTAGAATATCGTTATCTCTTTCTAGTTCTATATTTAAATTACCTGGTCCCTTTTTTATCTTCTTATCTGAATAAGTCTTAGGTTTATAATCGCTTACTGCTGCAGATTTAACCACAATATCACTAGTATCAAATTCTGCTTTAACTGCCTTTAACATTTCTTCATTGGTTTCTACTTTTATGATTTTAACTCCTAATGGTGCTTTTATACTGGTAGGACCACTGACAAGAACCACTTCTGCTCCCCTGTCTCTAGCCTCTTCAGCAATTGCATATCCCATCTTACCAGTAGATCTGTTAGTTAAAAACCTTACTGGATCTATATTAGCTCTAGTAGGTCCTGCTGTTACTAGCACTTTTTTACCTACTAGGTCCTTTGGTTCATGAAGATGTGATAAAACCACTTCTGCAATTTCTTCTGTGTCAGCAAGTTTTCCATTTCCTACATCTCCGCAAGCTAATCGCCCACTACTAGGATTTATAAACTCATACCCATAACTTTTCAATTTTTTAATATTTTCTTTAACTATGGGATTGTTATACATATTAGTATTCATAGCTGGTGCAAAGATTACCTTTGCATTAGTAGCCATAATAGTAGTTGATAACATATCATCAGCAATGCCATTTGCTACTTTACCTATAATATTTGCTGTAGCTGGAACTACTACTAGTATATCCGCTTTTTTAGCTAAAGATATATGCTGAATTTCAAAAACCTTAGGTTCATCAAACATATTCTTTATTACTGCATTTTGACTTAATGATTGAAAACTTAATGGAGTAACAAACTCACAAGCTGACTTTGTCATAATAACGTCCACATTTATATCTTTCTTTTTCAATCTGCTTATAACATCTAGAGCCTTATAGACTGCAACTCCACCTGTTACTCCAATAACTACATTTTTCTTACTCATCTAAATTTGAGCCTTCTTCCGCTTCTTCATTTACTAGTTCAACTTCTTGAACCTTAGTAAACTTATCATCTGCCTCTCTAATTTCTATAATCCCTTGTTTAACTTCATTAATAGCAATAGTTAATGGCTTTGCACCTACGCCTTGTACTTTTGGCTCTTCACCGTCAATTATTTTTCTTGCTCTTCTTGAAGTAGATACTACTAATGAATATCTGTTATCCACTTTTTCTAATAATTCCACAATAGATGGATTAATCATTGAATTGCTCTTTGAATTACTCATATCTTTTAGAACCTCCCTAATAGCTCATCTTTAATTTTAAATACTCTACATTTTTCAGCGACTATTATACTTTCAATTTTTTTAACTGCATCTTCAACCTTATCATTTACAACGGCATAGTCATATTTAGATGCAAAGCTTATTTCATCATAAGCACATTCCATTCTAGTCTTTAATGACTCTGGAGTTTCGCTTCCTCTATTTGTTATTCTATTCCTAAGTTCTTCCATAGACGGAGGCATAATAAATATAAATATTCCTTTAGGATATGAAGATTTAATTTTTAATGCACCTTGTATATCTATTTCTAATATTACATCCTTACCTTCTTCTAACATCTTTAAAACCTCAGATTTAGGTGTCCCATAAAAGTTACCATAAACCTCTGCATATTCCAGAAAATCTTCTTTATCAATCCTATTTAAAAACTCATCTCTCTCTATAAAGAAATAATTTACTCCTTCTACTTCACCTTCCCTTGGCTTACGCGTAGTGCAAGATGTAGAAATCCATATTGGACTTTTTTCAATTAGCGCCTTACATACAGTCCCTTTGCCTGCTCCTGATGGTCCAGATATAACTAATAATTGTCCTTTACTTCCCATATTAATCCTCTACCTCATCTATAGCATCATCACCTTTAGATGACAATCTATGTGCTACTGTTTCAGGCTGAACAGCAGATAGTATTACATGGTCACTATCAGTTATTATAACTGCTCTAGTTCTTCTACCATAGGTAGCATCTATTAGCATACCCCTATCTCTAGCTTCTTGAATTATTCTTTTTATAGGCGCTGATTCTGGACTAACAATAGCTACTAATCTATTTGCTGAAACAATATTTCCAAATCCAATATTTATAAGTTTTATACCCATGCCCTACCTCCTAAATTTATTCTATGTTTTGAACCTGTTCTCTAATCTTTTCTATATCACTTTTTATATCAAGTGCTATATTAGTTAATTCCAAATCGTTAACTTTAGATGCAATTGTATTTGCTTCTCTGTTCATTTCTTGAACAATGAAGTCTAGCTTTCTACCTATTGGCTCTCCTAGTTTAAAAGTTTTGATGACTTGCGCAACATGGCTTTTAAGTCTAACAATTTCTTCATCAACACAGGATTTATCAGCTTGAAGAACTACTTCCATAGCAATGCGATTTTCATCAATACTTTTTTCTGCTAAAATTTCTTCTACTTTCTTTAGAAGTCTTGCTCTATACTCTTCTGTAACTTCTGGCACCCTTCTATTAATTATATCAACATTACTTGAAATACATTCACATCTCTTTGTAATATCTATCAAAAGTTTTTCACCTTCTTGTTGCCTCATGGACACAAGATTGTGTACTGCCTCTTCTACTGCTGGTAATAATATCTTCCATGTTTTTTCTAAATCTTCTTCCTTTTGTTCTAATTTTAAAACTTCTGGAAAACGTGCTAAGGTTGTAGCAGAAATATCATCCCTTAAATCATACTTATCCCTTAAATTATGTAATGCCTCCACATAATTTTCAGCTAAACTCTCATTTACCACTACAGACATATCCTCGTTAGCTCCTTGATTTTGAGTAATAAATATATCTACCTTTCCCCTTTTAATCTTGTCATTTACATATTTTCTTATACCATCTTCTAAAGATATTAAAGTTCTTGGCATTCTAGCATTAAGCTCAAAGTATCTGTGATTTACTGTCTTTATTTCCACAATAAAACTAGATGCTTCGCTCTCTGATGTACCTCTTCCAAATCCAGTCATGCTTTTTATCATATACAACGCACCCTTCTAGACCTTCTTAAATTCTTTATTTATTATACATAATGTATGTGGCTTATTTCAACCCATAAACAAAAGAATTTTAAAGAAAAATGAAATATTCTTTAGAAAACCTTAGAAAAACCATTATAATTTAAAATATTCACTCTATAAATAAGGGACATAAGCTTGTATTTTAAGCTTATGTCCCTTATTTATAAATTAGTTCAATAACATCACTGATATTAATAAATATACATTTAAAACTTTATTTAACCAAAGATTATTTTTAATAAGAATATTATTGCTAGAATATATACAACGAAAGATACTTGTTTTCTATCCTTAGCTTCCCTAGTTGTAATATTAGCTATTAGGTTTAATATAGCATAAGATAACATTCCTATCATTAATCCATCTCCAATACTATATGTCATAGGCATTAATGCTATAGTAAGGAACGCTGGTACACCTTCAGTGAAATCAGAAAAATCTATATTTTTAACTGATTCTATCATGAAGAACCCTACAATAATTAAAGCTGGTGCTGTTGCACAACCTGGTATAGCAACAAATAATGGTGATAAGAACATAGCAAGTAAGAATAATATTCCTGTAACTACTGCTGAAAGACCTGTTCTAGCTCCTGATGCAACTCCAGCAGAACTCTCTACATAAGTTGTAACTGTAGATGTTCCTACAAGAGCTCCAAAAGTTGTTCCAATTGCATCTACTAGTAATGCCTTCCCTGCATTTTTAACTTTACCATCTTTATCTATCATTCCAATCTTTGATGCTACTCCAACTAAAGTTCCAGCTGTATCAAAGAAGTCTATAAATAAGAATACAAACACAACTGAAATAAATTCTGATATAGTTCCCGCATTAGTGAATACTGAGAAATCTAATTTACCTGCAATAGGTGCTATAGATTCAAACTTTAAAATACCTTTTGGTAAATATATTCCTGCAGCTGTAGCAGCTTCTGGTGATAAAGCAGCATATATCCATGCAGCTATAGCACTAGCAGCCATTCCCCAAAGTATTGCACCTTTTACATTTTTTTTAGATAAAATTACTATAACCATTACACCTAATATTGTAATTAACGCTGTTGGACTTACTAAGCTACCCATGGTTACCTTTGTAGCTTCACTTCCAACTACTATTCCAGCATTACCAAAACCTATAAATGCTATAAATAGTCCAATACCTGCAGTAACTGCATATTTTAAGTTAGTTGGTATACAATTTACAATAGCTTCCCTAACCTTTGTTAATGATAATAAAATAAATATAATTCCTTCTACAAATACTGCTGTTAACGCTATTTGCCAAGATATCCCCATTTCCATTACTACTGTATATGCAAAGAATGCATTAAGTCCCATGCCTGAAGCTAATCCTAATGGTAGATTGGCATAGATTCCCATTAAAATAGTAGTAACACCAGCTGCTAGGCAAGTTGCTGTAACAACTGCTCCTGGATTCATTCCAACACCAGGATCTCCTAATATGTTAGCATTAACGGCTATTATATACGCCATAGTTAAGAAAGTTATTAATCCACCAACAACTTCCCTCTTTACATCGGTACCATTTTCTTTTAACTTAAAAAATTTTTCCATAATACTTGTCCTCCTATTAATATGTATTATTGCAAAAAAACTGTCACTGGATAAGAATCCCAGTGACAGTTTTTTTAACATAGGAATTCTCATAGTCGGATTTTATCGGTATCCGGTAGAAACATCTAATCCATCGCATTAGACCTATATGAAAATTAGTGATTATTTCTTTTTACAAGATTATAATATCAACTTTATATACCTATGTCAATGATTTTTACGTATATTAATTTTATTTTTATTTATAATGTTCGTATATTAATAATGTCCTTTTTCAAACACTTCTCTTATTTCGTCTAAATTCCTTGTTTTTCCCAAGGCTAAAATCATCTTTATTCTAGCCTTTTGCCCTGGCATGCTATCCCCAAATATAACACCCATATTTCTTAATTGTTTTCCTCCGCCTTCATAACCATAACTATCTAGAACTCTCCCCTTATAACACCTGGAAACTATAACTACTGCCACACCTTTATTTATAGCCTTTTCTACAGAATTAGCCATTAACGGTGGAATATTGCCTCTCCCCATAGCTTCAATTACTAATCCCTTAGCACCTTGACTAACACAATAATCTATAAGTGTTCCATCCATTCCTGCACAGGATTTAATAAGCTGAACATTATTTTCTATTACATCAGTATTTATATATTCCTTTGTAGTGCTTCCTCTATAAAACCTTACTTCATTACTGTCAACAATACCTATTGGCCCAAATTCTGGACTTTGAAACGTATTAAGGTGCATAGAGTGAGACTTTGTAACCTCACTAGCACAATTTAGTTCATTATTTAAACATACAATTACTCCACGATTTCTTGACTCTTTAGATGTAGCAGTACAAATTGATGCTGCTAAGTTAGCAGGTCCATCGTATCCTAGCTCAGAACTATTTCTCATGGAACCCGTAACTACTACTGGCTTTTCACTATTTATAGTTAGCTGTAAAAAATAAGCTGTTTCCTCAAGAGTATCTGTTCCATGGGTAACTACTACTCCATCTACATCTTCTCTTTCTAAAAACTTCTTAACATAATTTGATAATTCCATCATTATATCTGGGGTCATATGAGGGCTTGGAAGGCTAGAAAATGTATATGATTCTACTTCTGCATAGGATTCAATACCTGTTACCATAGACATTATTTCTTCACCTGTTAAATTAGGCACCGCTGCTTTTATCTTTTCATCTACCTTCATAGATATAGTTCCACCATTAAATATTACTACAACTTTACTCATACTTTATGTACCTCCAAAATCTTTATTATTTACAATCCAAAATAAAAGTTCAATTACACTTAACTTGTTTATAATCAATTTTAATTATATCTCTTTATCAAGGGCATTGTAAATGTACCTTATCCATTATAATCATTCCAATGAAATCTTTTACATAATTAAATATATTACAATGTTTAGAATTATACAATAAAAAATATAGTTTTGAAATTAATATTAATTTCAAAACTATATTTTTGAATTTAAAGAAAATGTCTTAACATTCATTAGATAATTATGCAGATAAGTCCACCATTTCCCTCATTAATAATTTTCTGAAGGGTTTTTTGAAGTTTAATTTGCACATCTTCAGGCATTTTGTAAAGTTTATTTTGAAGTCCTTCTTTAACTAATTCTTCTAAAGACTTTCCAAACATGTTACTTTGCCAAATTTGTGAAGGATCATTTTCAAATTGCTCTAAAATTGATTTGTAGAACTCTTCACTTTGTTTTTCACTACCCATTATTGGTTGAATTTCAGTTTCAATATCAGCTTTAATTAAATGTAATGATGGAGCTGAGGCTTTTAGTTTTACTCCATATTGATTACCCTTCTTAACAATTTCAGGCTCTTCTAGTTTCATTTCAGTAAGCTGTGGTGCAACTAATCCATAACCTGTCTCATTAACTTCTTTTAATGCCTCCTCAACCTTATCATATTCTATTTTAGCCTTGTAGAAACTCTCCATAATATTTAATAAATCATTTTCATTTTTTATATTAGTATTACAAATCTCTCCAAGAATCTTATAAAATAATTCATGTTTTGGATTAATATCCACGCAGGAAGTACCTTCTCCCATGTTCATTTCTTTAACTTTTATGTCTGATAAGAATTCAATTCCTTTAAAGGCATCAAGACATCTCTTAACATCTCTAACTTTATAGATATCTTTACACATGGCTTTTAGAATAGTCATTATGTTTACCTTTAACCAATGAGATGAATTTAAACTCTCCATCCACTGAGGCATATCAATATTTATTTCTTTTACCGGGAACTCTCTTAGAACTGTATCAAATATTTCTGTAATCTCATTATTTCCTATATTCATTACATCCATAACTTTTACAGGAACATCATACTTTTCTTCTAGTTCCCTTCCTAGTCCTTTACTCTCTTCTGAATTTGGATTTACAGTGTTTAGAACTATTATAAATGGCTTATTTATCTCTTTAAGCTCCTTTATAACTCTCTCCTCAGCATCTACATAATCCTCCCTATCTAAGCCTGTGATACTTCCGTCTGTAGTTACAACTATACCTATTGTAGAGTGATCTGTTATTACCTTCTTAGTTCCTATTTCTGCCGCTTGCTCGAATGGAATTTCATAATCATGCCATGGAGTAGAAACCATTTTAGGTGCATCAGCCTCTGTATAGCCTAATGCATTCTTTACTATATATCCAACACAGTCAACCATTCTAACTTTAAATTTCACTCCGTCCTCAAACTGAATTTCTACAGCCTCATTAGGAACAAATTTAGGTTCTGTAGTGTGAATAGATTTTCCTGATCCACTCTGTGGCAATTCATCTTTTGCTCTGTCCTTCTTATGAGGATTTTCTATGTTAGGTATAACCATTAGTTCCATGAACTTTTTAATAAAAGTAGATTTACCTGTTCTAACTGGTCCAACTACCCCCACATATATATCCCCTTGAGTTCTTTCTGCTATATCTTTATATATATCAAAATTTTCCAAGGCTACCCTCCCGCAACTACATATTAACATTATATATATATTGATATAGAATTAATATTATGCATTAATAAAATAAAAAAGTTCCCCTTTTTATTTTCAAAGGAAAACTTTTAATACTTGATAAGTTTTTAAATTAAATTATTCACTTTTAGCATAACTAAGTAATTCTTCTAATGTTAAGTCCTTATTGTGACAAAGTTTACTAATTGTTTTATTTCCAACATATCTATAATGCCATGGCTCATATTTATAACCTGTTATATCTTCTTTAGTCTTAGTATACCTTAAAATAAAGCCATACTTATAAGCATTTTCTAGAACCCAAGCACCTTCTTTGGTATTCTCAAAGGATTGATTTAAATCAAAGGCCATATCTCTGCTAGTAATATCAATAGCTAATCCAAGTTGATGTTCACTTTCACCAGGTTTTGCTACATATTCACTATGTTCACTGTCTTTATTTTGAATATCCTCATTGTAGATATATGTCTGAGAATCATATCCTCTAAATCCATTACTTAAAAATAAATTAATACCTTCTTCTTGAGCATCATAAAACATCTGCTCTAAATCTTCAATCATAGTTCCACTAACTAGGTTTTTTTCATTACTTCTTTCAGATACTAAGTTGATATTCGGAATAACTAAATTACCTGGCATATACTCCTTAGAAAGTAAATTTTCTTTGTTTACCAATGTATATAATCCTGTCGTATCACTATTAATAATATGTTTTATTTCATTTATCTCATCCTTTGTTAAGGTAGCGCTAACTGTAGAGTCATTTAAATCAGGTACTTCTTCTAAATCGTTATATTCATGTTCATTAATACTATTGCCCCTAGAAGGTGTTGTTTTCCCTTGGCTATATTTAGAAGTTTTATTCTCATAATCATTGTTGAATATATTAGCTGTATTAAGGACTTTTGAATCTTCCTTTAACACAAGTCCGATCATTATACCCACTAAAAATAACAACCCAATAATTATTGTAGTTCCATTATTAAAACCTGATTTCTTTTTATAGAAAATATCTTTTCTTTTATAAAATGCATTTTTTTTCTTTGTATAATTTTTATTATTCAACATACGTTTTTGTTAGCCTCCTACCTTTATCTTCAATTTTTCATTGAAAATAAAATTAATTCTCATCTATCTAACCTTATATCATTATATCAAATATTAAGATATTATCAAAATAAAATATTTTAATTAAATAAATGTTTACAATTCATTGTTTTCATCCTTATATTTTCTTCCCATTAATTTTGTAACACATTCTTTAGCATTCTTACCTTTAAAAAGAACTTCATACAATGCAGTAGTTATCGGCATATCTACATCAGTTTTAGATTTTAATTCATGAAAGGCTTTAACAGCCTCAATTCCTTCTACAACCATACCTATCTCTTTTACGGCTTCTTCCATTGTCTTTCCACTTCCAATTAATATTCCTGCTCTTCTGTTTCTACTATGCATACTAGTGCAAGTAACTATTAAATCACCCATTCCTGTAAGCCCATAGAATGTCTCAGCTTTTCCTGAGAGCTTAGTTCCAACCCTTATTATTTCACTCATACCTCGAGTCATTAGAGCTGCTTTAGTATTATCTCCATATCCAATGCCATCTGAAATCCCAGCAGCAAGGGCAATGATATTTTTAAAAGCTCCCCCTATTTCCACTCCAATAAGATCATTATTTGTATAAACTCTAAATGTATTATTGCTAAATACATCCTGGATTTTTTTTGCAGCTTTCATATCCTTTGATGATACCGTTACTGTAGTAGGTATATTCATTGCTACTTCTTCTGCGTGACTAGGACCTGATAGCACTACTACAGGATGACCTTTTATTTCATCTTCAATTATTTCTGACATTCTTTTTAATGTATGATTTTCTATGCCCTTAGCCACAGTTACAATTATTTCATCACCTTTAAGAAAAGGCTCTACTTTTTTTGAAATCTCTCTAATAGCCTTTGAAGGTACTGCAAGAACTATTATATTACTATTTTCTATAGTTTCTTCAAGATCACCATAGGCAGTAACTTTTTCTGGTATGGCAATTCCCTTAAGATACTTTGCATTTTCTCTTTTTATATTAATATCATTAACTGTGCTTTCACTATGGCACCATACAGAACATTCTGCCCCTTTCTTAGAAAGTAATACAGCTAAAGCTGTACCGAAACTTCCTCCTCCTATAAAAGAAATCTTATTCACCTTATCCCTACTTTCTTAAATTATATAAAACAATGAGAATAAATATTATATTATTTATTCTCATTGTCTCTATTAATTTCTTCTTATTTACTAAAAATCCATTTGTAATAAAGGATATAAAACTTTTATTAATCTTCTTTTCTCTTCCTAAATATAGTTTTTATTCCAGTACCTTTAAAATCAAAACTTTCCCTTAACTTATTCTCTAAATATCTCTCATAAGAGAAGTGTAGTAAAGCTGGATCATTTACAAAAAATATAAATGTAGGTGGTTTTATATCCACTTGGGTTACATAATAAATTTTTAGTCTTCTTAATGCAACTACTGGAGGTTCATTCATAAGTACAGCTTTACTTACCACATCATTTAATACCCCTGTAGCTATCCTCTTGGTATAATTATTGTAGCACTCTTTAGCTACATTTAAAACTTTGTTTACCCTTTGACCTGTTAATGCAGATATAAATAGATAATTAGCATATGGCATAAAAGATAATCCTCTACCGATTCTAGCTTTATAGTCATTCATAGTCTTGTCATCTTTTTCAATTAAATCCCATTTGTTAACTATTACAACTATTGCCTTATTAAGTTCATGGGCATATCCTATAATCTTTTCATCTTGATCACTTAACTCTTCTGTAGCATCAAGAATCAATATACATACATCAGCTCTCTCTATGGCTGTAAGAGTTCTTATAACGCTATATCTTTCTATCTCTTCTTTAATTTTACTTTTTCTTCTTAATCCTGCAGTATCTATTAATATAAATTTACCCTCATCAGTTTCTAATTTACTATCAATAGCATCTCTTGTGGTGCCTGGAATATTACTTACTATATTTCTATTTTCACCTAGTAACTTATTTATAAGTGAAGATTTTCCAACATTAGGCTTACCCACCATGGCAATTTTTATGTATTCTTCATCTTCTTCGCTACTTCCCAACTCATCAAAATGAGCTACAACTTCATCAAGCATATCTCCAAGACCTAATGCTTGAGTCGCTGAAATAGTTACTGGATTACCTATACCTAAGTTATAAAATTCATAAGCATTATCTTCTAATTCTCTTCTATCAATTTTATTTACTACTAATGTTATTGGTTTTCCTGATTTTCTAAGCATTTGTGCCACTTCATAATCTGATGGATGAAGACCGGCTTTACCATCTACTATAAATACAATTACATCTGCTGTTTCAATAGCAATATTTGCTTGCCTTCTCATTTGAACCATTATAATGTCTTC
This sequence comes from Clostridium sp. UBA5712, assembly GCF_002419845.1. Lineage (NCBI taxonomy): Bacteria > Bacillati > Bacillota > Clostridia > Eubacteriales > Clostridiaceae > Clostridium > Clostridium sp. UBA5712. The sequence continues at coordinate 117,131 of NZ_DIGW01000007.1, read as the reverse complement.
ATTTTCTGGCTCAATTCCACCAGTATCAATAATTGTAAAGTTATGTCTTAGCCATTCAGCCTCTGCATAAATTCTATCTCTTGTAACTCCTGGTGTATCTTCTACTATAGCTATTCTCTTTCCTGCTAATTTATTAAAAAGTGTAGACTTACCTACATTTGGTCTTCCAACAATAGCAACTACTGGTTTTCCCATATTAATCCTCCCTTAAATGTTCATTTATTATAGTTATTAAATCATCTCCTGTGAAATCACAAATAATAACTTTTCTATTTAATTCTCTAGACAAATCTTCCACAGTATAATCATCTAACAGTATGGCTTCATCTGAATTAGAAAGTTCATATCCTTTTCTAAGGACGTTATCGGGTATTATTATATAGTCTCCAACTTCTCTTTCTTTAAGTGTGTTTATTATGTCTACTCCTGTTAAAAGCCCTGTTACTGTTATAGTCTCTCCAAAAAACTTATTTGGTATCTCCTCTACGGTAATATTTATATTATTATTTAACCTTTGAATTTTATCTTTTATATGTACTATTTCAGGATAAACTAAAGCCCCTGTTACAAAGGTAAAAGATCCCACTCCATCTTTCTTTAAATCTGGAAGTGTAGTATCTATGGTATCCTTTAATAGAGTCACCATTCCTACACCATCTTCAATTTGCTCAAATCCTTGGTAATGCTCAGAGTCTGGTAATTGCTCACCTGATACTATATAAAATTCGTCTGACAATCTAACAAAGGGTGTTCCACTTTCTTCATAATACTTTTTTTGTAGCTCTTTAACTAAATTGATTTGTTTTAAAGAAGTTTCTTGTGTAAATAAATTTAGCTTTTTTAATCCTTCTCTATGCTTAGTTATCCCTAAGGGTACTACTGCTACACTATTAACATTAGGATAAAGTCTATATAAATCTTCTATAGAGTTAACTAATTCTTCTCCATCATTAATTCCTGGGCAGCAAACAATTTGAGTGTTCATCTTTATTCCTGCTGCTGATAACCTCTTAAGTATATCATATATTTTACCCGCAAATCTATTGTTGAGCATTCTAACTCTAAGTTCTGGATTTGTAGTATGTACAGATACATTTATAGGACTTATCTTGTATTTTATTATTCTTTCTATATCCTCTTCTTTCATATTAGTTAAAGTTAAAAAATTTCCTTGTAAAAAGGATAGTCTAGAATCATCATCCTTAAAATATAAAGTTTCTCTCATTCCTTTCGGTAATTGATCTATAAAGCAAAAAATACAATCATTATGACATGTCATAGGTTTATCAATAATTCCTTCTCTAAATACTATCCCTAAATCTTCATCATAATCCTTCTCAATTTCAATTTCCCAAATCTCTCCATCTTTCTTCTCCACTTCTAAAAGAAGTACTTCATCAGTAATAAGAAATTTATAATCTATTATATCTTTAACATCATTTTCATTTATCCTTAAAAGTCTATCTCCAACCTCGATATCTACTTCTTCTGCAATAGAATTTGGAATAACCTTACTTATTTCATTTTTCATATTTGTATCTCCTTCATTCCTATAGCATGATTATACCACTATTATGTTATATTATCTTAATTATATTCCCTAGTCAATGCACCTCATTAAGATTACCTCAAAGCTTTCTATTTTTCAACAAAAATATAATTTAATTTCTAAGTAAAATAAAAAAGCTGACTACACATAGCCAACTTGTAATTTGAAGGTGGATTTAAATTAATTTAATTTTAGTTTTTCTCCGCTCTCTAAATATATAGTCCATTCACAAATATTGGTAGCATGGTCTGCCATGCGTTCCAAAAACTTGCATATAAATAAAAATTGACTAGCTTGATTTATAGTAGTTTGATCATTTCTCATTATTACAAGTAATTCATCAAATATACTCTTAAATAATCTATCTACCTGATCATCCATTTTACTTACTTCATGAGCTCTATTTATATCTGTAGTTATATATACCTCTAAAGAGTCTTTAATCATTTTTTCTACAATTTTAGCCATATTAGGTATATCTATAAGTTCCTTAATATAAGTTTCTCCTATAAGTTTTTTTGAAATCTTAGCTATGTCTACAGCATGGTCTCCCATTCTCTCTAAATCAGTTATGATCTTTGTAGTGATAAATATCCTTCTTAAATCACTGGCTAAGGGCTGCTCTGTAGCCATTAGTTTTATGCACTTATCCTCTATATCTTCTTCAAAGTCATCTATTACATCATCCTTTTGAATTACTTTTTCTGCTAAGATTTCATCCTGTTTTTTTAATGCATCAATGCTATCTTCTATTTGTTTGGCTACAGCCTCACCCATGGCCATTAAATCTTCATGAAGTTGTTGTAATTTAAGATCAAAACTATTTCTTGTCATCTTCTTCACCTACACTTTATAAATTTTAATTATTGATAACTACCTAATTTCATTCTATTATTAACCAAATCTTCCTGTGATATAATCTTCTGTTCTCTTATCCTTTGGCATATGAAACATCTCTTCTGTCTTTCCATACTCCACAATTTCTCCATTTAAGAAGAATGCTGTTTTATCTGATATACGTCCTGCTTGTTGCATATTATGAGTTACTATGACTATAGTGTATTTTTCTTTAAGCACGTCCATAAGTTCCTCTATCTTAGAAGTTGATATTGGATCCAATGCAGAAGTAGGTTCATCCATTAGTATGACCTCAGGTTCAACAGCTATGGTCCTGGCAATACAAAGTCTTTGTTGTTGACCTCCCGATAATCCTATAGCACTTTTTTTAAGCCTATCCTTTACCTCTTTCCAAAGAGCTGCTCCTTGAAGAGATTTCTCTACAATTTCATCTAACTTCTTTTTATCCTTTATTCCATGAATTCTAGGTCCATAGGCAATATTATCATAGATAGACATTGGAAATGGATTTGGTTTTTGAAATACCATTCCTATTCTTTTTCTTAATTCTATTTCATTTAGCTCTTTGTAGATATTGTTATCTTCAAAAAAAACTTGCCCTTCTATTTTTACATCATCAATTAAATCATTCATTCTATTTAAAGTTCTAAGAAAAGTAGACTTTCCACACCCCGATGGACCTATTAAAGCTGTAACACTATTCTTATCTATTTCTATATTTATATTTTTAAGAGCATGATTTGTTCCATAGTGTAAATTAAGATCTTTTACAGATATTATTGACATTATATTTCCTCCTAGTTACATTCTAATGATTAAAATTTTTCTTTATTTATTGTTTTGGTGATTCCCTTAGCTATCAAGCTTAAAGCTAAAATTATAAATATTAGTATAACTCCAATTGCAGATGCTAGCTCTATATTTCCAGCTTCCTTAGTAACTAGATAAGCATGTACAGTAAGAGTCCTACCACTAGACATAAGGTTTTGTGGCATTGCAGCTACTGTACCAGCGGTTAAAAGAATTGCTGCTGATTCGCCTATAATTCTTCCAATAGATAATATTACTCCTGATAAAATTCCTGGCATTGAACTAGGAACTACTATTTTGTATAAAACTTCAAACTTAGTTGAACCTAAAGCTACTGCACCTTCTTTATAACTTTGAGGAACTGTCTTTAAAGCTTCTTCTGTGGTTCTTATAATTACAGGTAATACAATAATAGCTAGTGTTAAAGAACCTGATACAATTGAAAATTGCAATTTAAGAGTAGATACAAAGAATACTGTTCCAAATAGTCCATATATTATAGATGGTATACCTGCAAGACTTTCTGTTGCAAACCTAATTAATTTAACTCCTCTTCCTTGCTTTGCATACTCTTGTAAATATATAGCTCCACAAATCCCTATCGGAATTGATATTAATAAAGATAATATTACCGTTAACAATGTAGTAACAATCATCGGAAATATACCACCACCATTTGTGGGAGAATAATCTCCAAAAATAAAGTTAAAATCTACAAGTCCAAAACCTTTTTTAAATATATATCCTACTATAATAGCAATAATTAGAGCTGTAATAGCTGCAGATAACCATAAAATAGTTTTTAATATATTGTCTTTTATTTTTCTCATATTAATTACCTGCCTTTTCTGATATTTTAGCTATTACAAAATTTAACAATAGAATGAAAGAAAACAAAACTACTCCTGTTGCAAAAAGCATTTCTTGATGTGTTCCAAAGGCATATCCCATTTCCAATGCTATATTAGTAGTGAGAGGTCTTACACTATCTGTTATATTATTTGGTATTATGGGGCTATTCCCAGCAACTAAGATAACTGCCATGGTTTCTCCTATTGCTCTTCCCATCCCTAGTACTATAGCTGTTAAAACTCCAGACTTAGCTGCTGGTAAAATTACTTTAAATATAGTTTCAATTTTAGATGCACCTAAAGCTAAAGATGCCTCTTTATATTGCTTTGGTACTGATCTTATAGCTGTTTCTGCCACTGAAATAATAGTTGGTAGCATCATTACTGAAAGAACTATTATAATGGCAAGTAAACTTTGTCCTTTAGGAAGGGATAATTTACTTTGAATAGCTGGTACTATTATTCCAAGTGCAAAGACTCCAAATAATACAGAAGGAATTCCTGCTAATAATTCCATTCCCTGAGACATTATCTTTGCTACTGATTTAGGTGCTATTTCAACAATAAAAATAGCTGTTAATATTCCTATGGGTACCCCTATAACAAGAGAGCTTAGGGTTCCATATATAGAAGCAATTATCATAGGAAGAATTCCATACTTTTCTGAACTAGGTATCCACTCTGTTCCTAGTAAAAATTCTCCAAAGGAATATCCTTTAGATATAAACGGTGTCAAACCCTTATAAAATACAAAACCTATTATTAAAATTAAACTTATTACTGCTATTAAAGCACATACTTTAAAAACATTCTCTGATATATCATCAATTATATATTTTATCCCCTTAAGTTTGTGGGGTTTTTCCGTCTTAACTGATTTCACTGACATATATTTGACCTCCAATTTTAATTCAATAGACCTTTAAGATAATTTTTCTCTCAAAGGTCTATACCCATTGTGGCGCATAAATTATCTATTTTACTTTTATTCCACCAGCTTCTCCAACAATACCTTGACCTTTTTCACTTAAAATGTAGTCAATAAATTGTTTTCCATCCTTTGTTAATTTATCTTCTTTATATACTACTAAGAAAGGTCTTGATAATTTATACTCTTTGCTTAATACTTTTTCAGGTGTTGCTTCACTTCCCTCTATTTTTAAATCCTTAATTGAATCATCTAATTGTTCAAAAGAAATATATCCTATTGCATTTTTATTTGTTGAAACTGTAGTTTTAACACTTCCATTACCTTCTGCTATAGTTGCATTTTTCTCCAATTCTTCTGAAGTATATCCTACAATTTCTTGGAACGCATCTCTAGTTCCTGAACCATCTTCCCTTGAAACTACCACTATTGGGGCATCAACTCCTCCAACTTCCTTCCAGTTAGTTATAGCTCCTGTATATATGTCCTTAATTTGTTTCATAGTTAAGTTTTCTGCTTTATTTGATGGATGGACTACTAAGGCTATTCCATCATAAGCAATTACTGTTTCAGCAAGTTCTGATTTTTCTTCATCTTTTAACTCACGTGAAGCCATACCTATTTCACTAATACCTTCTACAGCATTTTTTATTCCTGCTGAAGATCCTATTTGTTGAACCTCTACAGTAACATTTGGATTTTCATCTTTGTAACTCTCTGCTTCCTTTTCCATTAATGGCCCTACAGAAGTTGAACCTGATATTTTAATAGTTATTGCTTTTGCTTTATTATCACTAGTATTATTACCGCTATTATTTGAATTGGAAGTATCCTTTCCGCCACAACCTACTAATAATCCCATGGTCATTGTTGCAACTATTCCTGCTATTAATAATTTTATTGACTTCTTTTTCATTTAAATTCCCCTCCAATTTGTTTTTTTATTTATCTTACAATATTGATTATATCCTTTCTTAGTTAAGCTATTATTATCCATATATTAAAAAAACTTTACTTAGGTTAATAATACTTAACATAAACAAAGCTCTTAACTTCATAAGAAAAAGACTAGAGAATTTTAAAATGTACCCTATAGGATAGACACTAAAAAAAGTCTATCCCGTAGGGTACTTTTATGTATAATGAAATAAAGAGGAGTTTACATTAGGAGAAATATAATGAGCAAAAAATTATTTACTGAATGTCAAATAGAGATTTTATCTAAAAATAAATATGTTAAAAAGGTTAGTATGAAAGGATTTACATACTCGGATGAGTTTAAAAGAATATTTATTAGTGAAAATGAACGCGGAAAGTTTCCAAGACAAATATTCGAAGAATATGGCTTTGATATAGAAATTATTGGAGAAAGTCGTATTCGATCATCAGGTAAAAGATGACGTGCGGCTTTTCGAAAGAATGGAATTGCACAGCTGCAAGATACAAGGAAATTCAATAGTGGAAGGACTAGTGAATGTAATTTATCCATTGAAGAAAAATATGAAAAATTACAGGCTAAAATTAAATTATTAGAAGCAGAAAATGAACTTTTAAAAAAGTTAGAGATGTTAGAAAGGGGTGTGAAAACCCAAAAATAAAGTTGCTGACGCAAGAAAAATATCTCATCATAAAGTCAGTTATTGATAAATATAAACTTTAAAATATGGTTAGTTATTTATGTAAAATATCAAATGTTTCTCGTTCTGGATATTATAATTACTTTTCTATGAAAGCGCATACTAATCGTATAGCACGCGAAGAGCGTGATTTGGAGAGTTATAACAATGTATTATTAGCATTTAAATTTAAGAATCGTGAAAAGGGTGCTAAACAAATTAAAATGACTTTAGAAAATCAGTTTAATATGCAATATAATCTAAAGCGTATTAGAAGAATCATGGATAAATATGATATCATATGCCCACATAGAAAAGCTAACCCATATAGAAGAATGATGAAAGCCACCAAAGAACATTCAGTCCTACCAAACTTACTAAATAGAGAATTGAAGCAAGAAGTCCCTGGAAAGGTATTACTTACTGATATAACATATCTATTTTATAAAAATGGTCAAAGGGCTTATTTGTCAACCGTTTTAGATGGTTCAACCAATGAATTATTAACCTATAATATATCTAAAAGTCTAAAAATAGATATTGTGACTGAAACTATTGAAAAATTGGTTTCATCAAATAACTATTTAATATCTTCAGATTCATTTATTCATTCAGATCAAGGAGCACATTACACTAGTCCCATATTTCAGAAATTGCTTAAAAAGTATAATATAGGACAATCTATGTCTAGACGAGGTAACTGCTGGGATAATGCTCCGCAGGAGTCATTCTTTGGACATCTTAAGGACAAAACAAATATTAAAAATTGTAATACATTTGCTGAACTCTTGGAAGAAATTGATGAATATATGGATTACTACAATAATTATAGAGGTCAATGGAATTTAAAAAAGATGACTCCTGTAAAATACAGAAATCATCTTCTTAGTACCGCCTAGTCTTTTTTAAAACTGTCCTTGACAAAGGGTACATTTTATTTTCTCTCTAGTCTTTTATGAATATCTTATCTTAATTATTCTATTTTTCTATATGATATGGAATTGTAATAATAAATTTTGTACCAACGCCTAAAGTACTTTCTACATCTATACTACCATTAAAACCAATAATTATATGTTTAACTATAGCAAGACCTAATCCTGTTCCACCCTTTGCCCTAGATCTAGCTTTATCCACCCTATAAAATCTTTCGAAAAGTCTTGGTATATATTCTTTTGCAATTCCCATACCACTATCTTCTACAATAACTTTAAAGTAGGTATCATAAATTATCTTTGTTATTACTACTGTATCAAAGGCTTCACTATATTTTATTGCATTATCTACTAGATTTATAAGCATTTGTTTAAATTTATCCTTATCTCCTAGAATATTAGGTATCTCATCTCCAACTATACTTACATGCACCTGCTTTTGTTCACCAGTATTCTTCATTAAATAAAAAACATCCTCTATAGCTTTATTTACATTAAATACTTCTTTCTTAAATTCTTGTTTATGCTCAATTTGTGATAACAATAGTATATCTGATATAAGTGTTGTAAGTCTTTCTGCTTCTTCATTTATTATAGTTAAAAATTTTTTCTTAGTCTCATCATCATCAACCTCTTTTAAAGTCTCAGCAAAACCTCTTATAGATGTAAGCGGAGTTTTAAGTTCATGGGATACATTAGCCACAAATTCAGTTCTCATATTTTCTAGCTTTTTCAAGTCAGAAATATCTTGTATTACTGCTACTGCTCCAATATGCTGATGATTATGAACTATAATATCTGCGGTTCTAACCCTAAGAAATTTTATAGTAGGAGCACTTAACTTAAACTCTTTAATATCTCTATCTCTCATAGAAAATATAAATTTTAAATTCACTTCTTTACATATATTTTCAACTGGATTGCCTACTACATCTTCTTTAATATTAAAAATTTTCTTTGCATAGTTGTTTATCATTATTATATTGTGACTATTATCTATAGCAATTACGCCACTTTCCATACTTTGAAGAATTGCTGAAAGTCTATTTTGCTTTTCACTTACCTCATGTAAGCTACTTTCAAGTCTATCAGCCATATGATTAAAGTTCAAAGCTAACTTACCAAGCTCATCATTGGTGGTAATTTTAATTCTTCTACTTAAATTTCCATTAGTGATCATAGAAGTAATAACATCTAAATCTCTAATTGGTTTAACAATTATATAGGATAACTTATTGGCAATCCAAAGAGATATAAAAATCATTATAATTATAGCACTTCCATACCATACTATATATGTATCATTTAATTTATGTGTTGCTTTTACAGGGGTTGAAACTCTAACCACTATACCATCTTCTATAGCTACAGCATAGTAAATAACATACGTTTCTTCCCTATCACTATATCTAGTAACAGTACCTTCCCCTTTAGATTTAGCCATGATAACTTCATCTTTATTATTATAATTTATTAATTTTTCCACATTTCCTAAAGAATCAAATTGGGCAGTGCCATTGCTATTTATAATAGTAATTCTAATATTCAAATTTTTCATTTTATCTACCACATTAGAAAAACTCGCCTGGTCAATGTTGTGTAACTGTTCACTTACTAAATAAGCATAAACATTTAATTGTTCTTTAGCACTCTCTTCACTTTCATAGGTAACTATTGTATAAAATACTGTAGTTAGAAATCCTAATACAAAAACTAATGCTGCAAAAACACTTAGCATTAGTCTTTTTTTCATAGTTCTTCGTGAATTATCTTTCATAACTGTCCCCAGAATTAAATTTATATCCTATACCTCTAATAGTTTGAATATAAATTGGATTTTTGTCATTATCTTCTATTTTCTGTCTTAAATGTCTCACATGGACATCTACAGTTCTAGTTTCTCCTACATATTCGTAGCCCCATATCTTATCTAAAAGAAAATCTCTTGTCATAACTTTTCCTTTGTTTTTTATCAGTATTTCTAAAAGTTCAAACTCTTTTAATGTAAGCTCTATTTTTTCTTTTCCTTTATATACTTCATGTTTTTGATAATCTATATTTATATCTCCAAACTTAAAGCTATTGTCTTCTTGTTTAAAACTCGTTCTTCTTAATATAGCTTTAGCTCTAGCTACTAGTTCCCTCACCGAAAAAGGTTTTGTTATATAATCATCTGCTCCTAACTCTAAGCCCAAAATCTTGTCTAACTCCTCACCTTTTGCTGTAATCATAATTATTGGTGTAGACTCTATAGATGATTTTTTTCTAATAGACTTACATACTTCTAACCCATCCATCCCCGGTAACATGAGGTCTAAAAATATTAGATCTGGTTTTTCATCTTCAGCTATTTTTAATGCATCAATTCCATTATCAGCAGTTATAACCTTAAACCCATTCTTAGTTAAATTAAATTTAATTAGTTCCTGAATATGTGCCTCATCATCAACTACTAATATTGTTTTTTCCATAAATATCACTCCTTAAACTCATGGATAAATACAAAGGAAAATAACCTACCATGAGATTCTTCTTCTTTTCTATATGAATATAACTTTTTATCCTTGCTACAGTATGTACATAAATTTAAACATACTATATCATTATTTTTGATACCTTCATTCATTAACTGTATCTCTACACACTTTTGTAAATCTAAATTTCTACCATAATTAATCTGTTGATTTTTAAATAAATCACAATCCTTGAAATTATCTATAAGCTCCTGGCTTACTTCATAGCAACAGCTTTTATTATGAGGTCCTATAAAAGCTTTAATATAGCTATGATTACACCCATAATTTTCTTTCATAACTTTAATTCCTTTAGAAACTATATTATTCAAAGTTCCTTTCCAACCACTATGAAGAGCTGCTATTACTTTATTTTTAGTATCTACTAAAATTATTGGTACACAATCCGCTGTAAATACTCCAATAGCAACCTGTTTTTCTTTTGTTACAATACCATCTCCATCATAGTTTACTATATCCATATTTTCTTCATAAGAAAATACTTTAGTTCCATGAACTTGATTTAAATATACAACCTCATTTACTTTAAACCACTTTTTTAAATTATTTAAACTAGACTTTCCTTCATTAAATGCTTTATTAAAGTTTAAATTATTTTTTGCTGTAGAAAATCCAATGGTTATATCATCTAAATCATAGGTTAGAAATTCATTATTTTCTATGTTATAAGATCTCATATTACTTATCACCACTTAAACCCTTTATCTCTTCTATAAAGCTATTAATATCATCAAACTTTCTATATACAGATGCAAATCTTATATAAGCAACTTCATCCATATACCTTAATTTCTCCAATATTAATTCTCCTATTTCCTCAGATCTTATTTCACTAGTCATGGTATTATTAAGTCTTTTTTCAATAGAATTTACTAAGTTTTCTATCTCTAATCTCGATACAGGTCTTTTCTCACAGGCTCTGATAACACCACTTATGATTTTATCCCTATTAAATAACTCTCTAGTTAAATTTCTTTTTATAACAAATATTTGTATATCCTCTATTTTTTCATAGGTAGTATATCTTTTATTGCAATTAAGACATTCTCTTCTACGTCTAATTGCACCATCATCTTCTGTTGCTCTAGAATCTACAACCTTACTTTCTTCTCCATTGCAATAAGGACACTTCACTATAATCACATCCTCTAAGTTTTTTCTGTTTATACTACGATTATACACAAAGTATTCACTATTTGTATATAATTAATTATTTTCTCCTAATTATTTTCAACAATACCCTCTCCATCTACTAAAATAACATCTACTCCAATTTTTTTAATTCTCTCCCAAGGCAATTCTATATCTTCATTTTTTGAAAACCATCCTGATTTTTGTGTTGGAAGTATTATTGCTTCTAATTTATATTCTTCACAATTAACTTTAAAATCTTTTATATAGCCAAGTTTAGTACCTGTGTTAATATCTATTATCTCCATAGTTTTTAAACTATTTATTGCAAACATTGAAGTTTCCATAGAAAAACTCCCTCCTTAAATTTTATATCATTTAATCTATATTCTCTTTAAAATAATATAGAACATAAAAAAAGAGCCTAGGCTCTATTTTTTATACTAAAGTAAGTTTATTTATTTCTTCTATTATAAAACATCGTCTATCTACATTTACTAAAACAACTATATAATCTCCACCTATTAATTTTACATTACCTGTTGGTATTATTTCTTTTTCTCCTCTTTTTATAGAGACAAGAAGACAGCCCTTCGGCCAATCAACCTCACTTATAAATTTCCCTTCACCTATACTTCCCATTTCAATGCAAAATTCTAATATGGTCTTTTTACTGTCACTTTCCTCTTTAGTTAATCCAACCCTTTTTAGCAATCTTTCTAATAGCACCTCATAAATTGGTTCATTTTTTAACAACTCTGAAGTAATGTATGAAATTATAACTACTACTGATAAAGACAACAAATGATTAAAAGAACCTGTCATTTCCATTATAAGAACAATTCCCGTTATAGGAGCTTTGACTACAGATGCAAAATATCCTGCCATACCTAAAGCTATAAAGTTAATAATATATGAGCTATTTATTCCAAAAACATCTATTGAAAAACTTCCAACTATAGCTCCTATAATTGCTCCTAATAATAACATTGGTAAGAATATCCCACCTGGTACCCCAGATCCAAAACAAATTAAAAGTAATAAAAATTTAATTATGTATATTATTATTAAAAATAAGATTGATTTTTCTTCTAAAGATAAATGTAATATCAGCTCATGACCTCCACCTAATAACATAGGTACTGTCAATCCAATAATTGCTGTTAGTACAAAGGGGATCATTATTTTTACTTCTTCAGGTATATTTTTAAATTTAGAATATAAATCTTGAAATAAATATATTCCCTTTGAAAATATAACTCCCATTATTCCTGTTAAAATACCTAATATAATTAAAATCCAATAATAATTTAATGGTAATGCATCCATTGCACCCACAGTTAAAGCTGGCTCAATGCCTAAAAATCTTTTTGTCACAAAATCTGCAGTTATAGCCGCCGGCATAACCGTCAATAATACTAATGGAGAAAAATTTCTATGAATTTCTTCTAATGCAAAGATTATTCCAGATAAAGGTGAATTAAATGCAGCAGACAAACCTGCCGACGCTCCAGCTGTTATTAAAAATTCCTTTTTAACTGGCATATTTTTATAACTTTTTTCTCCAACTCCTTCACCTATTGAAGCTCCAATTTGAACTGAAGGACCTTCTCTACCAACAGAAAGCCCAGCTGACAAAGCTAAAAATCCTCCAATAAACTTGTATATTAATATTCTAGACCAATTCATTTTTAATTTATTTATAACTCGTCCTTTTACTTGAGGAATACCGCTACCTGAAATCATGCCTTCATGTTTAACCATGATTCCTACTATTATTCCAATAGTTGCTAAAATTCCAATAACTAAAATCGCTTTTAATAAATCCTTATTTCCCCATGAATAAAAATTATTAAAAAGTAGCGAGAATTTATTTATTAGTATCCTATTAAGTACTATTACTACTCCTGTTACTAAACCTACAATAATTCCTTGAAAAACTAATCTATACTTCATATTTTTTCTCTGGATCATTATTTCCTTTATCCTTTCGCCTTCCACTATTCCATCACCTCAATTTCAAATATATACTTAACTTCATCCAATATTTCAGAATTACTAAAATCTGCTCAAATAACTTATCCTATAATAATCTATTTCGTTAATAAATTACAAACATACTATTTTTATCCATGAGTATGATAAATTCAAAAAAATTTAATACATAAGTTAAATAATATCTCCCCTAAAAATATTTTAACAGAACAGCTATCTTTTAATCAAATTTTACTCAATTTGAAATTTTCATAATTTTAAGCTTACCTATTCAATATATTGTATAAGATATAAATGTTTATTTTCATACAAAGGCTCATATCAAATTATCCACATATTCTAAATCTATAATAAGCTATAAAGCAAAAAGGAGCCTAGGCTCCTTTTTGTAGAGTTATAATTTTTTAATTTTAACCTCATTGCAATGAATTTTAATACAATATGATTTCATTACATAAACTATTGCAACTAGTTTTAATTCTAAAATAAGCTACCTACCTGTAAATAAGCATATTACACATGTTTCCTCATATGTTTAAGTGCTGTCTTTTCCAATCTCGAAACCTGAGCTTGAGATATTCCAATTTCATCAGCAACCTCCATTTGGGTTCTTCCTTGAAAAAATCTTAAGTTTAAGATTAGTTTTTCCCTATCTGTAAGCTTTTTCATACCTTCTTTTATTGATATATTTTCAAGCCATCCATCATCTAAATTCTTACTATCACTAATTTGATCCATAACAAATATGGCATCTCCACCATCATGGTAAATAGGTTCAAATAATGAAATGGGGTCTTGAATTGCATCTAGTGCAAATACTATCTCCTCTTTAGGCATTTCTAGTTCTTTTGCAATTTGAGAGATAGTTGGCTCTTTATTATCTTTGTTAACAAGCTTATCTCTCACTTGTAATGCCTTATAAGCAATATCTCTTAAAGATCTACTTACTCTAATAGAGTTATTATCCCGAAGGTATCTTCTAATTTCTCCAATTATCATCGGTACTGCATAAGTGGAAAATCTAACATTCTGACTTAAATCAAAATTGTCAATAGCCTTCATTAGACCTATGCAACCTACTTGAAATAAGTCATCTACATTTTCCCCTCTGTTATTAAATCTTTGAATTACACTTAATACTAACCTTAGATTTCCTTTTATAAAATCCTCTCTACAGCCCTTATCACCTTGCTTTATCTTGATTAGTAGTTCCCTCATTTCCTTCTCTTTTAATACAGGTAGTTTCGAAGTATTCACTCCACAAATTTCTACTTTATTAATCATCATAAGGTCTCATTCCCTTCAGAATAATTACATTAAAATTATTTCCTGATGTAGCTTTTTTATACTAAAGACAACCTTATAACATTTTATTAATTTCTTTTTTAAGTCTCTTAATTATTCTTTTTTCCAATCTAGAAATGTAGGATTGAGATATACCAAGCATATCCGCAACTTCCTTCTGGGTTTTTTCTGTAATTCCATTTAGTCCAAATCTCAACTCTATTATTTCTTTTTCCCTACTATTTAATTTATCCATAGCAATTCCAAGAAGTTGTTTATCTACTTCTTCTTCTATATAGTTATATACTACATTACTATCAGTTCCTAATATATCTGATAATAACAGTTCATTTCCATCCCAATCAATATTTAATGGCTCATAAAAAGATATTTCTGTTTTTATCTTATTATTTCTTCTTAGATACATAAGTATTTCATTTTCTATACATCTAGAAGAATAGGTTGCTAATTTAATCTTCTTTTCTGGTGCAAAAGTGTTTACGGCTTTTATAAGTCCTATAGTACCTACTGATATTAAATCCTCTACATTTACTCCTGTATTTTCAAATTTTCTTGCTATATAAACTACCAATCTTAAGTTACGTTCAATTAATATGGATCTTATGCTTTCATCTCCCATTTCTAGGTTTTCTACCAATACTTCCTCTTCTTCTTTAGTCAATGGTGGTGGTAATGCATCATTTCCCCCTATGTAGTAAATTGATTTTGCAAAGCCTTTAAACTTACTTAAAAATCTACTTAGTATGCTTTGCAACCCATTTCTCACTTCTAAAAATTTTTTTGATATTTTATTCATAAAAATTCCTCCTATTCTATAATCCCCCTTGGTAAAAGTCCATTATAATCACTATGTTTACTAAGCTTATTATCACAAAATGCCAATATCAAACTTTCCTCTTTTATATTTCCGTTAATGTTTATCTTCACACTATCTGGTCTAATTCCAATAAGTTTTCCATTACATCCACTTACCACAGAATAAGGAATGTTATATATGCTATGGTTCTTTAAATTTAAATCTTTGAAAAACTTCCTTTCTACAATTATTACAGGCAAATTTGTTGCTGGCTCTCTAAGTTCATTACCTGTATCTAAAAAGGCTTTTATTATAGTCTTCACATTATCGATACATATTTCAGTAGTATATACATAATTAATTAATGAGCGTCTATCTTTTACATATACAGTCAACTTATAAATTAACATATAAATAATCATTAAAGACAATATAAGATTTTTATAGGAAAAATTATATATCATAGCACTTGATGATAAAGATGGATTATCCTTTATGGCTATATAAAAAGACATTCCTGCAAGAAGCACAGAATACAATATAAATATTCCCGTAGCTTTTAATACTTCACCCATACTTTTATCTTTAATAGATATCGTCATCATCAGTAGAGCTACTACTATTTTAAAGGGCGTAGATGTAAAAAACTGTAGCCTAGGAATAAGTATAGCAAAAACATATGAAGCACCAATAGCTGAACTTAGCATTAACCTACTCATTAAAACCTTCTTTTTTATAGTTTGCATAGTTATTGTTAATAAAAATAAATTCACTAAAAAATTTTCTAACAAAAGCATATCTAAGTACACTACCATTTTATTTACCCCCTTAAAGATTATTATATAGGTTACTTACGGTAAAATTTGTAAAATTGTATGGTAAAATTTCATATTATTACTAGAAAATTATGTCATTTTACGATTTTTTTTTTAAATTAAGTATCTGTTAAAAAGTAAACTGTGTAATTTAAACAAAAGTCCCTGAAATAATAAAGGGCTGAAATAGAATACCTTTCATTCTAAATCAGCCTTTACATGGAATTTTTAAAATTTAAATAAGAAGAGACTATTGCAAAATGATTAAAAATCATTTTGCAATAGTCTCTTAATAAAATATATAATAATCTTATATTATCTCATGCTTTTTCTTAGCCATGTAGGAACTGTAAAATCTTCACTTTCCTCTTTAGAAGGTGTAGTAGTTTCACTTGATTGAGTTGCTGCTACCTCTGATTTAGGACTCTGACTTTTAATAGAGTCAAAGCTTACTCCACTTTCCATTTTAGCTTTTTCACAATCAAATCCAGTAGCAATAACTGTTATTCTTATCTCATCATTTAAGCTCTCATCAATTACAGCACCAAATATAATATTTGCATCTGGATCAGCTTCTTCCTGTACTATTTGTGCAGCTTCATTAATTTCTAACAAAGACAAATCAGATCCCCCAGTAACATTTAAAAGTACTCCAGTTGCTCCTATAATTGAAGTTTCTAAAAGTGGGCTTGCTATTGCTTCTCTTGCAGCATCTTGCGCTCTATTATCGCCAGTTCCAACACCTACTCCCATATGAGCAAGTCCTTTATTAACCATAATAGTGCTTATATCTGCAAAGTCCAAGTTAATTAATCCTGGTATAGTTATTAAGTCAGAAATACCTTGTACACCTTGTTTTAAAACATCATCTGCTTTTCTAAAAGATTCTACAAGAGTAGTTTTTTTATCCACAAGAGATAATAATCTTTCATTTGGAATTGTTACTAATGTATCAACTGATTCCTTTAAAGCCTTAATTCCAGCTTCTGCATGAATCATTCTTTTTCTTCCTTCAAAAGGGAACGGTTTAGTTACAACACCTACAGTTAAAATCCCCATAGATTTAGCTATTTCTGCTACTACTGGTGCAGCTCCTGTACCAGTTCCTCCACCCATTCCACAAGTAACAAATACCATATCTGCACCTTTTAATGCTTCAATTATTTCTTCCTTACTTTCTTCTGCTGCTTTTCTTCCTATTTCGGGATTTGCACCTGCACCTAAGCCTCTAGTAAGCTTGTCTCCTAATTGGATTTTAAACTCAGCCTTAGATAAAACTAATGCTTGTTTATCTGTATTAATACCTATGAATTCAACATTTTTAAGTCCTTCTTCAATCATTCTATTTACAGCGTTGTTTCCACCGCCACCACAACCTACAACTTTAATTTTACATAAATCATCATTTTGAACATCGAAATCAATCACTTTATTACCTCCTCATTAGAAAAACTCTTTAGAATTCCTTTTAGTCTTGCTATAAACTTATTTTCTTTACTTCTATTATTGCTACTACTCAACTTTTCATTACAACTTTCACAGGAACTTTTTTCTTTATTAAATATTTCTTCTTTACTTAAAACATCTCTTATGATTCCTGTAGCTGTTGAATATATTGGGTTTGCTGCTCCAACATAATTTGGAACACCTATTCTAACTGGCTTTCCTAATATTTCTGAAGCTATAGTCGTAATATCTCTAAATAAAGATATTCCACCTCCAACAATTACGAAACTGCCAATTTGATCACTTAATTGCTCTTTTTCAATGCGCTTATTTATTATTTCAAGTAGTTCTTTAACTCTTTCACCTATTATATCTACTAACATTTCATAATTAATTTCCACTATACTATTTCCACTAGTATTAATCTTTATTTTATGACTTTCAGTTGAATTATCGTTCAATAAAGTATTACATTTAAATTTTAATCTCTCACTATCTTGTAATGATAACTTTAGGCAAATAGAAATATCATTTGTAATATTATTACCACCTAAGGGTACTGAAAAGTAATCTAAGAATCTATTATTCTTAAAAACTGTAACTTCCATATTAGAACTTCCAATATCGATAATTGCTACACCTTTGGCAAGTTCAAGATCTTCAATTATATCCTTGCCTATACCTATAGCATTAACTACCCATCCCTTTATCTCGATTCCAGTTTCTTTTAAACATTTTTTATATCCATCAACATATTTTTTACCTAGTATAAATGCGTTGCCTTCTGATTCTAGTACCTTCCCTTTCATTCCTAATGGATTAGTAATATTCTTCATAGAATCAACTATGTATTCTTCAATATCAACTTGGACAATTTCTTGCTCCTTGCCAACACAAAACTTTGCAACTTCTCCCACATTTAATATATCTTCTTTGCTAATCTCTTTCATTTCTGGGAAAGACAAAACACCTTTAGTCTTTACGATTTCACATAAAGAAATTGGTACAGATAAGTATGCTTCTTCTAATGGTGAATTTACAATTTCCTTTAAACGCTCTACTACATTGCGTAAAATATAAGAAATATCCTCTTCATCCAACATTACATTATCCTTAACTCCCTCATAATCTGAAGTAGTAATTCCCATAACTTGTATTTTGTTTTCTTGGTCTAATCTCCCAACTACTCCACATACCTTTGAAGAACTTATATCTATTCCAACAATGTAATTATTCATATAACATATTCCTCCCACATTCTACTCCCTAAGAAGTTTACAGTGTACAAAGGTATATTCAACATGAAAAATGAAATTCCTTCAAAATAGCAGAATATTTTTAGAATATATTTATATAATGCCTAGTCTCTATAATACCTTACTACCATATACAGGTAAATAACGAAATTATCTCAATATATTATAAATACGCCATTTAATCATTTATATTCTATCTATAGTATAAAACTTAATTAAAAAAAACACAATAGTTAAATTCCCTATACCATTGATATTATAGGTTTTCTAAGAAGCAAAGAACTCTGTTTACAGTTCTTCTTTATCAATATATCTTATAATTTTACTTATAGCCATTTCCATAGTCTGCATACCATATTTTGACGAAGTTTCCATAGTTGATGGTATTTGATGTATTTTCCCTTCTCTAATTAAATTTTGAACTGCTGGGGTATTAACCATTACCTCAAGAGCTGCAACTCTTCCACTACCATCCACCTTCTTAAATAATCTTTGACATACTATACCTTTTAACACCGTAGAAAGCTGATTTCTTATCCTTAATTGCTGTTCTGACGGAAAATAATTTATGATCCTATCAATTGTTTTGTAGGCACTTATGGTGTGTAATGTAGAAATTACTAGATGTCCTGTTTCTGCTGCCAGAAGTACTGCTGACATAGTTTCTAAATCTCTTATTTCTCCAACTAAAATTACATCTGGATCTTCTCTAAGTATGGCTCTTAGCCCACTATCATAGCTTTCCGTATCCCTTCCTATTTCCCGTTGATTAATTAGAGACTTCTTATGATTATGTAAATACTCTATAGGATCCTCCAAAGTCACAATATGAGTTTTTTTATTTGAATTTATCTCATTTATCATAGCTGCCATAGTAGTACTCTTACCACTTCCAGTTGGCCCAGTTATAAGAATTAAACCATCCTTTTTATTTGTAAATTCCTTTATAATTGTAGGCATATTTAAATCTTCTAGAGTTGGAACTTTTACTGGTATTACTCTAATTGCAATAGTATCAAAACTTCTTTCTTTATATACATTAACCCTATACCTGCCTACATCCGGTAGAGTATATAGTATATCTCTCTCCCCTATTTCATTATATATAAAGTAATCTTCTCCAAGGATTTCCTTACTATATTTCTTAACTATTTCTTCAGATAAAACTTCTTCTATTATATTTGATAATTCTCCATTTCTTCGTAGAATAGGAGGTGCTCCTACAGACAGATGCAAATCTGAACCTTGATTTTCAACCACATATTTTAAAAGTTCCTTTAGTTCCATTTTTTATCTCCTTACATATAATAAAATACATTTCCACCTACATTGCTATATTTATAATTATCTACTTTACATTAAGTTTACTATAATTTTAATTAGTATATCAATTTATATAATCGTATTAAATATATTTATATTTATATAATTCTTTAACATTAGTTAAAGTTTTCTAAAAAATATGATATGTATTGATTCATAAAGATATATGAATCAATACATATCAATACCTTTTATAATATAAATATAATTATATAGTAAATAATTAATTAATATATATTATTAGCCTTCTCCAAAATTTAACTCTTTAAGTAGTTTCTTTAATGCTCTTTTTTCTATTCTAGATACATAGGATCTTGAAATACCTAATATTGAAGCTATCTCTCTTTGTGTTTTTGGTTTCCCATCTATTAACCCGTACCTCATTTCTATTATTCTTCTCTCTCTTTCTTGAAGACATGTTTGCAGTATACAATATAATTTTTTCACTTGTATCTTATTTTCCACTACCTCCAAAATGGAATCTTTATCACTACTTAATATGTCCATAAGGGATATTTCATTTCCTTCTTTGTCTAGACCTATGGGATCTTGCAAGTATACTTCACTTCTAATTTTCTTATTGTTTCTAATAAGCATAAGAATCTCATTTTCTATACATCTTGCAGCATAAGTCGCTAACCTAGTTCCCTTATCCATATCAAATGAATCTATTGCCTTAATTAATCCTACTGTTCCAATTGATATTAAATCATCCACTTCTTTCCCAGGAAATGAATATTTTTTTACTATGTGTGCTACCAATCTTAGATTTCTCTCAACTAAGACACCCTTTGCTTCAGGATCTCCATCTTTTAATCTCTGTAAATATTCTTTTTCTTCTACTTCTGTAAGTGGCTGTGGAAAAGAGTTATTTCCTGAAACATATCCTGTAAGTAAGGCATATTCGCTAATTACATTCAATAACCAACTCAAGCAAAACATTTATGCTCCCCCTAATAGTGCTTATTATTATAATATGTTTACTTTAGGGGAAAAGTGACTATATGGTAATATTTATTTCAAAGAAAAATTTTATATTTTAGGAATATTATATTATACAATGTAAAATCTAACTTTAGTTTAGTTTCATAATATTACTATGAGTTAAACTTTCTACTATATCCTTAAATACAGAACATGCAATTTGACTACTACCACTTTTTTCTTCTACCTGTGGTAAATATATAACCATTGAATAATACTTGTTATCATATTTGAAAAACCCTGCGAACCAGCCATCAGAACACTTTTTATCTCCATTCAAATATTCAGTAGTACCAGTTTTGCCGCCGATTTCTATATTATCTATTTTAGCATTGCTTCCTGTACCAAGCTCATCATTTACTACACCTATCATACCTTTTTTAATTATATTAGCAGTACTTTCACTGAAGACCTCTATAGATTCACTTTCATACTTCTTTAAAATTTTTCCTTCTTCACTTATTATTTTATTTATAATTTTAGGTTTAATATATTTACCACCATTAACTACTGTATTAGGAATGGATAATGCTGCTAGCGGTGTAGTTCTCACCGTTTGTCCTATAGATGTATTAGTAATGATATCTAAGTTATTTTCTACCTTATATCCTTCTATCGTTCCACTTTTCTCATCTTGAAGATTTAGCGTCTTATTAAATAACCCTAATCTATTAGATAATTCATATATTCTATCCATTCCAACCTTCCATCCAATTTGAGCAAAAGTATCATTAGATGATGCTATGTATGCTTGCTCCATATTATATGAACCTAGCTTTTCAATACTTTTGGGGAAAATTTTCTTTAAATAGAACTTTTCATCTCTTCCTATTAATTGATTTTCTAAAGCTGCTTCATATAGTATAGTTTTAAAGGTAGAACCAAGTAAAAAACCATTTCCACTAGGTATTCCAATATTTACATTAGATAAACTATCATTTTTCTGCGCCATTGATAATATATCCCCAGTGGTGCTTTCCATTAGTACTGCTCCAATTTGACCGTACTCTTCATAATTTTTACTTTTTAAAATCTCTTCTACTTTTTTTTGAATATTATAATCTAGGGTTGTAGCTACATTATTATTACCTTTTATATCACTAAATACTTTTTTAATAATATTACCACTAACATCCTTTTCAAGCTTTAATTGCTCTTTTTTATTATCCTTAATATATTCATATATTTCTCTTTCTAGTGTTCCCTCATCTTTCAGCTTTGAATTATCAGAATATTTTACTCCACTAGCTAGTATATTCTTTATATTCCAATCATTATACTTTTTATATTCAGTATATTCGTATACATACATCCCTCTTACATCTTCTATATTTTTTAACTTTTCATAACACTCTTTATCAATTTCATATTGTTTATTTCCATTTTCAATTTCATATTGTAATAAGGAAATATCATAATCTCTATTAAAACTTCGCAGTATATAGGATACATTTTTCATTGAAATAAAAGCTGCTTCCTCATTTAATGTATAAAAAGTTAATGGATCTATCACTATATAATATTTTAATGTACTTTCAAAAATATTATTGTCATTTCGATCAAGCAACTTAAAGTTAATATTATTTATATCCTCTTCATAGTAATATTGTTCATTAGCAGATACTGAAAGTGTAGGCCCCTCCATTAATTGAACATAGATAAACCTAATAATTAATCCTATAAACATTAATATCATAATGGATAATAGGTAATAATTTCTCTTAGCTACCTGTCCTTTATTACTTTTTTGAAACAATAAAAACACCTCCCTTAGTATAATCTTTGACTAAAGAAAGGTGTTTAATACCAAATTTTTGAAATTTGATTATACTGACCTATGTAATAATTACTCTTGTCTTGCTAATATCTGGTGGATATTTCCTTTAATAACTTCTATAGCTACTTTATTATGTCCACCTTCTGGGATAATAATATCTGCATACTTCTTAGTATTCTCTGTAAATTGTTCATGCATCTGCTTAACTACAGTTAAATATTGAGTTATTACTGAATCTACAGTTCTTCCTCTTTCATTAAGATCTCTTACTAGTCTTCTTATGAATCTTACATCTGCATCAGTATCTACATATATTTTTATATCTAACATATCTCTAAGAGATTCATCCTCAAGAACAAGTATTCCTTCTACTATTACTATTTCTCTTGGTTCTACCATTATAGTTTCTTTTTTTCTATTATGTACCTCAAAATCATACTGAGGCTTCTCAATAGCTTTACCATCAATTAAAGATTTTAAATGATTTACTAATAAGGCTGTATCGAAGGCATATGGATGATCATAGTTTGTCTTTACTCTGTCCTCCATAGTTAAATGGCTTTGGTCCTTATAATAACAATCCTGTTCTATCATAGCTATGCAATTTCCATCAAAACTTTTGCATATTTCCTTTGCTATGGTACTTTTCCCTGAACCAGTTCCACCTGTTATTCCTATTATAACTGGACGTTTCATTAAACTTCCTCCTTAGCCTTTATTATAATATCATTTTCTTCTAATTCTTCATTAACTTTAGCCGTATATATCATTTTTGCACTAGGTGCTGACTCAATTTTATTTCCTTTTTCATCATGAAGGTCTCTAAGAACAACTTGCTTATTTTCTCCTATTGGTCTTAAAACCTCTACTTGAGCTCCTTCAACTACTTTATTTCTATGCTCAATTGTAACTATTCCTGTTCCTTTATTATAATCCTTAACTATACCTATAATGTCATAATTTCTTACATAGGCTGAACTATCTTGAACTTGTTTATTTTCTTCATTGAAATAGAATCCAGTATAGTATTGCCTATGACTAGGTTTATTTAAGTCTTCTAACCATCTTGGATTAAACTTATAGTCTTCTGGAGACTTCATATATTCATCTATAGCTTCTCTATAAGCTTTAACAACACTTGCCACATAGTAAGTGCTCTTCATTCTACCCTCTATTTTAAATGACAGTGCTCCAGTTTCCATAAGTTCTGGAATATGCTCAATCATACATAAATCCTTAGAATTCATTATATATGTTCCCTTATCATCTTCCATGATAGGATAATATTCTCCTTCACGTTTTTCCTCTACTAGATGATATTTATATCTACATGGTTGCGCACAAGACCCTCTATTAGAATCTCTCCCTACCATATAGTTAGATATAAGACATCTTCCTGAATATGCCATACACATAGAACCATGAACAAATATCTCTAAATCCATAGTTTCAGGTATTTTCTCTTGTACCTTTCTTATTTCTTCAAGGGATAATTCTCTAGCTAAAACAACTCTTTTTACCCCCATCTTATGCCAAAACTCACAAGTCTTCCAGTTAACAGTATTTGCTTGAGTACTTAAATGCAACTCCATATTTGGTACAGTTTCTCTAGCCATCAAAATTATACCAGGATCTGATACTATAATTGCATCTACTCCTGCTTCATATAATTCCTTCAGATAATCTTCTAAACCATCTAAGTCATCATTATGTGGAAATACATTTAAAGTTACATATACTTTTTTACCTTTTGAATGAGCAAATTCTATACCTTCTAATAATTCTTCATTGCTAAAATTATCTGCAAAAGCTCTAAGATTTAACTTGCTACCACCTAGATATACTGCATCTGCTCCAAAATTTAATGCTGCTTTAAGCTTCTCCAAGTTCCCTGCTGGAGCTAATAGTTCCGGTGTTTTCATTTTCATTCCTCCTAACTGTCAGTGCTATACCATCTCCCATTGGTATTACTGTTGTAAGTAAATTTTCATCCTTTGAGATTGTTTCCATATATTTCTTCATTCTTTTTACTATAGTAATTTTTCTTCTTATCATCAAGTCTTTACATGCAACCATACCTCTAAATAATACATTATCTGATATAATTATTCCATCCTTTGATAACATTCTTATGCAATGAGGTAAAAATTCACTATAATGACCTTTACCTGCATCCATAAAAATCAGATCATACTCATCATCTAATCCTTCAAGAACTTCCAAACAATCACCTTGTATTATTGATATCTTTTCATCTAAACCTGCTTTTTTTATATTTTCAGTTGCTATGGTTACCATTTTTTCATCTCTTTCAATGGTAGTTATAGTAACATTATTTTCCGATGCTAAGGACATTAAAATGGAGGAGTATCCTATTGCTGTGCCAAGCTCAAGTATCTTTTTAGGTTTTTTTAAATTAATCATAAACTCTATTAATCTAGCAGTTTCCTTTTGAACTATAGGCACTGCATTTTCTTCTGCAAAATTTTCTAACTCTTTTAACATCCCTTTAGAATCTCCTATGAGACCTCTTAAGTAATTTTCCATATAATCATATGTAATACCGCTCATTTCTTCCTCCATATAATCCTATATAATTTAATCATTATTTATATACTCTATTTAAAATCTCTTATACATATCATATACATTTACTATTAAGAATATAATAATTTTATAATACAAAGTTATAAGCTCAAAATTATTGAGCTTACAACTTTTTATTCTAAATTTAATATCTTAGTATCCTAATTCTTTTAACTTATTCATAAAGTCTACATCATTATCAGTAAAATAATGATGTGTTTTATCTTTTTCTAAAACGTAAAATAAATAATCAGTACTTTCAGGCTTAGCTGCTGCTAAAATTGATGATATTCCTGGACTAGATATAGGCCCCAATGGCAATCCATGATTTTTATAAGTATTATAAGGTGAGTCTACCTCTAAATGTTTATTTAAAACAGTATCTACATGCTCACCTAAAGCATAAATAACTGTAGCATCAATCTGTAGCTTCATCTCCTTTTTCAACCTATTGTATATAACTGAGGAAACTAATGGTCTCTCTTCATCTACTCTAGTTTCATTTTCAATAAGAGAAGCTATAGTTATTATATCGTAAATATTAGTTCCTTCAGGAATAATGCTATTAATTTTAGAATTAAAAGCATTATTCATAGTAGCTATAACTTCATTAGGTTTAACTCCTTGATTAAAGAAATATGTATCAGGAAATAAAAATCCTTCTAAATCATATCTCCTTCCTTCCTTTGATGGAATATAATCAGGAGCTGCATATTCTTTTATAGCTTTTAAGAACTCATCCTTAGTAAATAATCCCTTTTCCTCAAATAATATAGCCATTTTTTCTATATCATATCCTTCTGGAATAGTTACAGATATAGAGCCTTCATTATTTTTATTCTCTAAAACAGCAATTATCTCCTCAAAGCTTAAATTACCTGATAACTTAAATGTTCCTGGTACAAGTTCTGCTGAAGTATTATGCAACTTCATATAAATCTTGATTAATGTTTTACTTTTTACAAAACCTTGATTATCTAACCTATCTAATACGTTGTAAAGCGAATCCCCTTCATTTACAACTACGGTGACTTCTTCACCTTTTAATGGAGACTTTGTCGAATAATTGTAATAAAAACCACTGACTGTTAATATTACTATTAATACTATTACAATTATACTTACAATTTTCTTCATATTACACCCCCATGAACGGAAATATTATTTCTTTAATGCTGCTCTCTTTCTTAGGGTTGGATCTAGTATTTTCTTTCTTAATCTTATAGTTTTTGGAGTAACCTCTACAAGCTCATCAGAAGCTATAAATTCTATACATTGCTCTAATGACATATTAGGTACTGGTATTAATTTAAGTGCATCATCTGATCCTGAAGATCTTGTATTTGAAAGATGTTTCTTCTTACATACATTAACTTCTATATCTTCATTTCTTGAACATTCTCCACAAACCATTCCTTGATATACTGGAACTCCTGGTCCTATAAATAATCTTCCTCTTTCTTGTGCATTGAATAATCCATATCCAATAGACTCTCCAGATTCAAACACAACTAGAGATCCTCTGTTTCTCTCTACTATATCACCTTTGTATTTTTCATAACCAACTAAAACGTGGTTCATTATTCCATTTCCTCTAGTTTCAGTCATAAACTCATTTCTTAATCCAATTATTCCTCTTGATGGAACTTTAAATTCAAGTCTAGTATATCCATTAACAGCACTAGTCATGTTAACCATCTCTGCTTTTCTTGGACCCATTTTTTCCATAACAACTCCCATATACTCTTCTGGTACGTCCATTGTTAAGTTTTCCATAGGTTCTAAAAGTTCTCCATTTTCATGTTTGTATATAACAGATGGCTTAGATACTTGGAATTCATATCCTTCTCTTCTCATAGTTTCAATAAGAATTGAAAGATGAAGTTCTCCTCTTCCACTAACTTTAAATGAGTCTGCTGAATCAGTTTCTTCAACTTTTAAACTTACATTAGTTTCAAGTTCTTTCATAAGTCTATCCCTTAAGTGTCTAGATGTAACAAAATCTCCATCTTGACCTGCGAAAGGTGAGTTATTAACTATAAAGTTCATACTAAGCGTTGGCTCATCAATATCAACAAATGGCAATGCTTCTGGGTTTGTAGCATCTGCTATTGTTTCTCCAATATTTATACCAGGAATTCCTGATATAGCTATAATATCACCAAGTTTAGCTTCTTCTACCTCAACTCTTTTTAATCCATCGTAAGTATAAACATTTGATACTTTTACATTTTTCTTTGATCCGTCCTTTGACATTTGAGCTACGGTTTGATTCTTTTTAATAGTTCCTCTTTCAATCTTACCTATTCCAATTTTACCAACATATTCGTTGTAATCTATTGATGTTACTAGCATTTGTAGTGGCTCGTCTATGTAACCTTTTGGTGGATGCACAGTTTCAATAATTGCTTCAAATAATGGAACCATATCTACAGGTTCATCTTCAAGTTCTGATACTGCAACTCCATCTCTAGCAGATGCATATATTATTTTAAAATCTAATTGCTCATCTGTAGCACCTAATTCTACAAATAAGTCAAAGATCTCATCTATAACTGCCTCTGGTCTTGCATCTTTTCTATCAATTTTATTGATAACAACCATTGGATCTAATCCAAGCTCAAGGGCCTTTTTTAGAACGAATTTAGTTTGTGGCATAGCTCCTTCATAAGCATCTACTACAAGTAAAACACTATCTACCATTTTAAGTACACGCTCAACTTCTCCACCAAAATCAGCATGGCCTGGAGTATCTATAATGTTTATTTTTACTCCATTATACATTACTGCAGTATTTTTTGAAAGAATAGTTATTCCTCTTTCTCTCTCTAAATCATTTGAGTCCATAACTCTCTCTTGCATTACTTCATTTTCTCTAAATACTTTACTCTGCTTTAAAAGCGCATCCACTAAAGTTGTCTTACCATGGTCAACGTGAGCTATTATAGCGATGTTTCTTATATCTTCTCTTGTATATAAATTCATATTTTTCCTCCAAAATTTTATTTTAATAATAAACCACAAAATAAAATTGGATACTTAAGTATCCAATTTAAATTAACTATTTCAATTCTAATATTATGTGGATAAAAAGTCAATGTTATTAAAACATTATTAAATCCCAATACAGAATAGATTTATCATTAATTACTATTTGTGTAATCTCAACTTATAACAATTAATGAAAAATGAAGTTTTTTAAACTTCCATAATTATAGGTAAAATCATTGGTCTTCTCTTAGTCTTTTCATAAAGGTACTCTCTAAGAGCTTCTCTAATTGTTGCTTTTATAGTAGGCCATTCCGTAATGTGTTTTTCTTCACAATGTGCAAGGGCCTCTTTAACAACCTCTCTAGCCTTATCCATTAAATCCTCAGATTCTCTAACATAGACAAAGCCTCTTGAAATTATATCTGGACCTGCAATAACACTTCCAGTATCTTTACCCATGGTAACTACAACAGTTAGGATACCATCTTGTGATAGATGTTTTCTATCCCTTAGAACAATATTTCCTACATCTCCAACTCCAAGTCCATCTACAAAAACTTGCCCTGAAGCTACTGTACCTGCTTTTCTTATAGATGTTCTACTTACTTCAATAAGATCTCCATTTTCTCCTATATACACATTTTTCTCCGACAAACCTAACTTAACAGCTAGTTCACCATGTTGTTTTAAATGTCTATATTCACCATGAACTGGTATGAAGAATCTCGGTTTTACTAAAGAATGCATAAGTTTTAACTCTTCCTGGCATGCATGACCTGATACGTGAACTTCTGCTAGTGATTCATATACTACTTCTGCCCCTTGTTTAAACAATTGATTTATAACCTTAGAAACTAATTTCTCATTTCCTGGTATAGGCGATGCAGATAATATTACTAGGTCTCCCTTTTGTATATTTACCTTCTTATGCTCAGAAGCTGCCATTCTTGAAAGAGCTGCCATAGGTTCTCCTTGACTTCCAGTAGTTATCATAACTATTTCATCATCACGATATTTCCCCATAGAATCTATACTTATTAATGCATCTTCTTCTATAGTAATATATCCAAGTTCTATAGCAACTGCGATTATATTTTCCATACTTCTACCAGAAAGTGCAACTTTTCTATTATACTTTCTAGCTGCTGTTATTATCTGTTGAACCCTATGAATATTAGAAGCAAAAGTTGCAACAATAACTCTTCCCTTAGCACCATGGAAAATCTTTTCGAAACTTTCTCCAACTATGCTTTCAGACATAGTGTATCCTGGTCTCTCTACATTAGTACTGTCTGCTAAGAGTACAGTTACTCCTTTTTTCCCTAGCTCTGCAAATCTAGTTAAATCTGTAACCTTGCCATCTATAGGTGTAAAGTCAATCTTAAAATCTCCAGTATGAAGTACTACACCTAATGGTGTGTGTATAGCTATAGCTACCGAATCTGCTATACTGTGATTTGTTTTAATAAATTCTACAGATACACTAGTAAGCTTTATGATATCCTTTGGCTTAACTTCTCTTAAGTCAACCACTCCTAATAATGCATGCTCTCTTAATTTACTTTCCACAATTCCCAGTGTAAGTTTAGTCCCATAAACAGGAACATTAATTTGCTTTAATACATATGGTAAAGCACCAATATGATCTTCATGAGCATGGGTTAAAAATATTCCAGTTACTCTATCAATATTCTTAACTAGATAAGTAACATCTGGTATAACTACGTCAATTCCCAACATCTCATCATCTGGAAATTTCAATCCGCAATCGATAACAACTATATCATTCTTATATTCTATAGCAGTTAGATTTTTACCTATCTCATTTAATCCCCCTAAAGGAATTATTTTAATCTTCTCTTTTTCTTTTTTCAAAACCTACCCTCCTTTTCTACATAATTTTCTTTATGCTCTGCCTAACTTTATTAATATAAAAGATTAGGTTTTTGAGCATCTTAATCTAATCTGTACATATATACATTTAATTTCTAATAGAAATTTTAATATCATATAGTATAGATTTATATAACATCTCTACTAATAATAAAGTTATTATTGTAAAGAACAATTATCACAAATTCCATAAAACTTTAAACTATGATTTTTTATTTTAAAGTTATACTTTTTTTCTATTCCCTGCTCTAACTCCTCTAAAAGATCTCCTTCAACCTCAATGACTTTACCACAATTTTGACAAATCAAATGATGATGTTGATGACTTTCATCTTCATCACAAAGTTCGTATCTACTGCATCCATCATCTAAATCAAGTTTATATAGCACTCCCATTTCTTCTAATAACTGAACAGTTCTATACACAGTTGCAAGTCCGATTTCCGGACAATTAACCTTTACTAAATCATATATTTCTTCTGTGGTTAAGTGGCTACCTTCATTTTTAATAATCTCATCAAGTATAGACCTTCTTTGAGGTGTCAATTTATAGCCCTTTTCTTTTAGAATAAGTTTTAAATTTTCAATTTTCTCATTAGACATAAATTAACACTACTCCTTTCACCACTAGGTGAAGTATATTTATTCTATAACACCTTCATCATATAGAGTTTCAAAAGCATCATTAACCATGTTAAACTCTTCTTCATCCTCTACTGTTGCAAAGTATTCTTCTCCATCTTCATCCTTAAGAACCTTTAATGCAATAGCATCCTCATTTTCATCATCAATAGGCGCTACTATAAAATACTCTGTATCTTCTATTTCTAACTTGGTTATAACTTCAAACTCAACGTCATTACCTTCTTCGTCAGTCAATGTTATATTTTCTAAAAAATTTTCCATAAAAATTTCCTCCTTCTACATATTGGTAGTATTTTTCTATATAGAAATTATCTATATTACAATTCTATTCTGTAAGCTATAAGTGCCTATTTAAGTTTATACTATATATTATCTTATTCATGATAATATTATTTACTAAGACTATCTAAGTACCCCTGTAAAATATAAGTAGCAGCTATCTTATCAACCAAGCCTTTTCTTTTTTTTCTTGACATATCAGCTTCTAACATAGCCATATGTGCTGCCCTAGTAGTAAGTCTTTCATCCCAAAATTTAATTTCTATGTTTACGTGCTCCCTTAACGCTTCACAAAATCTTTGTACCTTTTCTGCTTGCTCACCTATAGTACCATTCATATTCTTAGGTAATCCTGAAATTATAGTTTCAACATTATATTCGTTGCATATTTTTATAATTTCTTCTATATCTGCCTCTTCCTTTTTACGTCTTATGGTGGTAATTCCTTGAGCTGTGAAGCCTAGTGGGTCACTTATAGCTACTCCAATAGTTCTATCACCCACATCTAATCCAAGTACTCTCATGCTCTTCTCCTAACTGTATATTACAAATATAGGAGCTCCATTATGATAAACAGAGTTCTTTGCTTCAGAGGGAGTTTTTACTCCCCCTGAAGGTTAGAAATCGTTATCCAGGGTCGTAGCCGCTCTTTACTCCCACTTTGAAGAAGATGGGAGTATTAGAGCGGGTAGTCATAGGATAAACCTCTTCTTTATCCTTATATGGGTGCTCCTTATTCTGATCATTACAAATTAATAATTATATGCTATTATAATTAACACTAATGGATAAAATCAATTTATTATTCCAACACTATATACATCTTTAATGGACTGTATTACACTTTTACCTATTACATATTATGTGTAATTTTAAAATAAAAATGCCTTAAAAGGCATTTTTATTTTATATCTAGATAAGATTTTAAAACTTCTTCTAATATCTCGTCTCTCTCTAGTTTACTTACTAATGCTCTTGCGCCATTATAGTTGGTTATATAAGTTGGGTCGCCAGATATAAGATAGCCTACTAACTGGTTAACTGGATTATAGCCCTTCTCAATTAGAGCATCATATACATCAGTTAGTATAACTTTTGTCATATCTTTCTTATCTTTCATTACATCAAACTGAACTGTATGTTGTTTATCCATTATATCACCTTCTCAACCTTACTTTATTTTCTATTATACCATCATTGGATGCAAAAAGTATACTATTTTACTAAAGTTTCTACTATTTGACTTACCTTTGAAATTGCTTCATCTAGTTTTTCTGGTTTCTTTCCACCTGCTTGTGCCATGTCAGGTCTTCCACCACCACCACCGCCAGTGATGATAGCTACCTCTTTAATAATCTTTCCAGCATGAGCACCCTTTGCAACTGCTTCCTTACTAGCCATTACAACAAATTGAACCTTTCCAGCAACTCTACTCCCAAGAACTACAACTGCATCTGAAACCTTATTCCTAAGTTTATCACATAGATTTCTAAGTGCATCTCCTTCAATATCATCTAGCGCAGCTGCAATTACATTGATTCCTTTAATATTTTCAGCTTTATTAATTATTTCATCTTCAATACCACTAGCTAATTTTTCCTTTAATCCTTGTATTTCTTTTTCTTTTTCTTTTAAAGTAGTAAGTAATCCATTTAACTTATTTAATAAATCTTTTTCTCCACACTTTAAAGTTGCCGATATTTCTTTTAATAACTCCTCTTTTTCATTTACATAGCTTTCAGATTTAATACCTGTAACAGCTTCAATTCTTCTGATTCCTGCTGCTACTCCACTCTCATTTAGAATCTTAAACAGCCCTATTTCGCCAGAATTCTTAACATGAATTCCACCGCATAGTTCCTTGCTATATTCACCTACAGATACAACTCTAACATCCTCTTTATATTTATCATCGAATAAAGCCACAGCTCCCTTTTCTTTAGCTTCATCTATAGTCATAATCTCCGTGTTTACATCATAAGCTTTAAGAATTTCACTGTTTAAACTTTCTTCTACTTCTTTAAGTTGTTCTGAAGTCATAGCTGAGAAATGGGTAAAGTCAAATCTTAATCTATCCCCATCTACATAAGATCCAGCTTGATTTACATGGTCTCCTAAGACTTCTTTTAAAGCTTCATGAAGCATATGAGTAGCAGTATGATTTTTGCATATATTACTTCTCACAGTGGAATCTACTAACAGTTCAACAATTTCATCTATCTTAAGTTCTCCTTTAATAGCTTCTACAAAGTGAAGTATATGACCTCTGGTACTTTTTTTACAATCAAAAACTTTTCCTTGGAATTTATCCGTGTGTATAGTTCCAATGTCTCCTACTTGCCCCCCCATTTCTGCATAAAATGGAGTTTTTTCAGTAACAACTACAAATCTTTCCCCTTCTCCTACTTTGCTTACAAACTCATTATCTTTTATCATAGATAAAACTTTACCTTTACTACTTATAGTTCCATAGCCTAAAAACTCAGTAGTTATTTCCATTGGAATATTGTTTAAAGCACCTTCATCATTTCCCATGTAGTTTGATGTACCTCTTGCAGCTCTTGCTGTATTCCTTTGATTTTCCATTTCTTTATGGAAAGCATCAAAATCAATTTTCATTCCCTTTTCAACTAAAATTTCTTCGGTGAGTTCAACTGGGAATCCAAAAGTATCATAAAGTTTAAATGCTTTTTCTCCACTTAATACATTTATCTTTTCAGTATTCATTTCATCGATATAGGATTTTAATATATCCATACCTTGGTCTATGGTTTCTGCAAATCTTTCTTCTTCTAAGCTAATGACTTTCTTAATATAGTCTTTTTTCTCTTCTAATTCTTCATAAGCTCCCTTTGAACTATCAATAACTACGTTACAAAGTTCATTTAGAAATGTACCTGTGATTCCTAAAATTCTTCCATGTCTTGCAGCTCTTCTAAGAAGTCTTCTTAATACATATCCTCTACCTTCGTTAGATGGTAATATTCCATCTCCAATCATAAAGGTAATACTTCTTACATGGTCAGTTATTATTCTTATAGACACATCTAAATCTTTATTTTCGCCATAGGTTTTTCCAGCTTTTTTACAAACTGCACTTAAAACATCCTTAATTGTATCTACTTCAAAGATATTATCTACACCTTGCATTATAGTAGATATTCTCTCAAGTCCCATTCCTGTATCTATATTAGGATTTGCTAATCTCTCATATCCACCCTTACCATCTCCGTCAAACTGTGTGAAAACTAAATTCCAAAATTCAATTACTCTATCTTCATCACCAGCTTTAATAAATTCTTCAGTAGTTTCTATTTGCGGAAGATCTGATTTTCTATCATAGTGAATTTCTGTACATGGACCACATGGACCAGCACCATGTTCCCAGAAGTTATCTTCTTTACCTAATCTAAAGATCCTACTTGACTCTATATCAGTTTTCTTAGTCCAAATATCAAAAGCCTCATCATCTTCAAGATATATAGTTACATATAGTTTATCCTTAGATATTTTTAAAACCTCTGTTATATACTCCCAAGCCCATACTATAATTTCTTCTTTGAAATAATCTCCAAAAGAAAAATTTCCTAACATCTCAAAAAAAGTACCATGCCTTGAGGTTTTTCCTACATTCTCAATATCACCAGTTCTTATACACTTTTGACAAGTTGTTACTCTTTTACTTGGTGGCGTCTGAATACCAGTAAAATATGGCTTTAATGGAGCCATCCCCGCATTTATTAGTAAAAGACTCTTATCATTCTTAGGTACTAAAGAAAAGCTATTAAGTCTTAAATGCTCTTTACTTTCAAAGAACTTTAAAAAGCTTTCTCTTATTTCATTTAAACCCATATTATTCATATTACATTCCTCCTAATTATTTCTAATAACAATGACTTTTATTCAATTTTTCTAAAATAAAATAAAAAAAACTTCCATCCCTGAAAAGGGACGAAAGTTTTCCGCGTTACCACCCTAATTATACTAGATTAACTAGTATCTCTTAATTAATTATAGCTCCAAGACAGCTTCAATATGTTTCACTGAAAGTTTTCACCTACCACTTTCTCTCTGAAAGTTTCCCATATCTACTAATTCTTATCATAACTTCATATTCAATTGGAACTCGACTCACTACTTTCGCTTAGTAAGTGATTCACATCAAATCATAGATTTGAGTTCTCTATTTAATTGAAACTCGACTCACTGCCTTCGTTGAGTAAGTGAGTCACACCAAATCATAGATTCTGGTTCTCTACTTATATGATAAATTATATTTAGCATTTCAGCAATTGTCAATAATTCTAAACTAAAATAAATAATAATCTATTTCTCCTACAACTATTTTAATCATTACCCATACTGGAATTACAATAATCATCCCTAAAATTCCACCTATACTTCCACCTATTATAAGTAGTAATAATATGGTTACTGGATGAGAATCTACAGTTTCACCTAAAATTTTAGGGCATATAATATCTCCTTCTAGCTGTTGAATTACAAACAACCAAAATATAACAATAACAGCTTTCTTAGTAGATGTTAAAAGTGCTATTAAAATTATTGGAATAGCTCCTATAACCGGACCAAAATATGGTATTATATTAAACACTGCATTTACTAAAGATAATATTAAAGCATATTTTATACCACTTACCTTTAGTGCTATAAAGGTCAATATACCAATTATTCCACACAATTCAAACTGAGTTATTATATATCTTTCCATTACCTTATCCATGTGATTTAAAGCTCTTCTAATGGCATATTTATTGCTAAAAGGCATATACTTCATGATTCCTTTTGAAATACTATCTCCGTCGCTTAAAAAGAAATACACTAAAGTTGGTATTATAAATAGCAATAACAAATTTTCAGCTATAGATACAATTTTTGATAAAAAATTCGATATAATTACCATAAGAGCGTCTTTGAATCTTTCATAGGAATTATATAATACTTCCTTAACGAAAGGACTATCAGTAACATATTTAATATCTCCAGTAATTCTTTCATAATAACCTTTCATCTCACCTATTACTTCAGCAAAATTGGAGCTTTCATTATATATCCATGGAACTAAAATAGAAAATATTATAACTACAAATAATATAATAGATAGAATTACTATTAAAGCACTTAACTTTCTATTAAGTCCCCTTTCCATAAAGAACTTATGAAAAGGTCTAATACTATATGAAATTATAAAGGATATTATCACTACTCCTAAAACCTCAGTAAAAATAGGAAACTTCCACAATAAAAATATTATTATACCTATAATTAATAGAGCTATTGCTAACCTACCTAAGTTACTCCAATTCCAATCAATCTTTTTCATAATATACATCCTTATTAGTAGCTTTTTTCTTTCCTACATTAGGCATACATTCCAAAGCTATATTAGTGTTTTCAGCTGTATATAATATATAATCGTCTCCTAGTATCAAGTATGGTTTTAATAAAATACTTCTACTTTTAAACATGCTGAATATATTATAATCTTTTACTGCAAGTCCTTTTATTTTAAAGTCATCATCACCGAATATAACCTCACTTACTAAACCTAATATATTAGAACATTTATCTATAACATGCATATTCAGAATACTTGAAAATTCTAAGTACTTATCCTTAACTATATTGTTAATTACTAGCTGAGACTTATAATATACTATATTCTCTTTTAGTACGTTAAACTCCTTACCCAATAATCTATATGGGCTAATTTTAAATCCTATCACTTCCCCCTTATTAAAATCAACTAATAAATCCTTTATATATCCTATCTTTTTTCCTTGGATATTCATTACATCCATATAGATGTAATCTCTACTTTTAGCCATAAAATAAACTCCCTTCATAGGAAATGATATTTCTATCCTTGCCTATTTAAAGAGAGTTTATACTAATATTAATGTGGACTAAGTTATATAACCAAAAACATCATCTATTCATTGTTATACTTATCCTTCCACTTTTCAAGTCCATGAGATTCTCTATAGTTATTAATAGCCTTGTGTATAGTTTGTTCTGCAAGTACGGAGCAATGAATTTTAGAAGATGGTAATCCATCTAAAGCTTCTATAACAGATTCATTAGTAAGATTCCAGGCTTCTTCTAGAGTCTTTCCAATAATAAGTTCTGTGGCAATACTGGATGATGCAATAGCAGATCCACAACCAAAGGTCATAAATTTAGCATTTTTAATCACATTATCTTCTATAATTAAATATATCTTCATTACATCTCCACACCTTACATCTCCACATTCACCTATGCCATCAGCATCAGGTAAAGTACCTACATTTCTTGGTGAATAAAAATGCTCTAGAACTTTATCACTGTAATCCATAAAAATCCCTCCTAGAATGACTTCAAGGATTGTCTTAAAGATTGCTAAACTTATATCAATAAATCTAGCTGATTCTCTTTAAGACAACCCTAAAATATCATTCAATCTTTTTATTGTACTTTAAAATTATATTTAATTTACTATTTTATAACTCTTTCAATAATTCCTCCACCAACAACAAGGTCCCCTTGATAACAAACTACAGACTGACCCTTAGTTATAGCCCGTTGAGGGGTTTCAAAGTCTAACTTAATATGATTTCCATCTAATTGAGTTAGTTTTGCAAGAGCCGGTTTAGCTGAATATCTTACCTTAGCCTCAACCATAATCTCTCCTTCTATTTTATCCATAGGAATTAAATTTATGTTTTTAGCAATAAGCGTAGTATTAAAGATTTCTGATTCTTCGCCTAAAACTACTTCATTTCTTTCTGGGATTATGTTAGTTACAAATACAGGTTTTCCAAGAGCAATTCCAAGACCTTTTCTCTGACCTATAGTATAATATACTATGCCCTTATGCTTACCTAAAATTTTTCCAGTACTATCTACAAAATTTCCTGGTACAACTTCTCTTCCACTAAATCTAGAAAGATAATTACCATGATTGTTATCAGGTATAAAGCAAATTTCTTGAGAATCTTTCTTTCTAAATACTTCCAAACCTATTTTTTCAGCGATAGCCCTGATTTCTGTTTTAGAATAAGCTCCACAAGGCATCAAAGTATGTGCCAATTGATCTTGTGTTAGCGTATATAGCGCGTAGGTTTGGTCTTTTCTATCATCTTCTGAACGCTTTAATCTATATCTTCCATCTTTGAAATCTATAGTAGCATAATGCCCAGTAGCAATATAATCAGCGCCTAGCCCTTGAACTTTTCTTAAAAATTCTTCAAACTTAATTTTTCTATTACATTCTATACAAGGATTTGGGGTTCTCCCACTAAAATACTCCTCTATAAAATTGTCTACTACATGCTCTTTAAAAGGAGCTTTAAAATTCATAACATAGAAGGGTATATCTAAAACATCGGCTACTCGTCTTGCATCATTAACTGCTGAAAGAGAACAACAACCACCTTCATTTTCTGCATATTCAGGATTATCTGGAGATAACTTCATCATTATTCCAGTGACATCATATCCTTGTTCTTTTAAAAGATATGCTGCTACAGAACTGTCAACGCCTCCACTCATCCCTATTACAACTTTTTTCTTCATCTAAGTATCACACCTATTCTCCATGAACTTGATCATGTATATCATCATGTTCTTCGTAATCCCAAGGCTGTAATCCTTGTTTCTCTCTGTAATCATTTATAGCTTTATGAATAGCTTCTTCTGCAAGAACTGAGCAATGCATTTTAACTGGTGGAAGTCCATCTAAAGCTTCTGCTACAGCTACATTTGTAAGTGTCCATGCTTCATCTAAGGTTTTTCCTTTTATTAACTCTGTAGCCATACTAGAAGATGCTATGGCAGATCCACATCCAAAAGTCTTAAACTTACAATCTACGATTTTCTCATCTTCAACTTTTAAATAAACCCTCATTATATCTCCACATTTAGCATTTCCAACTTCTCCAATACCGCTAGCATTTTCTATTTCTCCAACGTTTCTTGGGTTTGTAAAATGATCCATTACTTTTTCACTATATATCATAATTATTTGTCCTCCTTGTTAAAAAAGCTTTTAATTTTTCCATTTAAGAAACTGTCATATAATGGTGACATATCTCTAAGCCTTTGCACTATTGCAGGTACAGTTTCTATTACGTAATCTACTTCTTCTTCAGTTGTTTTAGCACCCATTGTAAGTCTTAACGAACCATGGGCAACTTCATGAGGAAGTCCTATAGACAATAATACGTGAGATGGATCTAAAGATCCAGATGTGCAAGCACTTCCACTTGATGCACATATTCCTTTAGCATCAAGCATTAAAAGTACTGACTCTCCTTCTATAAATTCAAAACTAATATTTACGTTCCCTGGCAGTCTTTTATCTCCTACTGAACCATTAAGTTTAGAATATGGGATCTCTAGTAATCCCTTTATAAGCTTATCTCTTAAATAAGTTAATCTTTCTTTTTCTTCAGTTAAATTTTCCATAGCTAGCTCTATAGCCTTTCCTAATCCAACTATTCCAGCTACGTTCTCTGTTCCAGCTCTTCTATTTCTTTCTTGCGCTCCACCATGAACCAAGTTGTGAATTTTTATACCTTTTCTTAGGTATAAAACTCCAACACCTTTAGGACCATAAATTTTATGTCCTGATAGCGATAGTGCATCTATATCCATATTTTTAACATCCATCTCTATATGACCTATAGCTTGAACTGCATCTGTATGGAAGAAAACTTTTCTTTCTTTACATATAGCGCCTATTTCTTTAATAGGTTGTACAGTTCCAATTTCATTGTTAGCAGTCATTATAGTCACTAATATAGTGCTTGACTTTATAGCATTTTTTAGTTCTTCTAATCTAATAAGCCCTTCTTCATCCACATCCAAATAAGTTACTTCAAATCCTTGTTTTTCAAGATATTCACAAGTGTGAAGTACAGCGTGATGCTCTATTTTAGTAGTTATAATATGATTTCCTTTATTTTTGTTGGCAAGTGCTATTCCCTTAATCGCCCAGTTATCTGCTTCTGATCCACCACCAGTGAAATATATTTCTGCTGGATCCGCATTAATAGCTTTTGCTATTCTATTTCTTGCTTTATCTATAGCTTTTTTAGTTTCCCTTGAAATCGAATATATAGATGATGGGTTACCATAAAACTCCGTAAAGTAAGGTATCATATCCTCTAATACTTCTGGTTTTGTGTATGTTGTTGCCGCATAATCCATATAAACTGTTTTATTCATTTAGGTTCACTCCTTTAATTTTCAATATGTTAAAATAATCGTCTACAATATCCTGTAAAGTTATTGCCATTGTTACAGAATCAATACTATCCTTAATTTTTTTCCATACTATTCTGGTTGCACAACAATCAATATTATTGCATCCATCACTATCTAAGCAGGTTGAAATTTCGATAGGTCCTTCTAGCACCTCTAATACTTGGTATACTGTAATTTCTTTTGGATCCTTGGCTAGAATGTATCCTCCATTGGCTCCTCTTATACTCTTTATTAGCTCTGCTTTTCTTAACACAGAAAATAACTGTTCAAGATAATATTCCGAAATATTTTGTCTACTTGAAATACTCTTAATAGATATAGGGCTTTTTCCGTAGTTAATAGCTAGGTCAACCATAGCTTTAACCCCGTATCTTCCCTTAGTTGATAACTTCATAAAAATCATTCCTTAATGTTGAGTACTTTACTATGGTTTAATAATATCAAATCAGAGTATTTATGTCAACTATTCTTTTAATATCTGCACCAATAAAATATATCTTTAATATTATATAATAACAACTATTTAATTAAGGAGGTAAAAAATGAGTAACTTTAGGGATAATCCATATCGAGAATTAGTTTATGGAGTAGATATTAAAGTACCATTGATAGATAAATCATATTGCATAGGTATCAATTTCGATAATGCAGCTACAACGCCTCCATTAAAATCTGTAATTGATGAAGTAATAAACTTTTCTCCTTATTACTCCTCAATACATCGAGGAGATGGATATAAATCTCAATTATCCACCTATATGTATGAAACTTCAAGGGAAATTGTGAAATTTTTCATTAATGATTATAGTGATATGATGGATGTTATATATGTAAAAAACTGTACTGAAGCTATAAATAAGCTAGCTGGTATATTAGCTAGTCAAGATAAGGAGTCAATTATTCTATCCACTTCTATGGAGCATCATTCTAATGATTTACCATGGAGAAAAAATTTTGAAGTGAAATATGTAGAAGTAGATGATGAAGGTTATTTAGATATGGATGATTTTAAGTCTAAACTAGAACTATATAATGGAAGAATTTCTTTAGTTGCAATAACCGGAGCTTCAAATGTTACTGGCATTAAAAATCCTATATATACCATAGCAAATTTAGCTCATAGTTATGGGGCTAAAATTTTAGTAGACGGAGCTCAACTGATTCCTCACAGTAAATTTTCTATAGGCCTTCAACTCCCTTTAGGACCTATTGACTTTGTTGCTTTTTCAGCACATAAGATGTATGCACCCTTTGGTTGTGGTGTATTAATTGGACCTAAAGATTTTTTTAATGAGTATGAACCTGACCATACCGGTGGAGGAACCATTAAATTCGTATCTCATGATAAAGTAATATGGACTGCTTCCCCTGATAAGGAAGAATCTGGATCTCCAAACCTTATTGGTTCAATAACTTTAGGTGCTGCTATAAATGAGCTTTCAAAAATTGGAATGTCTAATATTGATGAATATGAAAAATATTTAACTGTATATACTACAAAACATCTTCAATCTATACATTCAGTAAAAATATATAGCAATTATTCCGATTTTCAAAATAAAGTTAGTATTATTCCATTTAATATAGAAGGAATACACCATACTATAGTGGCCAAAATACTATCCTATGAATTTGGCATTGCTGTAAGAAGTGGATGTTTCTGCGCTCATCCATATCTACAAAGGCTTTTAAAAATTCCTAAATCAATGATAGAAGAAATGACTCTTGCATCTAAGGATATTCAGCCTGGTATGGTTAGAATTAGTTTTGGTATTTACAATACAATAGATGAAATTGATAAATTCTTATATGCCATAAAGAAAATTGTAGATAATAAGGGGTATTACACAAAAAAATATACCTCAATGAGAGGTAGCTTTATATAATTTATTAATGTTTTTGAAAATCAAAGACTCCTCAAACCAGCATGAATAAAACAACTATTTAAATAGTTTTATATTTACCTAGTTTCCTATATAAATATTTATATAGGAAACTAGGTAAAGTATTAATACTTTAAATAAAGGATTTTCAATTTAAATCAGATAATTAAACTTATAACAGTTAAAATCATACTAATTAAGAAGTTTATTTATAGCAGACACATCTTTATCCCCTCGACCTGAAAGATTTACTACTATGACTTCATTTTCCTGTAGGTTTTTTGCTAATTTAATAGTATAGGCAATGGCATGAGCACTTTCAATTGCAGGTATTATTCCCTCTAACTTTGATAAAAGCATAAAAGCTTTTATAGCTTCATCATCTGTAATATATTTATAGTTTACTCTACCAATCTCACTTAAAAATGCATGTTCAGGTCCAACTCCTGGATAGTCAAGCCCAGGGGAAATAGAATAAGCTTCCTTAACATCTCCACTATCACCCTTTAATACAAGGGTATTCATACCGTGAATGATAGCCTCTTTTCCTTTTGTTATTGTAGCTGCATGCATTTCTGTTTCTACTCCAAAGCCTGCTGCCTCTACTCCAATAAGATTAACATCTTTATCTTCTAGGAAAGCTGTAAAAATTCCAATGGCATTACTTCCTCCTCCAACACATGCAACTACATAATTGGGAAGTTTATTTTCCTTTTCCAATATTTGTTTTCTAGCCTCTTCACCAATTATTTTCTGAAATTCCTTAACAATCTTTGGATAAGGATGAGGTCCCACAGCGGAACCAAGGACATAAAAAGTATCTGAAATATTATTTACCCATTTTTCTAAAGCTTCATTCACTGCATCGTTTAATGTTTTAGTACCACTAGTTGCTGGAGTAACTTTTGCTCCTAATATTTTCATTCTAAATACATTGAGCTCTTGTCTTTTTATATCTTCCTCTCCCATTACAATTTCACATTCCATTCCAAATTTTGCAGCTAAAGTTGCTGTAGCTACTCCATGCTGACCAGCTCCCGTTTCTGCAATTACTTTATTTTTTCCCATTCTTTTAGCCAATAGAATTTGTCCTAAAACATTATTTATTTTATGTGCTCCTGTATGATTTAAATCTTCTCTTTTCAAATATACCTTAGGACCTCCACAAAATTTTGTTAGGTTCTCAGCAAAATATAAGGGTGTTTCTCTGCCGCTATAATCCTTTAAATAGTAATTATACTCCCTCATAAACTCCTTATCTTCAATAGCTTTTTCAAAAGCTTCTTCTAACTCATTTAAAGCTTTTTTCACCTCATTTGAAACAAATGCTCCACCATACTTACCAAAATATCCTTTCATGATAAAATCTCCTTCTCTCCAAAATTATTTCTATAATTTTTATTAAATATATTAAGTTTTGCTTTTAATTCTTCGCACTTTCACTTCATAC
The DNA here is from genome assembly GCF_002419845.1 of Clostridium sp. UBA5712. Taxonomy (NCBI): domain Bacteria; kingdom Bacillati; phylum Bacillota; class Clostridia; order Eubacteriales; family Clostridiaceae; genus Clostridium; species Clostridium sp. UBA5712. The sequence goes on along the minus strand of NZ_DIGW01000007.1, from coordinate 73,225 downwards.
ATACCACCACCTAAAACATTTCAAATACTTCCATACAACAATAAAAAGATAAAAAAAACTCCGTCCTATAAAAATAGGACGGAGATACTTCCGTGGTGCCACCTAAATTGCTATTGATAAATACACTAATACAAATTTATCAATATGCCTCTTAATTTCAAGTACTTACATACTCTATCTACTGTAACGTGTAGCCTACGATATCAGGTATTCTCACTAATAATTTCCCCTTATTTCTCAAAGGTCCATTCATCTAATTCCTTCATGCTAGGATTCCACCATCCCCAACTCTCTTTATCAAAGCTAAATTAAACTACTCTTCCTTATCATCAAATTAAATTATATTTATTTTTACCATTGTATGTTTTTACTATTATATATTTTATAAAGTGGATATGTCAACACTATATTTAAAAGATTCTGTTGAAAATTACAGTGATAAAATATACAAACTATGTTGATACACCTTTACATTATCGCATAGAACTATTTATTCTACGATATAAGTTGTAACTCACATAAACTTTTAATATAATAGCATATTTTAACATAATATGGATATATTTCTTTGTGAGGTGTTATTTTATGAATTTTATTAAATTTACAACTAAATCAGAAGTTACAACTTCAAAGCCTATAAGAAAAAAATTACTCTTTATTCTTTTTTTTAATATTAGTGATTTGCTTTTTACTTGGCTTTTTGTGGGTAAGTACAGTGGTATATTTTACGAGGCTAATGCTATTGCAAAAGTCATTATGACTAATTTTCCTCTATGTTTCTTTTTAAAAATATCTATAGTATTATTAGTTATCCTTTACTGGAACTATAGGCTTAAAGGCGCAACCTTAAAAGGGCTTTTCATTTCAAATATCACTGCTAATTTAGTGCTTATAATGTATATATTAATCAATGTTCTTCACCTATTTAATCTATTAGTTTTATTATATACAAAAGGATTACTATCTTAAATGCACTTATAACTAATTATCCATTTTTCATTACCATCCTCTACTTTTTATTTTATCATTAAATTTTTCATATAATTTTATCATATTAGGCTCATTACTATGTTTGTGAATTTCATCAATAGGAAGCCATTTAACACCACTATTTTCATCTTCTTTAATTTTAACTTTTTCCTCTTCATCAGCTTCTAGCAAATATGCAAGAGATAAATGAAGATGGGCTGAGACGTATTTACCTCTTTTAAAATGTCCAATAACCTCTAATATATCTAGAGATAATATCTCTGGAGTAATAGCTCTTATATTTTCTAATCCAGTTTCTTCCTTTGCTTCCTTTATTGCTACATGAAGTAAATCTTCATCCCCATCAGCATGTCCACCTGTCCAACACCAAGTTCTATAAATATTATGATGAACCATTAAAACTTTAGTTCTATTTTTATTTACAATATATCCTGAACTGGTTACATGAATTAATGGATTTTCTCTAGTTAACAAATTATTAAATTTACTTATACTTAATAAAGCTACATTTTTATCCTGTTCCTCTTCCTCATTATGTGGAATATAATTTTTTATATCTTCAATCCATCCCATGATTAACTCTCCTTTATAACACGCTATGATTTTAATTTATATATTTAATAGTAACATAAAGGTTCAACACAGTGTAGAAATACTGCATTGAACCTATTATTAATCTAATTTTATATGGCAATATCCATTAGGATTTTTCTTTAAATACTTTTGATGATATTCTTCTGCTCTATAATAATTTTCTAAAGTTTTTACTTCTGTAACTATTTTCTTTATATAGTTTTTCTGTACTTTTTCTATATTTCTTCGAATTATTTCTTCATCTAATTTATCAACATAATAAACTCCAGTTCTATATTGACTTCCTCTATCATTTCCCTGTCTATTCAGTGCGGTTGGGTCTATTATTCCCCAAAATTTATTTAGTATTTCCTCTAAGGAAATTATACTTTCATCATAATCTATCACACATACTTCTGCAAAATATGTATTACCATAGCATACATCTTCGTAGGTAGGATTTGTTGTTCTACCATTGGCATATCCTACTTCTGTATTTGTTACACCGTGAATTCTAGAAAAAAATTCTTCTACACCCCAAAAACATCCTCCTGCTAATACAATTCTTTTCATCTTGTTAACTCCTTTATATTTTTCTTTAATCTATATTTTACATTACCATTACATATGCCGTATATTATTATTAAAGTCTTCATATAGATTCAATATTGATTCTATATTTTCCTTCTTAACATTTTCATTTTTCCCATATAATATTAACACCTTATATCCTACCTGTATCACATATTTATTATTAATAGCTATAAATTTATTAATCTCATCATCATTGTATTGAAGATTTCTCATATATAGTTTTTGACATAAAAGCGTAGAATGGATAATCAAATCCCTTATTTCATGAATCTGCTTATTACTTTGTAAAAATTCCATACTATCTTCTATAAGCTTTTTATTCAACCTAGCAATTTTATCTATAAGTTGTTCTACTCCATCCTTTAGTCTATATTGGAAAACAACTCTATTCACTATAACCACTACAACTACCCCTATAATCACGTATACTATTCTATATAAAATCAATACATTTATATTTTCTGTTAAAGAGGCTATACATATAGATGCCATAGCTGCAAATAGTGATATTTTATAGTATTCCTTAAAGGCGTAGATAAGATAAAGAGATATAATTAAAATTCCCAAGGTAATTATTTGAGAACCTGCCACATTAATAAGTATACCTGTAAATAGAATTCCTAATATATTCCCTATAACTCTGTCTTTAGCCTTTTTAATGGTATCTTCATAATAAGGTTGCATAATAGACATTATTGTTATTGCTGCCCATATTATTTTATAAAATCCTAAAACCCCTCCTATTAGTAATGCTATAGTAAGAGTTATTGCCATTCTAATAGCAAATTTAAACCTTATAGTGTTGGGTCTGAAATATTCTTTAAAGGTTACTCTAGTTTTATCTATGTCAGCTCTAGCCCACTCTTTATATACCTTATTAGAACCTCTTTTTTCCATGGAGTTCAATTCCTTAATACTACCAAGAAGATTTTCTAGTATTAGGGATATCTCTAAATGATATTCTTCACCTTTACTCCACTCTTTTATAAAGTTATCAGTAGATTCTTTTATAGTTTGAAACTCTATATTATCTTTGCATAACTCTATTATAGCTTCTACTATTTCTTTTAATTTTTCTACATATTCCTTGGAAATACTTAAATTTTTAATACCTCCATACAGTTGAATTATATATAAATTAAAGTATTCTACATTGATAAATATTTGAAATTGAACCTTTCCTAAATTAGTTGTCAAATATCTTCTATGCCTTGTTACATATACTTTATAAGCAATATCTCTCATCATTTTAGAACATTTATCTTCTATGGTATGATCATACTCTTCCTTTAAGATATTTTTAAATTGATTATATATTAAAATAAAAGCCTCTTCCATACTTTTTCCTAAAATGGATCTTTCATTTACTCTATTTATATAACTTGCCCCTACTACTATTAAAACTCCAAATATTACAGATAAAATCCTAAAAGGAAGTTCTCCTAATGATATCTGTGCATATTGAGTAAATACATATAGCATTATAAAGGGTTTGTAAAAAGTTAAATCATAGGGCGATACGATAGTATACATTATAAGAAAAATAGCAAAAAAGTTTATAGGTATCCCCCAAAATATATTCATAGATGAAAAATATGCTGTTAAAACAATAACTAAATCAATAAGGATTATTTTAATTGCTTTGTTATAGGTCTTAACCTGAAAATTTTGCCTTCCCATAACTGTTGAAGTAAGGGCTATTGGAAAAGCAATCATTATATTCTTTATTCCAAATAATATACCTACTCCAAATAGAGTTATTACAGCTACAGATCCATGCTTTATCATAGAATATGTATTTATATTGAATTTCTTTACTAGTTTATTGTACATGACACTAACATCCTTATTATAGATATTTATTTACTTATTATTAGCTAATTTAATTTAGGTATTCTATATAATATTCTAGTATTTATCTACTTGTTATATATCATGCTCTATTTCATTAAGTCTATAACCTCTTCCTCAGTAAGATACCTCCACATACCTTCTTCTATTCCTTCTATATTTATAGAACAAATTCTTATTCTTTTTAAATCTACCACATTATATCCTAATGCCTTACTCATTCTCCTAATTTGTCTATTTAGTCCTTGAGTTAATATAATTTTAAATGTACATTCATCTACTTTTATGATGCTACAAGGTCTAGTTTTTTCTCCTAGTATATATACTCCTGCAGACATATTCATAAGAAAATTATCATCTATAGGTTTATCTGCTTTTACTTCATATTCCTTTTCGTGGTAATTATCTGAATTTAATATTTTGTTTGCTAGTTCACCATCATTAGTCATGAGAATTAATCCATGAGATTCTTTATCTAATCTTCCTACTGGAAATATATATTCTTCATAGTTTATAAAATCAATGATGTTATTTTCCACATCACTAGCTGCAGTGCATGTAACTCCCATGGGCTTATTAAAAGCTATGTAAATTTTCTTTTTAGCTATGATAGGCTTATCATCAATTAAAATTTCATCCTCTAGTTCTACCCACTGCCCAGGAATAGACAGTTCTCCATTTACTTTTACTCTTCCTTCTTCTATAAGCCTATTAGTATCTTTTCTTGAGCAAATTCCAAGATTACTAAATAATTTATTAATCCTCATATGTTGTCCTTTCCTTTGTCATACTAATATTTATTAAATAAACCAAATAAAAAAATATGATTACTATATATTTAGTATAGCAATCATATTTAAACAATTATATCATTTTATATTTATATTTTTCTAAAGTTTTTTAATGAAATATCAAAGGCTTTTACAGAATGGGTTAATTCTCCAGAGGAAATATAATCTACTCCTGTTTTGCCGTAGTCTGTAACAGTATCTAAGGTGATATTTCCTGAGCACTCTGTTAATGCTCTTCCATTAATTAATTTAACCATATCCCTTGCTAAGTCTGGACTCATATTATCAAGCATAATTATATCCGCTCCTGCTTCTAGAGCCTCTAAAACCTGCTCTTTAGTTTCAGTTTCAACTTCTATTTTTCTTACAAAAGAAGAATTCTTTTTAGCAAGCTCAATGGCTTCTTTTATACCACCTGCATATCCAATATGATTATCTTTAATTAGTATTCCATCAGATAAGGAAAATCTATGATTTACTCCTCCACCAATTTTAACTGCATATTTTTCAAGAGCTCTTAAATTAGGTGTAGTTTTTCTAGTATCTAGTATTTTTGTATTAAGTCTCTCTAGCTTCTTTACATATTTGTTAGTTAAAGTAGCAATACCACTCATTCTTTGAAGTAAATTGAGGGCTATTCTTTCTCCTACTAATATATTGCCGGCGTTTCCTGTTACTTTACCGATAACCATAGTATTCTTAACTAAGTCTCCATCTTTAACAAACACATCGACTTCAACTTCTCCTAAGATTTCAAATACCCTTTTAAAAATATCCAATCCACAAATTATCCCATCCTCTTTAGTTATTAAATCAACCTCAGCTCTTTCTAGAGGTGAAACTATAGCTGATACAGTTACATCCCCATAGGGACTATCTTCTTTTAAAGCCCTCTTAATAATATCATCAACAATTAAAAAGTTTAACATATTCACCATTTACCTTTCCCTTCAAATAACTAATAAACTTATACTTATATTCTTCATTTGCATTTTTAACATCACTTATAGCCTTAAGATTAATTCTTTCAACTAATTCTCCACTTAGTTTATCATCACATTCATCTACAAGTAAATTAATATGCTGTGCTGCCTTTCTACTGAAAACTAAGCCCTCTAATAAAGAATTGCTAGCTAGTCTATTGCTACCATGTACCCCGGTACAACTAACTTCTCCTATAGCATATAAATCTTTCATAGATGTTTTTGAATTCAAATCAACCTGAATTCCTCCCATACAATAATGATGAGCTGGAGCAATTGGTAATAAATCCTTCTCCATCCTATAACCACGTTTTAAACATTGCTCATAAATATATGGGAATCTATTTATTAAAAACTCCTTAGATTTATTAGTCATATCTAAAAAAACATAGGGTGTTTGTGGAGTCTTACATATTTCCTTTAAAATCTCTCTTGAAACTATATCTCTAGGTAGTAAAGGGTTTACAAATTTCTCTCCCAATGCATTTCTTATTACTCCCCCTTCTCCTCTAAGAGATTCTGATAGTAATAACTTTCGTCCCCTTACTTCTTCTTCATATAATGCAGTGGGATGAAGTTGAAGATAGGATATATCCTTCATAAGAATATTATGCTTTAATGCAATGCTAAGTCCATCACCTGTGATAGTTTCGATATTTGTTGTAGAATTAAAAATCCCCCCAATGCCACCAGTAGCTAATACTGTTGCCTTAGCATTTATATTTATAATCTCATTTGAGTGTTCTATAATTCCGCCTATACATCTATTTTTATATTGAATTATATCTAGTAATGTAGTGTCTTCCAATATAGTTATATTTTCTTTACTAGAAACATAATTTATTAGTTTTTCAATTACTTCCTTACCTGTTTCATCTTTAGAATGCACTATTCTAAACTTACTATGACCACCTTCTCTAGTATAGTTTAATTCATCAATATCCTTATCAAAATCTACTCCTAACCTCAATAATCTATTAATATTATCAGTAGAATTTTCAACTATCTGGGTAACAGCCTCCAATTTATTTTTATAATTGCCAGCTTTTAAAGTATCCTCTATAAAAGCTTCCTTGTCTCCAATATCCCTTAGGGTTGAAATGCCACCTTGAGCTAAATAACTGTTGCAATCTCTTAGCTTATTTTTAGTTATTATTAAAACTCTAAGATTATCCTTCAAATTACAAGCAGTGTAAAGTCCTGCAATACCTGTCCCTATAATTAATACATCATATTTTTTATTCATTTTACTTATTAGATAGAAGATGCATATTTTCTAAAGATTTATGAGCTTTCAATCTTAGCTCCTCTTCAATATGCACTTCAAACTCCTCATTAATTAAGCAATTATATAAATCTTTCATTGATATTTTTTTCATATTGGGACAAATCATTCCGTTGTCAATAGGGATAAAGGTTTTATTGGGACTTTTTTCTTTCATCTGATAAAGAACGCCTTCCTCTGTTACTACTATAAATCCATTAGTTCCATCTTGAACACTATAATCTATAAGTTCAGAAGTACTTCCTATAAAATCTCCCAAATCTCTTACTTTTTTAGAGCACTCTGGATGAACTAGCACCTTAAAATTTGGATATCTATTCTTTAAAGTTAAAACCTCTTCCTCTTCAACTCTCTCATGAACTGGACAAAACCCATCATAAAGTATAAACTTCTTGTTCTGTATATTTTCTTGCAAATAACTACCTAGATTTCTATCTGGAAGGAATATTATTTCTTCTTCCTCTATGTTATTTAAAATTGCCTTAGCAGAGGATGATGTAACACAAACGTCAGATAATGCTTTAATATCTCCATTTGAATTTATATATGTTACTACCTTTGCTTTAGGATTTCTTAATTTCATAGCTTTTAATTTATCTACTGTAGCCATATCTGCCATTGGACATGTAGTATCATTTACTGGAATTAATATTCTTTTATTAGGTGATAATATTTTTGCACTCTCAGCCATAAATTTTACTCCACAAAATACTATTATATCTTTAGAACTTTCCATAGCTTTCTTGCTTAAAAAATATGAGTCTCCTACTATGTCTGCAACTTCCTGTATTTCTGCTTTTTCATAAAGATGAGCTAAAACTAAAGCATTCTTCTCTTTTTTTAACTTTAATATGTCTTCTTTTAAACCCAAATTTTACACACCTCCGTCACGTAACTATACATCTGTATATACATTTAGTATAGCACCATCTTGGAGCTTGTCAATAATATGTGAAGTTATATTAGAAAATATTTATATGAATTTTCCTCTCCTTAGTGCTTCTTATAATAATTGAATAACCTAGTTTTATTTATGAATATGTTATATACTATTAATACATTTCTAATTGTTGTAAAAATATAGATATATTTGAAAATGGAACGGAGGAATAACTTTGAGTACTCAAATTATAATTGTTTTAGTTTTGAATTTTATAATTGCCATAATAGGAACATTAGCTTACTCTGTAAGACTTGTAGGTGTTAGAACAGGTAAAATAGCAATAACCTTTGCTGTATTTAATATATTATCTTTAGTATCAAGAACAGCCTTAACTTTTCAAGCTCCTTTACTAACAAAGTTTGTTGAGAATAGTACAGGTGAAAGTGATGTGTTAAACCTTTTTAAGTTAATTATAATAGTTTCTGGTATAGCTACCCTAGTAGGCGCATTTTTAATTCCTACTTTTCAAAGATTATTTTATAAAGGTGTTATCCGATTTTCTATTGATAAATCTATACCCAAACTAATTATGCACAGTTTTTCAAAGGCAGGTGTCCATTATATGAGGGACTGTATTTCAATTCCAGTGAAAGAAAGTGTAACTAAAATTAATTTTAAAAAGTTACCTTTAAAAATAATAATTTATAATATAATTGCAGTTGCAATATTAACTGTAGGAGCCTTAGCACCAATTTATGCCGGTACCATAGTTCCTGATTTAAGGGCAACTTGTATAACCCTATCCTCAGTAATAAATGGATTTGCTACAATCCTAATGTCTATTTTTATAGATCCACAACTATCCATTATGACCGATGATGTAATAGATGGTAATTGTCCTGAAGAAGATTTTCGTAGCTGTGTTATTGCCATGATAGGAAGTAAAACTATTGGAACCTTCGCTGCTCTTCCACTTCTTATTCCAGCCTCTTATATAATAGTATTTGTAGCTAAAATTCTTTAATTTCTCAATGTAAAAATAGCTAGACTTGTATGAATACAACCCTAGCTACTTTAGATTTTTAGAGAATTTATTTTATTTTTTTGTACCATAAGATATAAGGGTACATGGCATTTGAATAATATATGCACTATCTTTATTACTCATAACATATTCACTTATTTTTGACTCACCATCTACGAATATTTTAGCTTCCTGCTCACTTAAACCTCTATCTATAAGAGCGTTTATATAGCCTACCTTCTCATTCTCTGATAGCTGTTTATTCCAATTCCAAGCAGCAGTAATTGCATCAAATTGTTTAGCATGTTCTTCTTTATTACCATGGGGATTAATATATTTAACCCTATCATTCATTCGCACATCAACATTATGTAATCCTAACTCTTGCATAATTTCAGGAATTTTAACACCAACTCTATAATCTCTACCTCCATTTTCTAATTCCTTCTTATACATTTTTCGATGTAAATGTATAATTCCAAGTTCAGTGTAATCTAATCCACTAAAATATTGACCTGTCTTTTCTATTTCTAGGTCTGCTTCCATACAAACAACTAAACCACCACTTACAACTGATTGTATCATTTTATCAAGAATATTCTTTGTATTTGGAATATGTCTTAATACCGCTTGCGATATAGCTATATCATAATCTTCAGTTGGTATATACTCATTCAAGTCTGCCTTTATAAATTTTGTTATATAGCCTGAATTTGCAAAAATGTCTTTTGCATCATCTAAGAGAGTATCACTAATATCAATACCTGTATATGTACTTCCTTTAGGTAATATGGGCAATAATAGTAATCCAACATATCCAAAGCCACAACCAAAATCAATTATATTTACAGGTTTACTAATTTTCCAAACCTTCTCTACAAGGAATTCTATATAATCATTATTACACCATCCAGTACGTATAGCTTTTAAAAAATCCAACCTTCCATTCCAATATGACTCATTCATATTTTTCCCCTCCTTAATAGAATAAAGATAATATTCCCTGTTCTTTCTACTCAACAAGCTCCTCAAATTATTTCTTTTAAAAAAGATTTTCTATTACATATAATTGAATTTTATAGCTTATATGGTAACATATTCTATTATATATATCTATACATTAAAAAGAAACTACCTCAAATTCCATTTAATTTGAAGTAGTTTACTATACTAATATATTATAAAATTTAAACTTTTTATTAATTTCCTTTAATCATTTTTTTACTTCCAGAATAGGTGGCTAAGAAGTATCCACCATAAACTATTACTAATACCACCGATGCAACTATTATATGATCCACCATGCTTGCACCTCCAAATATAGCTACTATATCTGAAGCCAATTTTAATCCTACTATAGAGTGAACTATAGCTAAGGATAAGGGCATCATAAAGTAAATTGCTACTTGGGTTAATACAGAGTGATTTATCATCGATTCATCTACTCCAACCTTTCTTAGAAGATTGTATCTTTCTGTGTTATCTGCAGATTCTGATAACTGTTGAAGGGCTAGTACTGCTGCTGAAGTAATTAGGAATATGATTCCCATGTATATGGCAAGGTATGATGCTAAAGCTCCTAGCCCTGTAGACTGCTCCTTAATCTCTTCCTTAGTAATATATCTAGTATTTAAATCATCATTGCCACCATATTCTCTAATATTAACATCTAAAGCTTCTCTTATCTCACTACCATCCCCACTATAGTTTAAATTCAAATATCCCCTAGTGGGAGTTAGTCCCTCTACTATAGAATCCTCTACTAAAAATACACAAATATTTTGCTTCATCATAGAAGAATAAGTTACCGCCTCTAAAACATTACCATGATATGGTTTTAGTTTATTATCACCTATAGTAATTTCTTTTCCACTATCTACAGTTTCTTGTAAATTTTTAATCATATCGCTTATATCACCAAAGACCGCATATTCTCCAACCTTAAGTTTTACTTCTTCTCTATTTAACATTTTCATTATTTTATTAAAATCCGATACCTTCATAACACTAATTGGTAAATTCTTAAATACAGGATAATAGTTATTTCCATCTTCTAAGCCTTTTTCACTTAAAAAATCTCTATAGCTAACTCCACTATCATATTCCTTATAGCTTACATAGTTATTTTCATATTTTGATATATCTACATTATATTTTTTTAACACAGTGTCTATATCTTCTCCTTCATTGTCCCAAAAGCTCATATCGAATTGAGTTAAATCCTCAATTTCAGTATTCATAGCGGTACTAATTCCAAGTCCTCCTGAAAGAGTACATATAGCTACAAATAGCATCAAACATATAAAGGTCATAGATATAAAGGTAGTGTTAATTTTACTATTTATTTGTCTTAACACAAACATATTTAAATTTCTTAAATAAAACTTCTTACTACTTTGAACTACCTTGAGTAAGAATCCTGCAAGGGAAAAGAAAAATAGAAATGTTCCTACAGCTCCAAGTGCAATGGCTATTAATATATTTCTATCAAAACTAGATATTCCATTTTTAAGCACTATGTAATATCCACTTCCTATAGTTATTACACTAATTATAAATACAACTACAGAGGTCCATATGTTTTTTATTTTCATCTTTTCATTAAACTTAGCAGAAGTTAATAGATTTATTAGTTTTACTTTTCTTACAATAATTGAGTTAAAAATAAGAATTATAAGGTATATAACGCCGAAGCAAAGAATAGTTTTTATAAAGGCATCCATAGAAAATATAAATCTAAACCCTGTTAAATCCACTTTAAAAAGTTTTGCTGTAACTACAGATAGTCCTTGTGATAAAAATATTCCTAATATAAGACCTAATGCTAAAGAAATTACTCCTATCATCATAGTCTCTATAAATAATAAGGAGGATAATCTAGAGTTTTCCATACCTAAGGTCATATAAACTCCAAATTCCTTTTTTCTTCTTTTAATTAAGTAATTATTGGCATAGACTATCAGAAATCCTAATATAAAGGAAATAAATATTGATGCTACTCCCATAATTTCACTTATTAGGTGGAACATATTTTTATGCATTTCACTAACTTCCATTAAAATACTTTGAGCTTCAATGGAGTTAAAGGTGTAAAAAATACATACTCCAAATACTAGAGTTAAGAAATATATGGTATAATCCTTAAAACTTCTTTTTAAATTCCTAGCAGCTAATTTAAAATACATCTCTTTGGTCACCTCCAAGTAGAGTTACCACTTCAATTATCTTATTAAAGAATTCCTTCCTTGAATCCTTTCCTCTAATTAACTCATTAAATATTTTACCATCCTTTATAAACAGAATTCTACTAGCATAGCTAGCTGTAAAGGCGTCATGAGTTACCATCATAATAGTAGCTCCTAAATTAGTATTAAGCTCCTCCAAGCTTTCTAGTAACATCTTTGCTGATTTTGAATCTAAAGCACCTGTAGGCTCATCTGCAAGAACTAAAGATGGATTTGTAATTATAGCTCTAGCTGATGCTACTCTTTGTTTTTGACCACCTGACATTTCATAGGGATATTTATTTAAGACTTCCTCTATATTTAAACTCTTAGCAACCTCTTCAACTCTTCTATTAATCTCTTTGTGATTTACCTTTCCAATAGTTAGTGCTAATGCAATATTTTCATAGGCAGTTAAGGTATCTAAAAGATTAAAGTCTTGAAATATAAAACCTAAATTTTCTCGTCTAAATCTAGCTAATCCCTTAGAATTTATTGAAGTTACATCCTTTCCTTCAATATGAATATGACCACTAGTTACCTTATCTATGGTGGATATACAGTTTAACAAAGTTGTTTTTCCACTACCGGAAGCCCCCATTATTCCTATGAATTCTCCTTCTTCCACAGAGAAACTAATATTATTTATGGCCTGAGTTATATTACCATTACTTCCATAGTACTTTTCTATATTACTTACTTTTAATACTTCTTTATTCATTTGCTTTCCTCCTGTTCTCTATACCTATATATTACATGTATAGAAAATATCCATCCATAGAAAAACCTAACAGAAATCTTACGTTTTTGTAACTAAGCTTAATATTTTTAATAATATTAGATAATTCAAGGGAAATTAAGCTTTTTATAAAAATGAAAACTCAAATATTATAATAAAATTAAAAATTATTTTTGACGAATTTTTGACGTCATATAAAAAAGAGTAGATATATTCAGTTATATCCTACTCTTTTTTATTTTAAAACAAATTCTATAAAATATATAGATTTGTTATAAACTCTTCTTTACTTGACAATAATTAATTTGAGGTGATTTATAATGAAGAAAAAAAGAAAATTAAACGTAACTGTCACTACGCGACCAAATACATCTAGATTAGTAACAGAGTCGTTATTGAGGTTAGTAGATTCACGCAAAGAAGAACTTCTACACATTTTGAAAGGAAGATAAACTTAAGGAAATTGAGTAATGATTCTAAAAATCAAGAAAAGAATTTCATTATTATTATTTTTACATTTAATGTATATAATCAATATAAAGTGTCTATAATTTATTTGAGTTCACTCTTACATGTGTTTATACAAAAGAAAAATAAGGTAGAAAGTAATATTGCATTTCTTTCTACCTTTTAATAGTTAAATTTATACTTTGAAAAAATAGTAATGAATATGTTTAAATATTATAATTTTGTTTATAATTTAGATACATCTATCCTAAACCATATTCTGATATAAGTAAAAAAATAGGGGCATTAAGAGAAACCTTATTGCTCCTATTTTTTTATACTTATTTTTATATAACTAATTGTTGATATTATTACATTTAATGTATATAATAAAAGTTAACAGTCTGTATTTTCTTTAATTCAACCTCTACTTATATCCTATTCAGTAGAAAGAGAGCTACAGTATATATAAATATACCGTAGCTCTTTTTCTATATTGTATCTAATTGTATTATTAATCCTCTAATTAAGAGGAAGTTCTATACTACATATTATTAAACTCCCTAAAATGTTTCCTATATTAAATTTAACAGTTTTTGAATACTCATATTTACATTTGCTAATACTAACTTAGAATATAAATTAATAGTTGTTGGAATTCCTAACACCCTTAATTAATAGTTGTTCCCTTGTATATTATAATCCTACACTAACTTTTAAAATTCAATACTGTTAATTTATATTAATCATAAATATTTAGTGACATAAATAAAAGCAGTAATTTCCCTCTATAAATTACTGTTTTTTATCTTTTGATAATATACTAATGACAACCTTAACAATTTTATTTCAGGCTGCTTTCAAGGAGATTATATAACTAAGTTATGAATAATGCTGTTATTTTGTTCCTAATTTAAATACATAGTCATAATTATTCTTATTTAGGAGAACCATATGCTATTTTTATTTAATTTATAAGATATAGTAGTTTCTAATATATCTTATTCCATTGATATTAATTGTGCTGCATTCTTGATCAATAAAAAATGTAGGAGCCAGTTCATTCCCTACTAGCCTTTAATATTATCTACCTAACTTCTTACAATAAGCTATACCCTTATCTAATGTTTCCTGTCTATTCTTCCCCTGGATAAGTACATTTGTATAACCACTCTTATTCTTAGCCTCTCCTACTGCAATAACTGTTTTATATTGTCCATAATGTGCATATGGTCTTAAACAGTTTATTGTTGGACAGTTAAGCCTATCAGCTATTATCTCAGCTATTGCCTGGTCTGTTGCATTTGAATATTGTAGTGTTACTTATTAAGGCTATTATCTCACCTTGTTGAATATTTAAGGCAGTAGTATTGCTCTCTGTAACTTCTTTCATGGTAGACAATGCACTTGCAAGACTTGTAGAGTACTCTAATTCTATAGTTGGATTTATTAGACTACCCTCAATTAAGAAATGAATGCGACTACTTGCAGAATAAATTTACACTATGCATTAAAAAAATCTTTTAATGTATATATACATGAATTAAGGCATACTTACACTACATTATTAATCCAAAATGGTTTTGATTTTAAAACTGTTGCTGAATATATTGGTGATAATGTGCAAGAGGTAATAAGGACGTATAGTCATGTAAATGACGATATGAGAAAAATAGGAAATGAGAAGATAGCAGAAATTTTTTAAAATTTATTTTTGACGAATTTTTTGCCGAATTGTCTTAAATATAGTATTTTCAAAGCCTTGCAAGGATATAAACAGAAATCTTACGTTTTGTTAGGTTAATCTTTTAATATGAACATTTTATTTATAGGAAACAAGATAGATACTGTAGTACCTTTATAAGCTTTAGACCTTATCTTTATACCAAGCCCTAATTTTTCGCAGAGATTTTTACAAAGGTATAAGCCTATTCCTGTGGATTTTCCAAAGATTCTTCCATTTTCTCCGGTGTACCCTTTTTCAAATACTTTACCAATAGAGCTTTCGCCAATACCTATACCATTATCTTCTATGTTTAGAATAATGTCCTCTTCCTTTTCTATGCAATATATTTTAATAGTGTCTTGTTTTTTATGCTCTTCACCTAATGAGTTTTTTCTAACACTCTTAGGGAATTTCATATATTTAATAGAATTTGATATAATCTGATTTAATATAAATTCTACCCATTTACTATCCGCATAAACGATTTTATCTACATTATCAATTTCAATTTTAATTCCATTTTCAATAAGAACTCTAGCATTCCTTTTTATTGTTGCATTAATACAGTTTTTAAGACTTATCTCTCTAATCATATAATCCTTCTCTATATTATTACTTCTAGTATAAAAAAGAGCTTGCTCTATATAATTTTCTACCTTATCTAAATCTTCCTCTATACTCTTTGTAATGGGAGATGGGTTATTTTCTATGGTTAATCTACTAGATGCAATAGGTGTTTTAATTTCATGAACCCACAACTCTATATAATCTTTATATTCACTATTTTTAATGGTTAAAGTAGATATTTCATCATTCATAGCCTTATCTGTCTCTTGAATTACTTCGTATAAAATTCTTCCCTCTAAGAAGTTAGGCTCCTCTATAACTTCAGAAATAAGATATTTCTTATCTAGATTATTTAATCCATGTAAAAGGTTATTATAAAATTTTCTTTTTGTAAAATAATCAAATATATAAAACAGTGATGAGCCTATAAAATTTAGAACCTCCACAAAAAAAATGGCATAGATATCCACCTTTAATGCTTTTAACAATATTCCTGTAAATAGAAAAATTATTGAATTTATAATCAAAAAAACAATTTTTTCTTTTATATACTCTCTAAAACTCATTAAAATTTCCTTCCTTTAGGTTTAATTTACTTTAATGTTTTAACCTAAAATATACCCCTGACCTCTTTTAGTTTGTAAATAGTCAACAGCTCCTATTTCATCTAGTTTTTTTCTTAGCCTATTTATGTTTACAGTTAAGGTATTATCATCTACAAACTCATCAGATTGCCATAGACATTTCATAAGTTCATCTCTAGATACTATTTTTTCTTTGCTTTTAATTAATGTATATAGAATTTTACTTTCATTTTTAGTTAATTCTTGTTTTTTATCATCAAATTCTATTTCACTGGTAGAAAGATTATATTTAAGTTCTCTACAAGCAAAAATCTCCATATCATTACTTCTATAAGTTCTTCTAATAATTGATGCAATCCTAGCTAATAATATTTCAGTGTTATATGGTTTAGTAATAAAATCATCAGCCCCTAGATTCATACTCATTAATTCGTCCATATCACTATCTCTACTAGTTACAACAATAATAGGCACACTAGAGGTTTTTCTTATTTCTCTACAGATATAGTATCCATCATAATATGGTAAATTAATATCTAATAATATTAAATTAGGTTCTGCCTCTAAAGCCTCCTCTACTATGTTCTCAAAATTATCAGAGGTTATAATGTCATATCCATATCTATTTAAAAAAGTACCTAGTTCTCTTCTAATCTTTTCTTCATCTTCAATAATAAAAATCTTTTCTTTCATAAGTTAACCACCTCATCTATGATTATATCTAATTGGGTTTATTTTAACAAAATCTATTATGTTTCTTCAAAGAAAATTTTTATCTTATTCTAAACCTTCCATACTCTCTTAATATCTACTATACTTTTTATATCATTAGTTTCAAATCTCAATAAATATACATCTGGATTACTTAAGTTCTTCCAAAAATCAAAACCTGAAATCTTATCAAAGTACCTCATTATTAAAGAAAATAACTCTCCATGGGTGACTATTGCTACATTTTCCTCTTCTAGCTTTAAAATATCAGTTAAAGCTTCAATGGCCCTTTTAGTAGCTTCATTTGAAGATTCGCCTCCATGAAAGGTTATATCCATATCTTTATAGGCTGCTAATAAATAAGGTGTGTAATCATCTACCACATAAGGTATCAATAACTTTTCTCTTACTCTTTCATCAATATTTACTTCTAACCCTAAATGCTTTGCAAAAGGTGTTATTGTCTTTATAGCCCTTACATAGGGACTAGATACAATATAATTAATACTATACTTTAGTAAATAGTCCTTTAATTCTAGCGCTTGATCTATACCAACCTCTGTTAACTCTGCCTCAGCTGGCTGTCCATATGCCTTACAATGTCTAATTAAATAAATGTTCTTCATGCTATCTCCCCTATATTGTCATTTAAAATTACTTATTCTCATCTATTAAAATTTGAATTTGTCCTAAAGCTTTTTCTTCTTTGTCTATCCCGCATCTTGTCATTATATATATCTCATAAAAATCCCCATTAACTATTATATTATTTTTTTCAATATACTCAACTAGCTTTCTGTAATATTTGCTTGTATCTTTATAATCGTCATCAAAGTTTATTGTAATATAATTTCCTGATTTTAGTGTAATTACTTTCTTTTCATCTATATACATGTTTTCATTTATACTTATCATTAAATTATTGTATTTTAACATTTCTTTACTTTTAAAATCTTCATAGGATGTTGGAAAAACTAACTCTTTATTAGTGCTTCCATATTTTTTTTCTATATATCCTAAGGCTTTAGATAGATTTATTTCAAATTCTTCTGTATATCTATGGGTATTACTATATTTTATAAATTTTCTTTCAGTACAATATTTTATAAAAGGCTCATTTATTCCCTCTTTTAATACTGTTTGAATTCTATCCTCTAAGAAACATATATTATTTTTTATGCTATCTAACTCTTTTATCTTTTCTTCTACTATTTCTTTTTGCTTTGTTATTATATCTAAAATGGAGTTAATGGAAGTGTAATTATTCACTAGTATTTTTATTTCATCTAAGGATAACCCCATAGCTTTACATTGTTTTATCAAATCTAAAATTATAAAGTGTTTTACTGAGTAGTATCTATACTTACTCTTTTCATTTACATAGGCAGGCTTTAACAATCCAATTTTGTCATAATGCCTCAATGTTTGTATAGAAATATTATGTAATTTAGATACTTCACCAATTGAAAATCTTGTATCCATATACTCTCACCCCATTATTATTATATCCTAAATTTCAAAAATAGGCTGTCCAAAAATCCTTAAATTTTGGACAGCCCTCTACTATTCTAAATTCTATGCACTTAATACTTCTTTAGTAGATACTCTTATATTAGCCACTATACTTATAGTTATAAATGTAAGGCTTTCCGATAATATTGTACCTGCCCAAATTCCATTGGCTCCAAAGACTTTATAAAGTATCATTAGTGAAATTGGCAAGTATATAACAGACCTTAAAAGACAACTTAAATTTGAGTATTTTGGCATCTCTAAGGCTTGGAAATAAACTAATGTATTTAAATTTATTCCAACGGCAAAATAACTTACACTTGCTATTCTAAGTGCTATATATGCAAGATTTGCAATTACAGGATCTGCTGTAAATATACCTATAAGTGCTGGACCAAATATAAAACATATTATAACAGAGAAACCACTAATTATTGTTGAAGATATACATGTTATCTTGAAAAATCCTAGCATTTGTTCTCCATCTTTTTTACCAAAATTATAGCTTATTAGAGGTTGTACTCCTAAAGTCAAGCCATAAAGAACCATATATATATTTGTTGTTATATAGTTAATTATACTATAGGCTGAAATTCCTTTTTCTCCAAGAAACATAACTAAAACAATATTATGTATTAATACCATTATTGAATAACTTCCTTGAGCAAAAAAAGACGGAAATCCTATTAAACAAAATTCTTTTAAATCTCTTTTATTTATTTTTACATTACCAAAGGTTAAATAACCTTTCTTCATAATAAAATGCGGCAATAACACAGATACTGTAATAATTTGACCAAGACCTGTAGCTATTGCAGCTCCCTTTATACCTAATCCAAATTTAAATATAAATATATAATCTAAGATAATATTAGTTACTGCTCCTGCAATTGTTGATATCATGGAAAGCTTTGGCCTTCCATCATTTCTTACAAAACTACTTAGTACTATTCCTATCAAGTTAGGGATACAAAAGATTGCATAAAATCTTAAATATTCCACTGCTAATCCTTTCAAACTAGTTGTTGCTCCTAAAATAGTTACTATTTGTTCTGTGAATATAATACAGGTAATACTTATAATACCGCTAGCTATTAAAAGAAACTTAAATACTTGTCTAAAAATAATTACTGCTCTATCTATATTCTTTGCACCTATGTTTTTAGACACTAAAGTTCCTCCACCTATGGCAAACATTGAAGCAAGTCCAAATAACATAACTGTAAAGGGAAGTACAATATTTACTGATGCCAATGCTAAATCACCAACACCTTGACCAACAAATATTCCATCTACTACTGTATATAAAGATGATATGAACATGGCAAGGGCAGAAGGCACTGCATATTTAAAAAACTCTTTCAATCTATTCTCTTTTTCCATACTTTATTCTCCTTTGTTTTTTATACTACCTTATACATAATAAAGTCTATCCTTAGTATAGAGTCAATAGTTTTTTCATATATATCCATAAATTATATATCTATCTAATGAATAGCTTGTTATTATCTTTAGAAAAGACTGCAGTAAAGAAAAAAATTTCATAAATAATCAAAGAATATTAGTAAACAGCATATATTATAATCACTTATCATTTAATATGAAAAAATGCATTAGTGAACTTTAATATAGTTGATAATTTTCTAAACACATAATAGCAATTTTTATATTGCAATAAAAAATAAAGATGATTTCAAAGTACATAATTACTTTAAAATCATCTTTATTTACTATTATAACCTAAAAAATCTTAATATATTTAAATTCACTTTCCAATATTCCAGGTATAATTTTTCTTATAATTCTTTTTCAAGCATAGCCAAAAGTTCATCAAATCTATTAATAGTATCTTCTAAAGGCTTTGGTGTAGTCATATCTACCCCAGCTTTTTTTAGTATTTCAATTGGATAGTCACTACATCCAGCTTTTAAGAAGCCTTTATATTTTTCAACTGCCTCTTCCCCTTCATTAAGAATTTTTTCATAGAAAGAGTTAGCTGCTGCAAAACCTGTTACATATTGATATACATAGAAATCTCTATAAAAATGAGGAATCCTTGCCCATTCAATGTCAATTTCACTATCCACTACCATAGTATCTCCAAAGTAGTTAACATTTAAGTCATGATAAATCTTGCATAAATCATCACTAGATAAAGCTTCCCCCTGCTCCATTTTTTCATGGACAATCATTTCAAACTCTGCAAACATGGTCTGTCTGAATACAGTAGTTCTAATTCCTTCAAGTTGTTGATTTATTAAATATAGTCTTTTAGCTTTATCTTTTTCATTTTTTATTAAATAGTCTATCAATAAACACTCATTAGTAGTAGATGCAACTTCAGCACAGAATAATTCATAATCAGCATAGGTATATGGTTGATTATTTCTTGAATAATAGGAGTGTATGCTATGCCCCATTTCATGAATTAAAGTAGATACATCATTCACTTGATTTTTATAGTTTAATAAGATATATGGCATAGAGGTATAGCTACCACTAGAGTAAGCTCCTCCTCTTTTTCCCTTGTTCTCATAAACATCAATCCAACCTTCTTTAACACCTTTACTAAAGATATCAATGTACTCTTTCCCCATTGGATCTAGAGCTTTTTCACAAAGAGCTACTCCTTCTTCAAAAGCTATATTAAACTTTGGTGCATCAATAATTGGCACATATAAATCATACATATGAATTTCATCTAAGTTAAGTAATTTCTTTTTTAACTCTACATATCTGTGAAGAGAATCTATTCTTTTATTCACTGTGTTTACTACATTTTTATATACTTCCACAGGAATTTTATTAGGTTTTAAAGATGCTTCAAGACAAGAGTTATATTTTCTAATTTTACTTTCAAAAATAAAGTTCTTAACAGAAGCAGTATACGAAGTTGACACGGTATTTTCATAATTCTTATAAGTTTTAAATAGCACCTCAAAGGCTTCTTTTCTGACTTTTCTGTCTTTACTTGTGATAAATACTGAATAATTTGAAGCTGTAAGCTCTACTTCGTTACCCTCTTCATCCTTTATTTTTGGAAAAGTTATATCAGCATTAGTAAGCATAGTGAATATATTACTTGGCGCACTTAGACAATCACTAACATTTGCTAATATATTCTCTTCTGCTTCACTTAAAATATGAGGTTTACCTTCAAATATATTTGTAATATATCTTTCATAATGTTTTAATCCAGAAGTATTTTCTATAAGCTTCTTAATATCTTCCACTTCCATAGTTAACAGTTCTGGAAGGAAAAATGAAATTAATCCACTAAATTCAGCTCCAAAAGTAGATATTTTATCCATCATAACTTGATATTTAGAATTAGATTTATTTTCATCACTTCTTAAGTGAGCATATACTACTAAATCCTCATATAAACTTGCCATCTCTTCATATTGATGTAAGTAATCTAATAGTTTAGCTCCTATACTAAGGTGTCCCTTAAATTCTAAAAGACTTGGAGATTTTTCCTTTAATTTTTTAAAATCTTCTTCCCACTTTTCATCAGTGGCGTACATTTTATCTACTTTCCATTTATATTTTTCTTCGACTTCTTCTCTTGTCTTTATCTTTTCCATTGTTACCATATTGCACCTCCATATTACTATTTAATGATAAAATTTTCCTTAATCACTATTATACCCTAATACATATTTTTTTGTAAAATATCTACTTCTTTTTACATAAGCCTCTAGTGTTTTCAATAACAGCTGCTCTAATTTTCTCCTTTATGTATGGATTGTTATATATATGATCAGAGTTAAATTTACAACTATTCATTAATGAAATAAAAGTAATTCTTCTATTTCCTTTATTTAATCTAGCTATGGCTCTATCTATTTTTTTATCTATAGCTTGAATTTCCTTTTCAAACTTTATTTTTTCTAAAATATATCCTCTTAATTCAGGATACTTAAAAACAGTAATATTAGTAATATCAGCTACCTTTACTACACTGGCAAAAACTAATCTATCTTCCTTAGAAATTATAGCTTTGATTGCTTCATCTATGTCTAATTTATACTTACTTAAATTATCTGCATTCTCCACATCATTATAAAATTCATTATCTTTAGTTATGTAGTTTTCCATCTTAAGCTCCTTTTTAATCCTCTTATGTGTTTGCTTTTTAACTTATCATACTAATAAAAAGAACTAACAATATAGCTATTAAATCTTCATATTTTAGCATGTTTTTAATGCTCTACTTAAATGACAAACCCCTGAAACCCGCATGAACAGAACAACTATTTAAATAGTTATATATTTATATAGTTACCTATTTAAATAGGTATATTTTAAAATAGATTCATATTTAAATAGCTTAAATTATCATTACTAATAATCATTATAACTTATTTTATTAATACTTTAAAACCTGAATTTAATTGTAAGCTTAATATAAAAGGATATCTTAGCTTATTAACTTTAATAGCTTTAAGATATCCTTTTTATTTTGTCCGATGACTACCAGCTCTAATACTCCCATCTTCTTCAAAGTGGGAGTAAAGAGAAGTTACGTCCCTGGATAACGATTTCTAAGCTTCATTGGGAGTTAATACTCCCTCTGAAGCAAAGAACTCTGTTTATTAATTTTGATTTCCCTCATTTATATTATAATCTTACTTGCAAGGCAAATTTTTTTCACCCCATAAAACCATTTGCTCAATAGTTGGGAGTAAGGATTTCCCCTTAGGTGTAAGATAATAAACTGACTCTACTTGATTGTTATTTATCTCTTTTTCATTATCTATGATCTCGCTATTTATAAGAATTTCTAGCTGCTGAGATAGCATTTTCTTGCTACAGCCCTTCATTCGACGATTTAATTCTCCAAATCTTTTACTATCCTTACTTAGTGACCAAATTATATTAGCTACCCACTTCTTGCCTAAAATATTTGCTAAAGCTTCTACTGGGCAGTGATATTCTTCATTATTTGCTACAAACATAACTTCTCTCCTTTAGTATATACCTCTAAAAACTTTTATATAATTAAATAAGTATACGCTACTAAGTCTATATTATACCTGTATCATTTTTCTTTAGCTACTCTTAATACACTTTTTTCACTAATTATTAATAGTTTTATCTATTTCTTAATCCTCTCTATCATAGCCTCTAAAAATTCTTCATTGACTATACCAATTCTTTCCATAGTAACGAATCCTTCCTTATCGATAAAAACAGTTCTTGGTATACTTGCAACATTGTATTTATTAGCAAAATCTAAATCCTTATCATATAAAGTGAGCATATCATATTCATTATCTACCATGAACTTTTTAGCACTTTCTGCAGTTTCTCTTTGCCCATCTGTCATATTTATCATTAATATTTTAACATTGTCTCCATATTTATTATTTGCTTCTTTGAATAGCGGCATTTCACTCTGGCAAGGTCCACACCAACTAGCCCAATAGTTTAGTACCACTGGTGTGCCCTTGTAATCTGATAGTTTAACTTCCTTTCCATCTTCATCATATACTGTAAAATCTACAGCTTTGGCCTTTGTATCCTCTGTCTTACCTTCCTCACCAGTGATAAGACTATCACTTATTCCTTTATTGTTATTTTTCTCATTTTCATTATATCGAGATGATAGTTCATTATATCCTAGATAAACTAATATAAAAAATATAATGAAACCTATAATCCATATAATTATATTCTTATTTTTCATAACTGCCTCCTAAAAACTTAAAATTGAAAGTATTTTATTTAAATATCCTGTCATCATTGCAATTCCAATAACTACAAGAATTAGTCCAGAAATCCTATTAATTATTTTATAATTTCTTTTTATAAAATCTAAGGTTTCCTTTAGCTTCCCTATCAAAATAGCAGATATAATAAAAGGGATTCCTAATCCTATACTATAAATAAATAGCATTAAAGTGCCCTTTAAAACTTTCTGACTATTAGCAGCAATCATCAGGGCTGATCCTAAAAATGTACCTACACATGGCGTCCATCCGATGGCAAAAACTACTCCAAATAAGATTGAAGAAATAAATTTTAGAGACTTAATCTTCATATCCATCTTAAAACTTCTCTCTAAAAATGAAATTCTAAGTAAACCCATGTAGTTTAGACCAAATATAACTATTATTGTTCCACCTATTATATTAAGTAGTGTATAGTAATTTCTAATAAAGCTTCCAAAAGTCCCTGCTAAGGTTCCTAACAGTGTAAATATTATTGTAAAACCAATTACAAATCCTAAAGCATTTATTAAAGTATTATTTTTCTTTCCATCTTCTAAATTATTATCTCCCGCAAAGTAAGAAATATATATAGGCAACATTGGTAAAATACATGGAGATATGAAGGTTATAATTCCTTCTAAAAATAATAAAATATATTCCATATCTTACTCCTTTCAAATTTATTTACACTAAATATATCAATATACACTTAACCTTTCAATTGGTCACCTTTTAGTAACCTTTATTATGATATACCTATATGTAATAATTAATTCTTAATAATGTTAAACTTTATAAATTCATTGAAACATATTAAATAAACCTAAATACACTAATATTAAGTAATGAATAGGAGAGTATTTATGAGTGATTTCAAAGAATCTTGCGTAGATTTATATCCAGCTCTAACAAATACACAAAAAGGAAGCCTATATGGATATATTAATTCTAAAGGAAATTTTATTATATCACCTAGCTTTTCTACAGCATCAAGCTTCAATGAAAATAGATTAGCTATAGTTTGCAAATATAATAATTGTGGGGTTATTAACATTAATGGGGAATATGTAATTCCACCTATATATAATTCTATAGAACCCTTTGTTGAATCTAGAGCTGTATATGTACAAGGAGACATTATGGGTGTTATAGATGAAGGTGGAAAAATAATTACTAAAAATCCATATACCTTTATCTCTAGCTATAGTGATTCTCTAGCCCTTGTTAGTATTAAAACTTCTTCAGATGACCAACTATATGGTTATATAGATATGGATGGTAATGAAGTACTACCACCAAATTATTTGGAAGGTAGTGACTTTAAAAATAACTATGCACTAGTTAAATCTCGTGATGGTACCTATCAAGTAATTGATAAAAGTGGAACTATTATTACAACCTTTCCTTATAAATTTGTAGGTAATTATAATGAAGGTGTATTTACTTTTTCCGAAAGTCTAGGAGGGCTTATTGGTTATGTAGACATATATGGTCGTGTTCTTATAAAGCCTAAATTTACATCTGCTTCTCCTGTAAATGATGGATACATGGTAGTAAGCACCGCACCTAATTATAAAGGTAATTATGGAGTTGTAACTTTATCTGATCATATTCTATATCCTTTCATTTATGACGACATAAGATATGTTGGAGATAATAGATTTGCCCTAGGCATTTATCGTGGTAATAATGTTAATACTTCTTTTAATAGTATCTACGCGTTAGGAGACAACAAGGGCAATACCCTTACAGATTTTAAATTTTTAGATATTCAAAAATTTAAAAATGGATTAGCCTCTGCTTATAATCTTGAAAATAGTTTCTTTATAGACCTTAGTGGTAGAATTGTTAGAAACTTACCTGTAGTTAAAGGAACTGGCACCTTAGAGCTTCAATGTGACATTGTTTATGCCGATATAGACTATATTCCTTATTACCTGAATACGAAGGGTGATATAATCTATAAACCCAATAATCGAATTAAATTAAATGATGAATATACTATACTAAAACTAAAATATAAGCCTAATGTAGATTATTTAGTATATTATCCTCAAATTAATCAGTCTACTCCATCTACAGTAATTGAAAACATCAATTCAAAATTAAGGGAATTGTGTGCTCTTAAGATAGTTGATCGTAATGAAGTTTTAGATTATAATCTCTATGGAAATTTTGAAACTTTATTCTTTAAAAAAGACTTATATATTCCAGAAATAAATACCTATTATTATCCTTTTGGCGCTGCTCATGGAATGACAGCTAGAAGCACACCAAATATTAACTTAAAAACTGGAGAGTTTTATTCCTTATCAGATTTATTTGATTGTACTACTCGTTGGATAGATGAAATAAATAAAATCATAGAAAATATGATAGAAACTGACCCTCAATATTCTTATGTATATGAAGATGGCTTTAAAGGTATTACTAGTAACCAGAATTTTTATGTAGATGAAGATAATCTATATATATTTTTTGCACCTTATGAGATTGCACCTTATGCTGCTGGTTTTGTTACCTTCAAAATTCCTTTTGCAGATATAGATTCTCTACTTTGTAAAAAGGGAAGTTTTTATAACTCATTTAATTGATAAATAAGGGTGTCTCCAAAGCCTTACCTTAAGTTTATTTTAGTAAACTTATACTTTGGAGACACCCTTTCATATCCTTAAATTTTAATGTTTATATTAATATTTATCAGTTCCTGTATATATGAATATAGCATCCCTTAAAAAAGCTGCCATTCCTGGTTGTTTAGCATCATAATATGCTGTAAATCTTTTATCATCCACATACATTTGGGCAAGTCCTGCATGGGCTTCTTTACTGTAACTGCTCCAGTAATATTCTATCCATTTGCGATGTAATTCTGCTGTTTTCTGAGCTAGTTCTCCAGCTGGATTACCTGTTTTAAAAGCTGCTGATAAAGTATTCATAATTTCTTCTGCCAGGTTTGTTACTTCCTCATATTCTTTTTCTGACATATCTTTTACTTTTGCATTAGATTTATTTACTTCCTCATCACCATATTTTCCTCTTATTTCTTTACCGTATTTCTTCTCATTTTTATCTATTAGTTTTTGTTTGAACCCTTCAAACTTTTCTTTATTACTCATCTTAATTCCTCCTTTTTTGTTAGCTATGGTCTTTTCAACATTAGCTATTAACAAATCTATTTGTTTTCTTTTTTCAAGGAGTTTAAGGCGATGTTCTATAAGTGCATTAATCCCATCAAAGGAAGGTTCATTTATTATATTTTTTATATCTATTAAACTAACCCCTAATTCTCTATAAAACAGTATTTGTTGCAGTCTATCAAGTTCTGCTTGCCCATAAATTCTATATCCTGATGAATTAATTCTTGCCGGCTTAAGAATTCCTATTTCATCATAGTATCTAAGGGTTCTTGTACTTATCCCTGCTAACTTACCTAAATTTTGCACTGTATATTCCATATTCTCACTCCTCCTAATATTCAATATACAGCTTTACGTAACGTGAATGTCAACAGTTTTATTAAAATTATTCCCCTTATAATTTTAATATACTTATCCCATGTCTTTCTTCTAGATTATGTTGGAAATTATAGTTATAGAGTATTTTTATAATTCACTTACTTTACTATAGCTTATTTTTTCTTCAACTAACTTGTATACAGTTCCAAGTATTATACCAATTAGCGCTGGCACCACCCATCCTAATCCTTTAGAATAGAGCGGTAACTTGATAAATAAATTCACAATAAAGTTCCATTGTATTCCAACTTGCCCTAATGCATCAGCTACACTTATAATTCCCGTAAACAATATTGTTAATCCATATACCACTGTACTTCCATTAAAAAACTTATCTAGCATTGCAAGGACTATAAGCATTATTGCTATTGGATAAATTGCATTTAATACTGGTACTGATATAGCAAGAATTTTTGTTAATCCCATATTGGCAAGAATCATACTGGAAAGTGATAATATTCTAACCCAATTTTTATATGATAATTTACTATTTAATGCGGAAAAGTATTGACTACAGGAAGTTATAAGTCCAACACAGGTTGTAAGACAAGCTAATGTAAATATCACTGCTAACAGTACAGCACCTGGTTTTCCAAATATATAAGTCATGATATTTGTTAAAGTTTGTGCTCCATTTTCAGTAGTTCCAAATCTTCCTCCACTAGTTGCTCCTAGATGTGCCAGTATAGAATAAACTACTATTAATAATCCGCCTGCGCCTACACCAGCCTTTACAGATGTAGAGATAATTGCTTTTTCATCCTTAATTCCTTTAGATTTTATAGCTAAAGCTATAACTATTCCAAAATTTAAAGCGGCTATGGTATCCATAGTTAAGTATCCATCTAAAAAGCCTTTAACAAAAGGTGAATTTACATACTCTTCTGTGGCTACCCCATAACTACCTAATGGTCTGAAAATTGATGCTATAAAAATTAGTGAAATTAGTACTAATAGGATTGGTGTCAAAAACTTACCCATACGATCCACTAATTTAGCAGGGGTTAATGAAAGCCAATAAGCTACTGAAAAGAATATTAAAGTAAATATAAAAAGTGCCCAGATTTTTGATATGCTTTCTGGCAAATATGGTGCTACAGCCATTTCAAAAGGTAAACTTCCAGCTCTTGGAATACCTAAACAAGGTCCAATAGATAAATATATAAGTACTGTAAATACCCCTGCAAATAACGGATTAACTCTTTTAGCCAAATTATGTAGTCCCCCTGATTTAGCCACTGCAACTACTCCTAAAACAGGAAATCCTACTGCCGTTATAAAAAATCCTGCCATAGAAATCCAAGTTGCTCCCCCTGCTAATTGTCCTAGAAATGGTGGAAATATTAAATTTCCGGCTCCAAAGAATAATGAGAAAAGCATTAAGCTTATTAATACTAAATCTTTTTTTGATAAGTTATTCATTTTTATTCCCCCTCGTTTATGCTGTGAATTTTCTACTAGCTAATAATATCACCTTGTATATCCATAATATTCCCCCTTTTCAGTTTATTAGCGCCTTGCTTCCCTTCTTTTAGCACTGATATACATCCAAAAGATTTTCTATGTCTTTGCTTTCTTACATTTTTAATTCTAATGTAAAATAAAAAACCCGTCCCTTGAAAAACAAGGGACGGGTTAAACCGCGTTACCACCCTAATTCTGTAAACAAATCTAAAAACAATACATTAATAGATTCAATTACAACACTTAGATACGTATCTAACAATACGCTTTTCTTTTAACGGTGAAAGACTCCGGCAAAACCTACTAAAATATTTCGGCGTTGCTTCTCAGAGATGATTTTCAGTTGTATATTGAACATTGGCTTTCAGCAAAATGCCAACTCTCTTTGGAACAAAAATACTACTTACTTTTTCTCTTCATAGAATTTCTTGAATTTATATGCTATTAATATTATATGCATATTGAACTTCTGTCAATACTTTTTAATATTTTTTAATTATTTTTAATTTAGCCTATTACATATTCCCTATATTTTTCATAATCTATATTGGAACACTCAATAGATAACTCAGTACCATCATTTCTATATTTTCTATCTATAACTCTTGCATTATCATTTAAATAAGATAACAAATTTCCTTTATCATAAGGTATAAACATATTACAATTTATATAATTATTAAATACCTTATTAGATATAGTTTCTACAAGTTTATCTATACCTAAATTTTTCTTTGCTGATATATAAACTCCATTTTTTTCAGTTAAATAATAATCTACTAAGTCAATCTTATTATAAACATAAATCATAGGAACTGATTCTGCTCCTATCTCTTTTAATGTTTCATTTGTTACTTTAAGATGATGTTTATAATCTGGATTAGAAATATCTACAACATGGAGTAATAAGTCAGCTTCACAAACTTCCTCTAGGGTAGATCTGAAAGCCTTTATTAAATTGTGTGGTAAGTTACTTACAAACCCTACTGTATCTGACAATAAAAATTTTTTATTATCATCTAACTTTATGCTTCTTATAGACGTTTCTAAGGTTGCAAACAGCATATCTTTTTCAAAAACCTTTTTTTCTTCACTATCTTTAAATGTATCTATCATACTATTCATAATTGATGATTTCCCTGCATTAGTATATCCAACTAAGGCTATTTGGGGCACACTAGACTTTCTTCTTAAGTTACGCTGTGTTTCTCTTTGATGTTTTAACTCTTCAAGTTCCTTGTTTAAGGCAGCTATTTTGGCCTCAATCTTTCTGCGATCAAGCTCTAACTTTTTCTCTCCAGCACCTTTGTTTTTTGTTCCTACACCTCCACTTTGACGACCTAAATTTTCATTAGCCCCAATTAGTCTTGGTAATAAATACTGAAGTCTTGCTACCTCTACCTGAAGTTTTGCTTCTCTAGTTTTTGCTCTTTCAGCAAATATACTTAGTATTAGTGCAGTTCTATCAATAACTTCACATTCAATAGCCTTTTCTATATTTCTTAATTGTGATGACGATAGCTCATTATTAAAAATTACTATGTCTACTTCTTCACTATTTACTAATGATTTTAATTCATCTAGCTTTCCACTTCCAATATAATGTGCCTTATTGATTTGTTTTGAATTTTGTACAAGCTCTCCTATAGCTTCAATATCACAGGCCATACATAAATTCTTAAGTTCAACCATAGATTCTTCAAATCCATTTTCATTATTTATATTTATTCCTACTACTATTCCTTTTCTTTCCATTTCCATAATCTCCTTTAATCATACTATTTAAGCTACTATAGTACGGATTCATGATTATAGAATTTTAACTTTAAAGTTTACTTCTTTAAAGAAATCTCCATGATATATACGGAGTAAATTCTACTATCTAAATCATATGTTTAGATAGCCACATTTAATGCAACTCATAAATCCACCTTTTAGCCTCTTAATCTAACACTAAAAATTCCACTCTTAATTCTCATCTTACACGCCTCCATAACCTTGAATTATTTAATAAAAAAATACCTTGGCATAGAAAATTATCCATTTCTCTGCTCAAGGTATTATAATTACTTAAATAAAATATTATAAATTACATAAATAAAGCCTTAAATAACCCTATTATTATAAGCAGTATGGATTTTATTAAATTTCTTTAAAACTATAAATAATTTTTTCATTTCATACCGCTCCTTTTCTTTGTAATCATTTACCAATAATATAGCATACATTACTTAAGTTGTAAACATTATAATAAATTATTTTATTTCTTAGGTCTACAAAATTTATATTTTATATTTCTTACTGATAATCATTTTAATGAATTATTAATTGCAAATCACTTTCATTTTATGTATAATACATGTTAAATAACCATAAACTTACCTAGAGGAGGTAATAAAATGTCTGTATATCAAATAACTTATTATATAGCTGAAACTCATAATCATGAATGTGATCATGATCACCAGCATGATGAGAATTGCAACCACGACCATCATCACCACCATAGTAATCTGCCTAGAAAAATTAAATCTTTAGGGTCTTGGGCAAACATTATGCCAACCACATTTCTTTTACATACTGAAATGAATTCTAAGGATATAAAGCTAGCTTTAGATGAAGTAAAAGAAGATAATGAAATATTTTTCATTTCTCAAGTTACTTTGGATAATGATGGTTCTATGCATCCAGGTGCCTTAGCTTGGATTGAATCTCGTCTTAAGTAAAAGAAATATATACTAAATTAAGAGGTCCACTAGAATATTAATTTTAGTGAACCTCTTTTAATAGTTACATATTGGGCTTAATTATATATTTATTTTTTCAATTACATTTCCATGAACATTTTCATATCATCTTCTACGTTAGTTATTCCACCTATTCCAAAGTTTTCAACTAAAACATTAGCTACATTTGGAGATAGGAATGCTGGAAGCGTTGGTCCTAAGTGAATGTTTTTTACTCCTAAGTGTAGTAGAGATAATAAAACTATTACAGCCTTTTGCTCATACCATGCAATGTTAAATGCTATTGGTAATTCATTTATATCTTCTAACTCAAATACTTCTTTTAATTTTAAAGCAATTAATGCTAGTGAGTATGAATCATTACATTGACCTGCATCAAGTACTCTTGGAATTCCTCCAATATCACCTAAGTCTAACTTGTTATATTTATATTTCGCACATCCTGCAGTTAAGATTACCGTATCTTGTGGTAATGCCTTTGCAAAGTCAGTGTAGTATTCTCTTTTATTTTGTCTACCATCACAACCTGCCATCACAAAGAATTTCTTTATAGCTCCAGTTTTTACTGCTTCTACAATTTTATCAGCCAAGGCTAATACTTGATTGTGTGCAAAGCCTCCAATGATTTCACCATGTTCAATTTCTATTGGAGCTTCACAAGTTTTAGCTAATTCTATCAATGCTGAAAAATCTTTATTTCCTTTTTCATCAGCTGCAATATGTGTACATCCTGTATATCCTGCAGCACCTGTAGTAAACACTCTTGCTTTGTAGCTATCTTTAGGTGGTACTATACAGTTTGTAGTCATAAGAATTGGTCCATTAAAGCTCTCAAATTCTTCTGTTTGCTTCCACCATGCATTTCCATAGTTTCCTATGAAGTGTGAGTACTTTTTAAATGCTGGATAGTAGTGAGCTGGTAACATCTCTGAGTGAGTGTATACATCTACTCCTGTACCCTCTGTTTGAATTAATAATTGCTCTAAGTCTTTTAAGTCGTGTCCAGACACAAGAATTCCAGGCTTATTACTTACTCCAATATTTACTTTTGTAATTTCTGGATGTCCATAGCTTTCAGTATTAGCTTTATCAAGTAATGCCATACCGTCTACTCCAACTTTACCAGTTTCTAATGTTAATGCTATATATTCATCTATTGTTATCTTATTATCTGCTGTTGCAGCTAAAGCTTTTTGCATAAATGCACATATGGCTTCATCATCATATCCTAATGCATTAGCATGTTTAACATATGCAGCTAATCCTTTCAATCCATAAGTTATCATTTCTCTTAAACTTCTAATATCTTCATTATCAGTAGACAGTACTCCTACTAAACCAGCTTTACTATCCATTTCAGCTTCTGTTTTAGCTGTCCATAATGCAGCGTCACTTAAATCTTCTTTATTGCTTAATTTTGAAAGTAATTCTTCCTTAAGATTTAAAGTTTCTTTAACCATTTTATAGAATACCGCGTCATCAAAATTTGCATTTGTAATTGTAGTGAAAAGATTCATAGTCACAGCTCTATTTATTATATTAGAAACAGTTACTCCTTCTTCCCTAGCTCTTGTAGCTACTTCTGATAATCCTCTTGAACTGTATATTAATAAGTCTTGAAGTTTTGCAAGATCAGGAGTCTTACCACAAACTCCTCTTACAGTACATCCGCTGCAACCAGCTGCTTCTTGACATTGAAAACAAAACATCTTATTCTCCATATTTAACTCCCCTTTATTTCTTAATAATATTTTTTACTTTGTTGATTTAATAATTGAATTCATTTGAACTATGGTCTTATTGTACATAAAATAAATGCAGGAGTCCGTAACCTATGTTACGAACTCCTGTGATAATATATTTTTTTAAATGTTTTTATTTACATTGTTTGTATTCCATATTTATTAATACTTATCTTTTATATAATGTTTAATTAAACATTTCTTCTTCTAAAGCTTCTATATCTAATATTTTTATATTGCTTCTATCAAAATCTATATATCCCATATCCCTAAGATTTATTAGCTCCCTTGACAATGATGGTCTTGGTATTCCTAAAGCTGCAGCAATACTTTCTTTACTTTCTTTTAATTTAATTGTACTATTCTTCTGTAGTTTCATAGCTTCTAATATGTAATTTATAACTCTATGCCTTATATTCTTAAAAGATATATTTTTAATTTTAGAATTTAGCATTAGCACTTTATTACTAAGAAGTTCTAAAAAATTCTCAAGAATTCTTTTTTCTCTTGAAAATAGTTCTAACATATCTACCTTATCAAGGTATAATATACTGCATTGATTTAGTGCAATAACTGTTGCTGGATAATTCTCTTGCTTTGAAAATATTATGGCTTCTCCAAATACATCACCAAGGGTAAGTTTATTTAAAACTATATATTTACCACTTGGATATATCCTTTGAAGTTCAATGGTTCCTTCTAATATAAGTCCTATAGTACTGCATTCTTCTTCTTCATGGGCAATAATTTCCCCTTTATCATATTTATTAATATGATATTTTGTTTCCTCATAAATTTTTTTTAGATTCTCAGAATCAATTCCTTTAAAAAGGAAATTGTTTTGTAGTAATTTTAATATATCTTTCATTATTCATCCTCTTCTTTTATTGTATTAACTTATTTTATTCTCGTATATGATTACCTAATTTATTTGACCTTAATACTACTCTTCCTACCCATAGAATTACTCCAATAATCCAAGGTATTATAAAGTAATATAGTCTAAATAAAAGCGTTATAGATAAAGCTGAGTTAGGAGAAAACCCCAGAGTCTTTAGTCCTAGTATCGCTACTAAATCAAAGGACCCTACACCTCCTGGTATAAAGCTTATAAGTGCAGCAATACATGCTAATATATTTACTCCTGTAACCGATACAAAGCTTGCATCACCTTTAAAATATTTAGCTATGGTAAAAAACATCATACTTCTCACTATCCACTCACAGGTAGATAGAAGGGTTAATCTGACCTTTAAATTTATACTTCCTTCAAAGTATAAATTAAATTTTTCAAGTTTATTGCTTAACCAAGTGAACCTATCTAAAAAATAATATATAGGTAGAAAAGCACAAAATATTAATATTACTATCCAAAGCCACTTTTGGTTATGTAATAATGGATATATTTTAAATACGTCTAATACACCTAAATAGCACATAACTGATAAGCCCACTATAGTTGTAGGTATTAGTATCATATTAAAATTTATCATGTCCTTAGTATCAATATTTTCATCTTTAAATAAAACAGTTCTAAGTGTAGCTCCTGTAAGCCCTCCAAACCCTATTATGTCATTAAAGCTATGAGCAATCCATGCAACTACAAATACCTTAAACTTATTTATATTGTATCTATAATGATCAGCTAGTACTACATCATAAAAGCATAAAAACGATATAGATATAATTGCAGATATTAAGAATATTACAAGATATGTATTAGGTATATTTCTTAATATATCTAGAACCTTATTTATATCTATCTCCTTAAATATACTCCTAGCTTCATAAATTACAAAAAGCATAATTATTATGGGAATTAAAATCTTTCCTCCACTTTTCACTTTACTTTTTCTTTGATTACCACTCACATTATGTCCCCCTAATCCAATTTGAAAGCTAAATAAAATATATATATTTTACTTAGCTTATATTTTCAACATATTACCATTCTACTACTTATATGCATTAAAATCTATATTTTAGATTTTATAGATACTTTTATTTATTTTATCTCCTTGGAGGAGAGACTTTAGATCTCTCCAACTTTTGTTTTACTCGAGGATTTTTCTCAGTATTGCATGATACTCATTTAAAACCACATCGAGTTTTTGGCTTGCGATGATTACTTCTGGATCTAGTAAATTAGTTTTTTCACTAATTAACTTTTGTAAATTTTGTCTCATTTCACAAACCCTTTTATCCATTTCATCAATTTTTCCCATATCGCCCCTCCTTTCGCTATAATTATAGCAATAAGAGGTTAATAACTTGAATATAAAATTAATTATTTTATACGGTTATAAATGTTAAAACAAATAAAGCAAATCTACTTATTTATAAAGTAAATTTGCTTTCCTCTAGATATAATAATTTCAATATATTAATCCTCTAATGTGTTATAAAGATATCCTTCTCCCTTTTCTATGGAATTTTCTATAGACTCCTTGTTCCTCTTTGTATTAGCTTCACTCTTTAATTCATTATCACTAACCTTATTTCTTACTTCCCTTCCAAGATCTCTTTCTATAGTTCCTGGATTATTATTTAATAAAGAATGATGTTCACTTTTTAAATTCATAATCTTACCTCCTAAAATGTAATTTATATTATTATCTTCATTAAGTAAGATTCATATACTTATTTATATAATAGAAAAACTTAATTATTATCTATTCTTCATAAATTATTTTCAATATAAAAAATTAAAGGACTTAGCTATAATAAAGTGTACCCTAAGTCAAGTACATTTTTAAAAAGACTCTAAGATAAAAGATGATTTCTGTATTGAACAGGAGTCACCTTTTTTAAGTTCCATTGACCTCTATACTTATTATGATACTCCATGTAATCCTCAATCTCACATAAAACATCTTCAAAGGTTTCACAATGCTTTAGATTTGTTTCATCTTTTAAATGACCGAAAAATGACTCCTGCGGAGCGTTGTCCCAACAATTTCCACGTCTAGACATTGATTGTCCTATATTGTTTTTGCTTTAATTTTGATTGGAATATTGGACTAGTATAATGAGCACCTTGATCAGAGTGAATAAATACATCTTTACGGAGTAAATGCTTGTTCGATTTCACCAAATTATCAATTGTTTCTGTAACAATATCAATTTTTAAACTTTTAGAAATGTTATATGCTAAAGCTTCATTGGTAGAAGCATCTAAAATAGTTGACAAATAAACCTTTTGACCATTCTTATAAAATAAATAAGTTATATCTGTTAACAACACCTTACCAGGTATTTGTTGCTCATATTATCACTCCTAAAGCTATATATTAATTGTATTATACATAAAAATACCCTATATAATAGACTTTTTTTAAAGTGTCTATTATATAGGGTACATTTTAAAGTAAGTGCTTAAATTTATTTTATGCTTTCCACCTTTTGCCACAATTCTGACAAACTGCTTCACTATGTGTTTTAGATTTAGTTTTACTATTAGTTATTAAAGGTATAATTATTATTAAACCCAAAGTACAAATAGCTAACATAATCCATATCAACCACCCTAAACAACCTCTATGTTTTGTTTTCGTTGTTGTAACTGCTTGAACTGTAACATTCTGACTTCCACATTTAGGACATTTCATAATATGTAACCCCTTCCCCTATGTAAATATAAATTAATTATACATTATACAAGGAATAAATTACAATACTTTACTACCATCTCCACCATTAAGTAGAATTTGATTAATTTCATCAAGCTTTTCTTCTTCATCATTGTTAATAGGTATCTTATATAAGTTTTATATCTTTGTATAGTGTGCCTTTTGTTCCTTATCTTTTATTTTATTAATATCCATAGCACGATAACCCATAATTTTAACTATCTCATTATCCTCTTTAAGAGCTTTGAACATGGCTTTAAACCTGTACCAATGTAATTATTACAAATATATGGTAGCCTGTAGGGGGATCGAACCCCTGTTTCCACCGTGAGAGGGTGGCGTCTTGACCACTTGACCAACAAGCCTTATTAACAGTTTGATTACTTATTTTCTCTACCTGTTAATAATATCATACAATTTAATTTAATTCCATATTATGAATTATTTTATTATACAATAGATTTCTTAACATCTATTCAAATTTATAATTGAATAACTTTTTAAAAATTGTGGTTTTACACTAATGCAATTTCCTTATCTATATCACTATTAATATCTTTCGGATTGATATTAAGTTCCTTATGATCTAGTTGTTCCTTTGCAATGGCAAGCATAAGTTTAATTCTATTTTCCTGATTTACTCTAGTAGCACCAGGGTCATAATCTATAGGTACTATATTAACATCATGATGAATGTTTTTTATTTTTCGTACCATTCCCTTACCTACTATATGATTTGGCAAACATCCAAAGGGTTGAGTGCATATAATATTTTTATATCCTAAATTATTCAACTCTAACATTTCTGCTGTAAGAAGCCATCCCTCTCCCATATTATTACCATATCCAACTACACCCTTTGCTAACTTTTTAGTTTCTTTAAAGGATGATGGTGGTATAAAATCTGAATTTTCCTTTACTGAAGATATAAGTAAACTCTCAATTTTCAATAGGTAATTCATAAATTTTTGAACAATAAACTTAACTACCTTACTTCCACCATAAAGATTTATATTGTCTATTCTTTCATCTGTACAATAAAATACAAATCCAAGAATTCCTGGTATCATTACTTCACAATTCTGTGTAGCTAAAAATGCTTCTAAATCATTATTCCCTAAGCTTGCATATTTAATATATATCTCTCCCACTATACCCACTTTTACTTTAGGAGTTTTTTCAATTTTTATATTTGCAAAGTCTTTTGTTATGTTATCCATATTGGTCTTAATTTTTTTTAGAGAATAAGCCTTATTATTTTTAAATTGCAAAGTTAACTCTTCAATCCATTTTTTTATTACTTTATCACTTTCACCTTTACTTATTTCATAGGGTCTCACTTGATTGCTCAAATGCATCAAAAGATCTCCATAAATGACTCCTGATAACATTTTATGAACCATAGGCAATGTTATTTTAAAGCCACTATCTTTTTCCATTCCGGCTAAATTAAAAGAAATAACAGGAACCTGTCCATATCCAGCCTTTTTTAATGCCTTTCTAAGTAAGTATATATAGTTTGATGCTCTGCATCCTCCTCCAGTTTGAGTGATAATTAAAGCTGTTTTATTAATATCATACTTTCCACTATTTAAAGCATCTATCATTTGACCTATAACCAGTAAAGCCGGATAGCAAGTATCGTTATGAACATATTTTAGTCCTGTTTGTACTACTGATTCACCTTTATTAGTTAATAGTTCTATGTGATATTTACTATTTAGGAATACATTTTTTAAAATTTCAAAATGTATGGGTGCCATCATAGGCATTAATATAGTATAATCTTTACTCATTTCTTTAGTAAAGGTTACTTTATTTTCATTATCCATTACTTATTCACCCTCCCCTTGATGGATTGCTGCAAATAAACTACGAAGTCTTATTTGTATCGCTCCTAAATTAGTAATTTCATCTATCTTAATTTGGGTGTATATCTTATTTGACTCTTCTAAAATTTCTCTTACCTCATCGGTAGTTATTGCATCCACACCACAACCAAAAGAAACCAACTGAACTAAATTCATGTTAGGCTTGTCTGTTATATACTTAGCTGCCTTATACAATCTAGCGTGATATGTCCATTGATTTAACACCTGAAGGCTCACCTTATCTACCTTATGAGAAATCACATCTTCAGATATAACTGCAGCTCCATAGCTATTAATATACTTATCAATTCCATGATTTATCTCACTATCTATATGATAAGGTCTACCAGCAAGGACAATTATATCTTTACCCTCCTTTTCTGCTTTCTCAATAATTTCTTCACCCTTTGTCCTTACTTTTTTTAAATATCTATCATATTCTTTGTAAGCAAGAGTAGTTGCTTCCTTAACTTCTTTTAAAGATATGTCCTTAAAATATTTTAACAATATGCTATGCATCTTCTTTGAAAAATCCTTAGGTCTATGAATTCCTATATAATCATAAATATAGGTTACCTTTGAAACATCTGGCATATTTCCTTGAATTACTTCAGAGTAATATGCAACTACTGGGCAGTTATAACAGTTATCAGCTGAACTATCTTGTATATTATAGGTCATGCATGGATAAAAAATTGTATCTACTCCACCATCTATTAGTGACTGTATATGTCCGTGAATTAGTTTTGCTGGAAAGCATACTGTATCTGATGGTATAGTTGTTTGCCCCTTCAGATAAATTTCTCTTGAAGATGGTTCAGATTTTTCTACTTCAAACTGTAAGGTTGTAAAAAATTTATACCAAAATGGGTATAATTCATACATGTTTAATCCCATAGGAATCCCAATTTTTCCTCTTTTACCTGAAATTTTAGGATAACTATCTAGTAAGCTTCTCTTATACTCATATATGTTGGACACTTCTCCATGATTTTTATTACTTATAGGTCTATCACATCGATTTCCACCAATATACTTTCTACTTTCTCCAAAGGTATTTATAGTTAATCTACAATGATTATTGCAAAGCCCACAGTTAGTCATTTTTACTTCATGATTAAAATTCTCTAATTCACTCTTATTAAGAATAGTACTTTTATCATTATTTTTTCCATGAGCATACAAAGCTGCCCCATAAGCACCCATAAGCCCAGAAATTGTAGGCCTAAGGACTTGTACATTTAATTCTTGTTCAAAGGCACGAAGTACAGCATCATTTAGGAAAGTTCCTCCTTGAACTACAATATTTTTTCCTAGAGACTCTGCATTACTGGCACGAATTACTTTATATAGTGCATTTTTAACTACACTAACAGATAATCCTGCTGATATATCTTCTATGGTAGCTCCATCCTTCTGCACCTGCTTTACAGAAGAATTCATAAATACAGTGCATCTAGAACCTAAATCTACTGGATTTTTAGAGAATAATCCTAAGTTAGCAAATTCTTCAACTGAATATCCTAATGCATTAGCAAAGGTCTGCAAGAAAGAGCCACAACCTGATGAACAAGCTTCATTTAAAAATATATTATCTATAGCTCCATTATGTATTTTAAAACATTTTATATCTTGTCCTCCTATATCAATAATAAAATCAACATTATTCATAAAATGTTTGGCTGCTGTAAAATGAGCTACCGTTTCTACCATACCATAATCTACCTTAAAGGCATTTTTTATTAATTGTTCACCATATCCTGTTGCTGCAACTGCTGAAATTTTAACTTCGGGATATGTGTTATATATATTTTCTAAGTATTCCTTAACTACCTCTACAGCATTTCCACTATTAGGTCTATAAATTGAAGATACAATTTCTTTATTTTCATTAATAGCAACAATTTTTATAGTTGTAGAACCAGAATCTATTCCTATAGTTATTGGTGATTCAACATCAATTTCCTCCTTGACAAGCACCTTGCTTTTTTCATGTCTAAGCTTAAATTCATCATACTCTTCTTTTGTTTTAAATAGTGGTGGTGCCATAGAATAAGTTTCATCATCACGATAATTATTTAAAGTAATAATCAAGTTATCTATATCTATCTTTTCACTAGCATAATAGGCTGCCCCCAAAGCTACATAATATAGTGAGTTATCTGGACACTTTCCTGTTAAATTTAAAGTTTTGTCGAAGGCTTTTCTCAATTCTGAGTTAAAGCTTAGTGGTCCTCCTAGATATAATACGTTACCTTTTATAACTCTACCTTGAGCTAATCCTGCAATAGTTTGATTTACAACAGCAAAGAAAATACTTGCTGATAAATCACTTTTAACAACTCCTTGATTTAAAAGAGGTTGAATATCTGACTTAGCAAAAACTCCACATCTAGAAGCAATAGTATAAATCTTTTTATAATCCTTAGCAGTCTCATTCATTTCGTCTAATGACATATTTAACAAAGTAGCCATTTGGTCAATAAATGCTCCTGTTCCACCTGCACATGAGCCATTCATCCTTACTTCCATACCATCCTTTAAAAATAGTATTTTAGCATCTTCTCCCCCTAATTCAATGATAACATCCACATCATCTTCTAAAGTAGTTGCAGCAATCCTTGTTGCATAAACCTCTTGAACAAAGGGTACCTTCCATTTTTCGGCCATGCCCATAGCAGCAGATCCAGAAATGCTTAGTTCCATAGACTTCTCTCTTGGATACTTGTCTCTAATTTTCTTTAGCAGTTCTGAAGTCTTTTCTTTTATTTTACAATAATGACGTTCATATGATTGATAAATAACTTTTCCAAAGTTATTTAAAACAACAGATTTAATTGTGGTTGAGCCCACATCAATTCCTATTTTCATAGTAAATCCTCCTAAATAAATGCCATACTATATAGCTTTTACCCTCTTAAAAATAACAATTAAAGATTTAGTTTTATAAATCTTCTACATATTATCTAAACACCATATTATACCATATTATTTACTAAATAACATATATTTAACTATTATTTAACATACTGTAAATAACTATTTCTCTATCTTTAGAAATTATAGTTTTTCAATTTTATAAATATTACTTTATTATTAAATATTTATAAATATATAACCATATACTTTAATTTATATTACTTATATAAATTATTTTCAAGTTACTGTTAATGTGCTTTAAGTCGTTATTTCATGATATTTATAATAAAAAGCAAGATATAGAATAACTTCCTTTCTATATCTTGCTTAAGCTCTATTCATCCATTTTCATCCAAAAACTTTCTATTTCTCTTATATCATTAGTTCTATTTTTAATAGGGAGGGAATCAAACACTATATTTTTATACGGGCTATTAGACAATTCACCAATTCTAGAATCTAAGATTGCCACTATCCCCTTATCATCATGCTTTCTTATTAACCTTCCTACTCCTTGCCTAAGTTTTACTATCATTAATGGTACACTTACCTCCATTAAAAAATCTTCTGATAAAGTCCTTTTATATTCTATAATTGGATCTGGTACCGGAAATGGTAGCTTAAATATAATTAAATTCGATAATGATTTTCCAGGCACATCTATTCCTTCCCAAAATGTTCCTGTAGCTAATAATACGGAATTCTTATCCTTTTTAAATTCTTCAAGTATATCATCCTGAGAGGACATATGTTGCTGTTTTAAAATCCTATATTCTAAATTTTTATGTTTTAATATCTCATAAACTTCCTTTAGATCACTTTTAGATGTAAATAAAATTAATGCTTTTCCCTTTGTAATATTCAGAAGCTTTACTATTTTTTCTGCCCCCAATTTTATAAACCTTTCTCTCGCCTCTACTGGATGAGGCATATTTTCTGTATAATATATCATGGCATTGTAATTGTACGGAAAAGGTGATGGTTTTGGTGTTGATAAAAATCCTGTACTAGTTGGAAAGCCTGTACTTTTAATAAAATACTCATATCTCTCTTCTTCACTACCTTGACTCTTATCTGCAATAGTTGCTGAAGTTAATATAGTAGTTTTTAACTTATCAAAGTATAAAGAATTTATCTCCTTACTTATATTTTTAGGACATGCAAATATATGAATATCATTAAAATTTTCTAACCAAAATAAATCCCTACTCTTTATAGATATCAAACTTTTTATAAAGTCTTGAAGATTCTCTAGCTCTTCGAATACTTCTTCACATAAATTATCATCACTATAAAATTGTACTTTATAATTTATTAAATCAATTTTACTATTTAAAAGTAAAAGCTCTTCTCGTATTTCATCTATATTAATAAAATACTTTTCCATTTCTTCACCCTTAGGTGATGAGTTAATTTGTTTTTTTACTTGATTATTTAGTTTATTAAAAATAACATTCAAAATATGAGTTATATTATTAAAATTTTCGTAACTCTCTCTTCTTATAGCTGATATTTTTATGGTTTCAATTACATCTCCTAAAATAGATTTTATTTTATATTTGTTATAGCTTTCTATTAAAGATGCTCTAACTTTTTCCTCCAAATTATGAGCTTCATCTATAACAATTAAATCTATTTTCTCATTTAAAAGCCCCTTTTGACCTTTCTTTAACTTTTGAAAATGTACAGTTAATAAGTCTTGATTACATAAAATTATGCCATCAGTATTTAACATATCTCTTCTTAGAGACATAAAACTGCAATTATTATAATGTTCACACCTATTATGATCTGTTGCCTTTACATTCACATTGTCCCATATATTATTATCTACATCTAACTTTATATTTTTTCTATCTACTACTCCATTATTTATGTAATTACATAGTATTTCTAGATTATCATTAAACTCTTTCCTATTAATCTCTTTAAAATATTTATCGGCTCTACTTTTACATGCAAAATGAGTCATTCCTTTAGCTAAAACTATTTCTGGTTTATGATTAATATAAGAACAAATTTTTTTTACATCCTTAATTAGTTGCTCTTGCAGAGCTATAGTTGACGTAGCTATTAATACAGGTTTATTAAAAAGTTTATTATAATAAAGTAAGGGAACTATATATGCATAAGATTTTCCTATTCCTACTCCTGCTTCCACTATAGTATGTTGTCTATCAGCTATAGCGTTACATATATCTAACGCCATATCTTCTTGTCCTTCTCTCTGTTCAAAACCTAGTTTAGGAATTTTGTTCATAAAAAAATTCCATACTAGCTGCTGTAATTCATCTTCTTTTGAAAGATTTTTATCTACCTTCTTACTATCTTCTGAAAACCAAAACATCTATATCCCTCCTTATTAAGACTTTTTGTAATATAGCTTTATTTTCACATTTTTCTCCTTAAAATACAACCGTAGAT
Organism: Clostridium sp. UBA5712; assembly: GCF_002419845.1. Taxonomy (NCBI): domain Bacteria; kingdom Bacillati; phylum Bacillota; class Clostridia; order Eubacteriales; family Clostridiaceae; genus Clostridium; species Clostridium sp. UBA5712. The sequence continues at coordinate 28,710 of NZ_DIGW01000007.1, read as the reverse complement.
TTCCACATTTAATCTCTTAAACATAGAAAAAGATGTGATTAAATAGATAAATCCATCTAACCACATCTTAGTGCCATACTCTCATCTGTATATTTATTTATCAAGTAAATCTAAGTACTCTTCATACCCTTCTTCCTTCATCTTATCCTTTTGAATAAATTTAAGTGAAGCTGAATTTATACAATATCTTAATCCACCTAGTTCCTCAGGTCCATCACAGAATACATGACCTAAGTGGGAATCTCCACTTTTACTTCTTACCTCGGTTCTGACCATTCCATGACTTTTATCTATATTTTCTTTAATAAAATCTCTATCTATTGGCTTGGAAAAAGCTGGCCATCCACATCCTGAGTTAAACTTATCACTAGATATAAATAATGGTTCTCCTGTTATTATATCTACATAAATACCTTCTTCGTAAAAGTCAAAGTATTCATTTTTATAAGGTAGCTCGGTACCATTTTCTTGAGTTACGTTATATTGCTCCTTGGTTAATATTTTTTTCAACTCTTCCTTACTTCTTTTCATATATTTATTATCCATACCATATTAACCTCCTATATAATAGTTTTTTTATTTAATATTTCACAAATGTGTTTATCCTATCAATATCTTTCCTTCAGGATACTTGTAATTAGTACCTTTCTTTCTGCTAATTAGAGCCATTACTACAGTAAGTGGACCAACTCTTCCTAAATACATCAACATAATAATTATAATTTTTCCTGGTTCACTGAGCCTTTGAGTTACACCTGTAGTTAATCCTACTGTTCCAAAGGCTGATGTAGCTTCGTATAACACATCTAAAAAGGCTTCATTAGGTTCAGCTATAGTAAGTGCCATAGTGACTGTGGTTACTAATCCCATTCCTATTATTAAAAGAGTAACAGCTTTTAATTGTAATCCTCTTGGAATGGTCCTTCCGAATATGTCAGCATTTTCTTTTCCTTTAATTACAGAAATAGCTGTACATAAAATTATACCAAAGGTGGATGTTTTTAATCCTCCTGCTGTAGAACCTGGAGAACCTCCAATAAACATAAGTATAACAGTTATAAATTTTGATGTTGTAGTCATCTTATCTATTGGTACACTGTTAATTCCTGCTGTCCTTGGACTTATGGAAGCTACAATAGAGTTTACTATTTTGTCCTTAATATTCATATTTCCTAAGGTATTAGGATTATTATATTCTAGGATAAACATTACTATAGTTCCTCCCACTATTAATATAGTAGTTATTAATAACACTACCTTAGCGTGTAAAGATAACTTTTTTGTACTTTTATAATTATAAAGTTCTAACAATACAATAAAACCTAACCCTCCAATAGCTATTAATGCACTTACAGTTAAAAGTATAATGGAATTATCATAATATGCTGTATAACTATTAAAATTTCCAAATAAATCAAAACCAGCATTGCAAAAGGTAGATATAGAGCTAAATATACTAATATATATACCTCTAGCTACACCAAACTCTGGTATGAGCTGAGTGGATAGTATTAATGCTCCTATAAACTGTATTATAAAAGTAAATAACATAACCTTTTTAAGCATTTTTACTAACCCTTGAATATTAAAGGTATTCATTGCTTCTTGCATTAATAATCTACTTTTTAAAGTAATTCTTCTTCCTATTAGTACAGATATAAAAGTGGCAAAAGACATAAATCCAAGACCACCGATTTCAATTAATATCATAATAACGGTCTGTCCTAATAGGTTCCAATGAGTACCTGTATCTACTGTAACTAACCCTGTAACACAGGTGGCAGATGTAGCTGTAAATATTGAATCCAAGAAATTTGTGGCCTCTCCACTAGCAGATGATATGGGTAAACTTAATATTGTACCTCCAATAAAAATTACTATAAAAAACCCAAGTGCTAATACCTGTACTTCACTAAATTTAGTTTTTTTTAAAATTTTAAGACTTTCCATAAAGTAACCTCCAGTCTATAAGTCTTGAAATAAATATCTTATAATTTTATACTTAGTTTTTTGTAATTGATTTCCTTCATATATCATATATAATTTATACACCTTGTTAAATAGATTTTGTAACAAAACCTGATTATTTAACACGGATTTAACATTGCTATATATAAATTAAATTTAATATATTAACTTTAGTATACACAACTCTTTCTATATAAATGTTTGTATATTTTATATGCTTATTTTTTAACGCTAAATAAAAAAGATAAGCTTACATTATTTTAATCAATAAAGCTCATCTTTTTTTATAAATTTATAATAAGATTTTTTAATTATTTTTATCTAATATATCTTTTATAATTGCTATTCTATCTTCCTCTAGAATATTTGCAATCTTTATTTCAACATCACCATTTTTAAAGAATCTTTCTACATTAGAATCTACAATTTTAATAACCTTATCTGATAATTTTTCATAGGTCATTAAATCATCTCTGTATAAATCTACAATATCTCTTAAACAAGCACCTAATTCCTTAGGGTTTTTATAAATTGTTCTCATTCTATAATCCTCCATAGTTTTACAATAATAAATATACTGTTAATATATTCGCAATAATTTATTTGTTAGCTACTATATTTACAATATACATATTATACCCTACATTATTTTTAATTACCAAGGTTATTTTACATAAAAATACGGATTATATCATTAAAATATAATCCATATTAAAAATGTTAAATTTTCTTGACTTATCTAGATGAGGTAAATATATTTTAGCCTAAGAATATTATGGTTTATACAAATATTTTTATGCATATTTTTCTGATACCTGTCTTACATAGTACCCTATTAATTTTACAACTTCATCTCTAGAGAATATAATGCCTATAAGCTGTTCTTCAACTTTTCCTAAATTTATATTCTCTAAAGTATCTGAAAATATTTTAGCCTTTACTATTTTTCCTGACTCCACTGATAAATTTATGTCTAAATTACCTATAACAGTTTTTTCTTCGAGAACTACATCATATTGTGGACTCTCACCATAATTCCACAACTTACTAGAGTATTTATCATATAATTTAGGTACATAACTACTCATATTATAAATATATGAGTTTTGTAAATCTCCATAAATATTATTAAAGGAACTTACCAATGACTGAATTAAATTGTCTACATTTAATTCACTGCAAACCTCTATTAAATTTATAACCCTACTTTTTACTGATTCTATGCCTTTAGATTTTAATTTTAACTTAGATGGAGTAAGAACCTTTTCAAGTTTAGTAATATCTACATCAATCATAAGAGTACCATGATGAAAATAATTACCATCTTCACAATAAAATGCATGTCCTGAAAACTTTCTATTATTCAAAAGCAAATCATTTCTTCCTGAAAACTCAACCTTAAAACCATAGGACTCTACAGCACCTTTTATAACCTTAAGTTGTTTATCTAAGTTACTCTCAATTTCCTTTGTTATAAAAGTAAAGTTTAAATTTCCTAAATCATGAAAAACTGCTCCACCTCCAGAAATTCTTCGAGCTAATATAATATGGTTTTCTTTCATATAATCTAAATCGCATTCTTTATAAGGATTTTGATTTCTTCCAATAACTACAGTATTTTCGTTTTGCCAAAGATATAATATGGTTTCTTCTGACTTTATATTTCTTAACAATTCTTCTTCTAAGGCTAAATTATAATAAGGATTAACTTCCTTTGAAATAATTACTTTATTCATTATAATGTATTGCTCCTATAGATAATCCTAATACTGCTTCATGTATACCTTCACCTGTAGTTGGATGTGCAAATACAGTCTCTGCTATGCTCTCTTCTGAAATATTCTGCTGAATAATAAGTGTTAGCGTACTTATCAATGATGAAGCATCTGGACCTATTATTGAACCTCCAACCATTTTACCTGAATCTAAATCTTTTATTATTTTAATAAATCCATACTCTTGACCCATAGTTAAGGCTTTTCCATTGGCTGCAAAAGGGAACTTGCTTATTTTTATATTCATATTTTTATCAATACATTGTTTTTCAGTAAGACCAACTGAAGCAATTTCTGGAGCTGTAAATATTACATTAGGAATACATTCATACTTCATTTCTTTATTTTTTCCTAATATATTATCAACTGCTACAATTCCTTGATGTGAAGCTACATGGGCTAATTGGATCTCGCTATTAACATCTCCAATAGCATATATTCCTTCCACATTTGTCTTTAAATTACCTTCAACCTTTATACCTCTATTCCTATCATTTAGTTCTATATCAGTATTTTCAAGATTTAGCCCTTCCATATTAGGCTCTCTTCCAATTGCTACTAATACCTTTTCTGAAACTAAAAGCTTCTCATTACCTTCATTTTCAAATATAACTATACCTTCACCTGATTCAGATTTTTCAATTCTAGTAACCTTTGAACTTGTATATATACCTATGCCCTTTGATTTTGCTATATCAAGTATTTCCTCAGAGACATCTAAATCCACCATGTTAAGGATTCTATTTTCGTATTCAACCACGTTTACTTTAACTCCAAAATTTGAATAAAGGAATGCAAATTCCATACCAATAACTCCACCACCAATTATAGTAATTGATTTTGGTAATTCTGTGTTACTAAGAGCTTCTGTACTATTTAATACAAAAGGTAGCTCTATGCCTGGGATACTTATTTTTGATATTTTAGAACCAGTAGCAATAATGATATTTTTAGCTTCAATAATATACTCATCTTTACCTTTTTTCACTAATACTTTATGGTTATCTATAAAAGATGCTTCTCCCTTAATAAGTCTTATATTATTTTTATTTAATAAATAGTCGATGCCACCAACTAAATTATTTCTAATTTTATCTTTTCTAGCTATGACCTTTTTCATGTCTAGCTTTATATCTTTTACTTCAAATCCAAATTCTTCTCCATTTAATGCTTCATTGTATGCTTCAGCAGATTTAACTAGAGATTTTGTAGGAATACATCCTACATTAAGACAAGTCCCTCCTAAATTATCCTTTTCAACTATTATAGTTTCCAAACCTTTTTTAGCTCCATATATAGCAGAAACGTATCCTCCTGGTCCTGCACCTATTACTAAAAGATCTATATTTAAATTTTCTTTTTTACCCTTTATCAAGCTACCAAAGTAATCAACTTTTTTAGTTTCTTCAGCTAAAGCTTCTCCACTTACTATAAGTAATGTATCTCCAACCTTTACCTCTTGTCCCTCTGTAACCTTTATTTCTTCAATTTTATAGCTTCCTTTAGCTTTTACAGGTGAATTTCCTTTATTTGTTTCTAGCTGGAACATTACATCATTTAACTTAACATTCTCTCCAACTTGTATATTAATTTTGCCTACTTTAGCAGACTTGCTTTTTCCTGATAGACTTTCCAACTTAATATCCATTTCAACCTCTCCTTTAATACCAAATATATATTAGTTTAAGATTCTGGATTTAAGACCCTGAGTATAATACTCAAGGTCTTAAATTTAAAATCTTATTTAGTTAAAATCTTTTTCAAATTCATCAACAGCATCTTTTAATAAAGTTACAGAATATGCCATACTAGGACCTCCACCAAAGGCAACAGATACCATAGCAGCTTCCATTATTTCAGCTCTAGTTGCTCCTGCTTCTAAAGCTTTGTAAACGTGGAAAACTATACAATATTCACATCTGTTATAAGCAGCAATTCCAACGCTAATTAATTCCTTTGTTTTAGTATCTAATGCACCCTCTTCATAAGTCTTACCTAATAGTCCCATGAAAGCGTTAACATTTTCTCCATTAGTTTCGCCTAATTCACCAAGTCCGTTCATAAAGTCATTTAACATTTCTCTTACATCTTTTTTCATATCTATACCCCCATATCATTTAATAGTTGCTAGTGCAATAGTTAGCACTACAAGTATTTATGATATAAAAATACCACCATGGGGTGGTATTGTCAATAGCTAACATATATTATCTGTCATCCTTTGCAAAACTTCTTTAAAAATCTCTAAATTTTCTTTCGATATTCCCTTTAATACATCATCTTGGAACGCTTGTCCTCTAGGCATAAGTTCTTCTTTTAAAAACTTACCTTTATCAGTTAATATTATCTTTGTTATTCTTCTATCTTCTGAACCCTTTCTTCTCTCCACTAACTCTTCCTTTTCCATTCTATCTATAAGTCTTACCATTGAAGACTCTTTAATATCCATATAATCCGAAAGTTCTTTTTGAGAAATTTCTCCTGCTTTACCTATATAAAATAAAGCTATCCATTGTACTCTAGTTGTACCATTCTCTTGTAATCTTCTATTAAATTCGTCAGCTAATTTCTTTGCACTTTTATTTGTTATAAACGCAATACAATCATCTAAATCAAACATATATAATTTACATTCCCTTCTATACTTATTTAAAATAGCTAAATCATTAAAACCTATTACCTATTTAATTAATTATCTTACTAAATATATAAATAGTGGAATAGTTATTACGGATAAAAGTGTAGTTATAAATACACACTGTGAGCCATACTTACCATCTCCACCAGCAGATAATGCAATTACAGGTCCTACCACCGCTCCTGGCATAGCCATAAGTAAAGTGCATATAGCTACCAACATTGAATCTATACTAAACATATTCATAGTAAAATATGTTGCTATGGGAACTAAAATTAGTCTAACTATAGATAAATAGTATAAACTAAAATCTCCTATCATTTCCTTTATGTTAGAACTACAAAGCATAGATCCAATGATTATCATAGATATTGGAGTCGTCATATTTCCTACACTTTTTACAGTTGAGTTAATGGCAAAGGGTAGTTTAATTTGACCTACAAATATTATAATTCCTATAATTACAGCCCATATGGATGGATTCTTTAAAATGCTTTTACTAGCTTCCTTCATAGATATTTTCCCTGTAAATAAAGATACCCCTATGGTCCACACTAAAGCAGTGAATACCATAGTAAAAATTGAAGCATAAAACACTCCTATTTCTCCAAAAATGCTGTTTAATACTGGATAGCCCATAAATCCACAGTTAGAAAAGGATGTTGTAAATATAAGCAGTGGTTTTTTTCTATCACTAGCCTTAATATAAATATATCTTGATAAAATAAGTAACACCAAATGTATAACTATGGAATAGAAGAATATCTTTATAGCATTTCCCATAATAGCTTTATCAAATTCTAAGCAAAAACTATTTATTATCATTAATGGTAAAGTTATATTGATTAATATTGCACTTAATCCCTTCTCTACTCTATCATCTATAAAGCCTTTCTTTCTAGCATATATTCCTATAACCATCATAATGGATAGAACTAAAACTTGATTTACTGCATCCATTAAATTATCCCCCATACATAAAAAAATTAAATTCCATACTAATTATACTCTATTTCCTTTGGTTTTTAATTATTATTTTATTGTTACCTTAATACTATTCTAATGGGCAAATCTCTTAAACCCGCATGAACACAACAAATAGTTAAATAGTTTTATATGTATATAGTAAAATAGTCTCATTCATAGTTTTTAAGAATAGTATACTTAATTGGCCATTTTTATACTTATGCCTACCAACCACGGCTATTAATAATTTTCAACATAATTAACTATCTTGAAATACAGTAATATATAATGATTCATCATCTTCAATTATATCTACAACTATATTCATATCAGGGAATCTTTCATTAAAACCTAAAGTCCAAAATTTTTTTAATATATTTCCTAGTGCTTGTATTTGTTCATTTATATTTTTATCTTCAAAATCTGTATTCATATGAAAAAATTCTTTAATTTCATATGAATTAATAGCCTTCTCTAAAGTTTTTTTATCATTACACACAACTTTCCATTGTTCATACCTTTCGCTTGAAAAGTTATCCTTTATAAAGATACAGTTGTCTATCTCAATTATTTCGGGGTAGAAAAACTTAGCGAATCCCAGTGCAATTTGAATATCTGACTTCATATTTACATAATTCCACCATGAAAAACTTTTAGGATTAGCCTTTTGCCATATAATATATTCTTCAATTATTTTATCTTCGAATAATTCCATCTTTTCACTTCCTATCCCATTTTATTATTTCCTATTAAATTCATAACAATAAAGTCCATTTAACTCTTTTAACAAACCTTAATTACTTATCTCTAAATTTATTGTTTTTATATTTATAGAATCCTAAACTATATACAGTTACTATGAGACTTAAAAATAGGATCGCCATTAAAGTTACAAATATGGGCTTGTATCTATAAGAAATATCTTGGTATTTATTTTGTACTGTTACTGAAACTACTAATATAATTACTAGTATTGCAGCTTGTATGGTCATAACTAATAAATATACTCGTTCTTTTTTATCACCTTTATACTTAAAAACAAATATAAATAAGTATAAAATAATCACTAGTAATATAGCAAAAAGCATTGGCTGTGGTATATCATCTATGCCCCTAGCCCTAATAAATGCCATTATTATAACAATTATTATAGTGGCTAAAATATTTTTCTTGCTTATCATATAAATTTCCTACTTTCTCAATTTTATGGTATTGCAATTTCTGGCCACTCTATTGCATAATAGACTAAATTGCTCAGCGTCATTTAGTCTCAACCCTACAAAACCACTATATTCATAATATTTCTTCATAAACTATTTTTATAATAAATTAAATGATTATATAATTTATTCCTGATTTTTAAAATATTCGATGTCTTGCTTAGTTGCAAGATTTTTAATATCATTATAGAATTGTTTACTCTCTATATTAACTATATTAAACTTATAATTATCTGTTGATGTTTTTATGTACATGTATTTTACACACCCTTGAATCCTGCTCCCCGTAAAAGAATTGCCAATTTCTATTTCTACTATATTTTCTAATGGAATTTGTGTCTTTTTTATAAATGATTTATAGAGCACAATTTCTTCATCAGATATTACTAATTTATAATTATTATACCGTGCAATTAGAATTGGTACTGTTGCCGTTATACTACTAATAATAGCAACTATCTTGGAAATATTTATTGTGTTAACAAGAATTATAGTTCCAATAATGTCTATTATAATCCAAATAACTATCTCTCTAATAACTGAATATTTCCTGTTCATATATCTTAATTCCCCCCACCTTTGACTTTATATTAAACTACAATTTACTTCATACTTCTCACACAAGCTAAGAACTCTGTTAATCTACATTACTTCCATTAGTTAATTCTTTATAAAATACATCATTTCCTTCTAGGGTATATCTAAGTTTAATATCAAAATTCAGGGATTTAGTTATTAAAACCCACTTATACTATTTAAGGTAAATTTACATAGAAATACTTTTAAATCTTTAAATCTTTTTATATAAAACTAAGATAATAAATTAATTCCATTATATAAAATAAATAAATTTCTAGTATATTAGGTATACCGAAATTTACTTTCTAATTTTTTATTTAATATAAGTAATTCTAGATTATAACCATATCTTTAATAATACCCTTTTTATATGGCATACATAAGTTATAATCATAGGATAACTAATTTCGATATTTTTTTATAATTATCAATGATACAATAACTATACCTAAAAGTGATAATATAATAATCATTAATAATATTAACAACAATACTTTATATTCTTCTACATTTTGTGGAAAATAACTTAAAAATATAATTGCTATTATAGTACTAACAATCGCAACTGCGAATAAAATTGAAAATACTATATAACAAACCTTCTCTCCTCCTGTTAATTTTTTATTAAGTATCCCAATTAAAAACATAGCGTATGAAGCTGCTAATAAACCTATGATAATTGGTACTGGTATATTCTCTATTCCTAAACTTCCAAGTATAAGCTTCGATATAATAAAGATAGCTATTCCTACTACTGCATATATACCTTTATTATTACTATTCATTTTTCCTCTCCTTATAAAACTGTAATATATTATTTATTTCTTTATCATATTAGTTTTCTTTACAATAATTCAAAATATTATTACTCCCAAAATTGCTGCAAAAACTCCATTATACATTTCAAGCATCCTAAATATACTATTCAAATTTTATTTGCTCAATTTTTGAAATGACTTGTTATTCTTTATATTATACAGATAATTAGATATTGCTGTAATGTATGATATGCTAAAACATATAGTAACACCTATCCCTATAATACTTACAATAAACAGTTTTAATTCTCCTTTTTCAATTATAATTGGGCTTGAATCTAGCACCTTAGCAATTGTTATTATTATCGCAGAAATAATTAAAGATAAAACTAAATCTTTTTTAATATATTTTATATGAGTGCCTTCACTTACACTAGTAATATAAGCTTTATCTTTTACTATTATTCTTTTATAAAAAACCCATAAATTTATAAATAAATAATTAAAAAATATCAATACTTTTGTAATTAAACTTTGAGGCACTAGCTGATTTACACAAACTAAATAAATAGATAGCAATGCTACAATTCCATGTATTGATCCAAATATATGATACGTCATATATATTCTTTTTTCATTTATACTTAATATTAACATTACTATACCTAATATTATAGATAATCCTATTAATATTGGCGATATATTAGAATACACCTCTTTATCTATTAGCAATGCTCCATTAAAAATTAAACTTGCTATCATAAATGCTATAGAAACAAAAATACTTAATTTTTTCAAATCTTTAATTTCCATCTCTTCTTCTTGTTTAATTTTAGATGATTTCATTTTCTCCTCCTTCTAACTTCCCGATATTATTGAAAATTTTATCTTTTCTACCGTCTTATCTAATAATATACTTCCTCCCACTGCTAAAGAATCTACTGCCTACCCTATTGCATCGTGTTTAATATTTCCATCATATTCTTATATAATTACTTACATCACTTGATACTAGTCCAACTGCAGCAAATCCTTTTATAGAACCTTTAAATGTATCTATTGTCTCACTTAATATATATTTACTTTTGCCGATAAAAGTATCAGTAATCCCTGCTCCATAACTCATTACTTTTCCGCTATGTGCCTTAGTTCCATTTTTAACAACATGAATAGCTCCTTTACCAAGATTGATTCCAAAATCATAGACGGATGTACCCAGAATGATCCTGATTTTATTTCATCTCTCGTTTCATTGGTATATTTAGTACCAACCCCCTCAGTAATTGAACTGCATGGTATATAAAATAAATAAAATTCCAATATATTAAGTATACCGGAATTTTATTTCTAATTTTTTATTAAATACAAATATTTTTAAATTGTAACTATATTTTTAATAGCACTGTTCCTATACATCATATATAACTTTTTATCATATTATAACTAGTTTTGATACTTTTTTTTAATTATCATTCCTGCAATAGTCAAACATAGAAGCGATGATATACTAATTATTAATAATATTAGCAATAACACTTTATATTCTTCTACATTTTGTGGAAAATAACTTAAAAATATAACTATTATTATAGTGCTAACAATAGTAGCTGCCAATGAGATTGCACTTACTATATAACAAGTTCTCTCTCCTCCTATTAATTTTTTATTAAGTGTTCCAATTAAAAACATAGCATATGAAGCTACTAGTGCGACTATGATAATGGGTACTGGTACATTCTCTATTCCTAAACTTCCAAGTATAATCTTTGATATAATAAAGACAGCTATTCCTGCTACTGCATATGTACCTTTATTATTGCCATTCATCTTTCATCTCTCCTTATAAAGTTCCAATAAAACTTTTCAATCATCTCTGTGACTCGCCATTTTGCCCCTTCAGTAATTACACCAATACCTAAATCCACACTTATTGCTACCCATCCTTCACTGGCTGTAAAGGCATCTGCCACTGCAAATTAAAGTATTATATCTTTTAATTTATTTCCTTAGAGTTAGTTACAGTGCTAGTATCAGAGTTTTTTCTTTTTCTATATATATTTATAGTATTATACGAATCATCCCTCATAGTAACTGTTTCTTCACCTTGAATATATATAGTTCTAAACCCATTAGGGTCTTTACCATTTACGGAATTATTATTACAATAAGCAAAAATATTATGTGATAATAATTCACCTATACTTCCACTAATAGCATATGCATTCAAGACTCTTCCTCACTCAGGATTATAATATATATTTGATTTTTCTTTTGATACAACTGAAAAGATTTCTCCTCTTATTGCAGGATTATTATTATGCTATAAAATTTTACCTACCAAGCAATCATACTTCTTTCTGAAACATCAGCAGCTGACTTGTATTCTACTTTTTCAAAACCATTATTTATACAATTATTATATACTTTATCAAGAATATTCCTATCTTTGCAATAAAATTCTATAACTGATGAATCTGTACATAAAATAATCATTACGCAACTGCTTCTTAAAAAGTCTTTGAATGTTTTTATTTCGATACGCTCACTACCAAGAGAATATACTTTTATATCAGTAAATATCATGTAATAACTGTCTCTTGATATACACTTAATGAATTCTTCTGCATTTAAAACATCTGCTCCAAAAAAATCTTCTTTCAACTCACCATTGTCAAAATATAAAAAATTATCAGCATTTATTTCCCAAACATAATTAAATAAATTAACACCATTTAAGATTTTATTTAGATAATTACTATATCCATTTTTCACCTTAATATCTAAGCTAATCAAATTTTTTCACTCCTTTTTATTAAACTAATTACACTTAAATATATTTCCTTCTTCATTATATGTATATACTATAGTCTTTCTTAATACGTGGTTTACTTCTCTTATAAGTTGATTTAATTCATTATAATAATATTCTATTTTCCTTCAATTATTTACAATTTCAATTCTTCTTAAGGCATCATAGGTATCCTTTATTTCACTACTACCATTATTTCTTCATGAAATGCTCTTTTTCCTTCTATATAATTTTTTAACATTCAATATCTTGTATAATTATTTTATTTTTATAATTCTATTCATAATCAAAATATCTTTAAAAATACTAGTAGTTTTAAAAAGATAAAAAACGCCAACAGATATTCTAGTCTGCCGACGTTATAATATTACTTTTCTAACTTACTCTTAGCACTTTTGTTCTTATATATTTACACTACTTTATTAATGATATTTTTTATTTTCAGTAGCCCATACTCTAAATATTTTTAATATCTCCTCTAACTTATCTATACTACCTCTTCCTTTAAATACTCCATCTGCAACACTACAATGGATCCAATTTAAATCATCAATATATATTTGAACTCTATTAAATTCTACATCTTCTAAATAAGTGTCTACCAAGTCTATATCTACTTTCCATCCCGGGTTATCTAGAGTACATATCTCTACTCCATAGTAGTGCTCCCAATCACCATCACAATTATCTTTATACCATTCATTTAACCATAATATCATATCCATCAATTTACACCTCTTATTTTAAATTAAGTTATATAAACACAAGCTTCTATAGAAGATTACCTATAAAATATTAACTAAAAGAATATCTTATAGGCAATCATTAAGCTAATTTTCTTAAATTAAATATATAGTTTTACTCTACTTTGTTTATTGAATAAGGATAATATGAATAACAATCTTGAAAAAGACAATTATACACACTTACTGGAGGTTCTCTTAGTTCAAGACATATATCCGAAACTTCTCTCATTAGTGTATTATCATCCAAAAGAATAAGGTGATAATCTGAAATAAAATTATTTATTATTTTATTAAACTCCATATGCTCTTCACAATAAGGTATAGAACTAGTTTCACATTTTATTTCTTCATCAACATAGTATCTTACATATTTAAATATACAATACGGTGCTAATACAGAAATTTTTATACTAAGTATATATAAGTTTTCATTTTCTAAGATATAATTATCAAATTCTTCAGTACCTATACTTCCTTTGTTATCTGATAAATTAATATACATAGAAAAGCACTTATCATAATTAAACTCCGTAAGGTTATCAATATATTTATTTGGAAAATATTCCTGCAACTTATCAATCCAATACCCTCTATTGACATATTTAAGCAATAAATAAGATCCAGCTGAGCTCCTATATAGACTTTTAACTATTTCTATAATATCCATTTGATCACTTTCCTTTCTTAAATGATGGAACTCCATGTATAGTTCCCCCCGTAGGTGAATATTTAACATTAACTTGCGTTTCTCCATTGGACTCAATTACCCTTCCTGTATCCCATACCCTTACATTAGGATTCTTTGTAATCCTACCTTTTAGCCATCCTTCTTGTGTTAAATCCACTCCATTTTCTCCTTCAGACCATGTTGATTTATTTCTTCCTTCTGATAGACTTTGCTTATTTGATGGTGTCCTATTACATGTTTACCTTGTTTGCCAGCATCTACAGGCGGTGCCCCTTTTATATTTCCAATTACCTTTCCTTGATTAGTTAAATTCGATGTATTAGTATTTCTTTTAGCCTTAGAATTATCATTTTTACTGTTGTTACTAGAAAAAGTTATAATTTCCCAAACAATTCCTATTGTTCCAACAGTGCCATACCATGCTCCTTTTACAGTGTCTGCTAGCGCTCCACTACCAACCATAGCAGCGGCACCAAAACCGCCTCCACCACCATATTCATTTGACATACAATGCGCCAAACCTAATGGGTCTTTAAAAATTACGGGATTATTAACACAATATGCAAACATATTATGAGATAACATACCTTGTCCTGTAGATACTACTCCATCCGCATTCAAGAATCTCCCCCACTCAGGATTATAATATCTTGATTGCAAGTAGTAATATCCAGTCTCTGTATCGTATCTATATCCTCTATATCTATAAGGATTCTTTTCTCCTAAGGCTTTAAGTGACACTCCAAATTTTAATTTGGTTAGTGGAACTTACTCATTTGAATGTATATGAAAAGGAGTTTCCTTTTTAATCCACAGATATTAATTGGCCCCAGGTGCCATAAATATAAGAAACAACTTGTTTTCCAATAGAATTTATTATTTCTATAATATCACTTTGAGCATTCCTAATGTAGAAATATTCTTCAGTATCCTTTAGCACGAATCCTACAAGACCACTATCTCCATAGTTATATAAAATTTTATCTGATGGCTAGTATCACTAAGTTTCACTAAGGGCTACTACGCCCCTAGATAAC
>NZ_DIGW01000007.1:1836-13501 GCF_002419845.1 Clostridium sp. UBA5712 | reverse complement strand
TTCCATTAGTTATTTCTTCATAAGCTACCTTGTTTCCTTCTGATATATAATCATATTTAGCTCCATCAGCTAGTTTTTCTATTATACCATTCAATACAATATAATTAACTTTTACTTTAATTTACCTAAAAAACATCAACAAGTATCAGAACATGTCGACGTTTTTCATTAGCTTTAATAAGCTATTGTATCAAATTTTCACTACCTAAGTTATAATTTCCTAGGATAGTGCCCTAGAATATTTATTCTGGTATTCAATTTGCATTTTAAGGTACTTTTTCGCTTATAAATTATCGTTTAATGCACTTTTATTATTATGAGTTGAGTAATAAAACTAATATTAATATGAAATAATACATCTTAAATATGAAACTAATCATAAAATATTCTTCAGTAAGTTTTTCATAATTAATACCTCTATTTTATAAATTAATAGTTTTATTTTACTCTCTCAACTTTAAACTTAAAATTTTAAGAAGTTTATTTGCAAATGTATTATCTGAATCAATAATCAATGCCTTCTTGCACCATACATAGGAATTCTTAAAGTCAAGTATTTTATAATAACAATGAGCAATATCTAGTACATTATCAATATCGTCAGGTTGTAAAATACTAAAAGCATATAGTTCTTTTAGTGCTCTTTCATAGTCATTCATTTCAATATGTACTAAGGCTTTATTCTGTATAGCTTCTACACACTCTCTGTCATATTTGTATGAATGGCTAAACGATTCTAATGCTTCTTCATATAATTTTAACTCAAAGCAACATATACCTAAATTTAAATAAGTTTCTGACTGCTCATTGTCTATTTCTAACGACTTTTTATAATACATCTTTGCCATTTCTAACTCACCAACCTGTTGATGATATACTCCTAAGTAATAATAACCATCTTCACTATATGGATTTATAGTAATTGCTTTTTTAAAGTTATCTAATGCAGTATCAAGCTCACCTAACTTCATGTAGGCTCTACCTAAATTAAAAACTGGTCTCTCTGAATTAGGACAATCTTCTATTATTGAGTTAAATATTTTAATGGCTGCATAATAATCTTTGATTCCTAAATAACAGCATCCGATATAATTTAAACAATCGTTAGACTTATTTATTTTATAGCAGTTCTCAAAATATTCTATTGCCTTCTCGTACTCTCCAATAATGTAATATTTCTCGCCCATATCGAAATTTTCTTCAAAATTCAATTGTCAGCACCTCCTCTTTAAACATCAATATCCTCCAAATGCTCTTATAATTAAAGCTCCTCCAGCAGTTATTGTAATTCCATCATTTGCAATGCCTAACCCGCCAGTAGCTACATCTTCAACTATAGTCCCACCTATTATTGCTATACCTGCGCCTACAAGTACAATTTTCTCTACAGGACTTATATAAAATTTGTGAAAATTTCCATTAACTAAATCGTCATAAGCCTTATTATTATAATTGGCATCACCATTTTTCTTCTTACTATTATGCAACTCTCGTGATTTCTGTTCCCGCTCCTTCGAGCCTCTTTTACCTAATGCACTATCTATATCTCGTTTTCCTTCTATATAATTTTCTAACATTCAATATCTTGTATAATTACTTTATTTTTATAATTCTATTCATAATCAAAATATCTTTAAAAATACTAGTATTTTTAAAAAGATAAAAAACGCCAACAGATATTCTAGTCTGACGACGTTATACTATTACTTTTCTAACTTACTCTTAGCACTTTTGTTCTTATATATTTATACTACTTTATTAATGATATTTTTTATTTTCAGTTGCCCATTGCCTAAATATTTTTAGTATTTCTTCTAACTTATCTGTACTACCTCTTCCCCTAAAAATTCCATCTACAACACTGCAATGAATCCAATTAAAATCATCAACATAGATTTGAACTGTATTAAATTGTACATCTTCTAAATAAGTATCCACCAAATCTATATCTACTTTCCATCCTGGATTATCAATCGTATCTATTTTTATTCCATAATAGTGTTCCCAATCACCATCACAATTGCTTTTGTACCATTCACTTAACCATGCTATCATATTCATCTTATTTACACCTCTTTATATTATTAATTTGTTAATGGTTGCCTGGAATTTCCCAAGGTAAAGGACGTCTAACCCCTCCTGGCACTGTCTTATCATGCACATGCGGCATAAGATTCTCTCCAGTAATAGAATTCTTATGTGACTTACCAATTCCATCATATCCTTTCTCTAACTCAAGCCCTGTAGAATTATTTAGATTTGGTTACCATATCTTATAATTAGTTATCTCTCCTGTATTAGGATTCTGCTTAAATGTACTATGTGACCCTTCCACCTTAATATCTGATTTAAGTTTATTTTTAGCTCTCTCTTGTTTTTCTGGCTTTGATTTATTATTTGAACTATTATTTGTGGTGTCGCTACTAGAAAAGGTTATAATATTCCAAATAGCTACTATTGTTCCAACAGTGCCATACCATGCTACTTTTACAGTGTCTGCTAAAGCTCCACTACCAACCATAGCAGCAGCCCGAAACCGCCTCTACCACCATATTCATTTGACATATAATATGACAACTCTAATAGGTCTTTAAAAATTACGGGATTATTAGCACAATATGCAAACATATTATGAGATAACATACCTTGCCCTGTAGATACTAACCCATCTTCATTTAAGACTCTTCCCCACTCAGTATTATATGTTTTGATTGTAAGTATTAATATTCAGTATATATCTATAGGGATTCTTTTCTCTTAAGGCCTTAAGTTACACTCCGATTTTAAATTTAGTTAGTGGAACTTACTCATTTGAATGAATATGAAAAGGAGTTTCCTTTTAATCCACAGATATTAATTTGCCCCAGGTGCCATAAATATAAGAAACAACTTGTTTTCCAATAGAATTTATTATTTCTATGATATCACTCTGTGAATTTCTAATGTAGAAATACTCTTTACCATTTAGAGTAAAACCTACTAAACCATTAACACCATAGGCATATACTATCTTATCTGATGGCTATATCCCTAAGTTTTACTAAGAGTTACTGCGCCCTAGATAACGATTTCTACACAACTTTCCTTAGTTAATTCTTCATAAAATACATCATTTCCTTCTAAGGTATATTTAAATTTAACATCAAAATTCAAGGACTTAGTTATTGAAACTTACTTATACCATTTAAAGTAAAATTTACGTAGAAATACTTTTAAATCTTTTTATATAAAACTAAAATAACTAATTAATTCTATGGTATATAAAATAAATGAAATTCCAGTATATTAGGTATACCGAAATTTTATTTCTAATTTTTTATTAAGTATAATACTTCTAAATTGTAACTATATTTTTAATAACACCCTTCTTATACATCATATATATAAGTTTTTATCATATTAATTTAATATGTTTTGGGGAATTTTTTATCCTTAACACTATACAAATAGTTAGATATTGCTATTATATAAACAATACTTAAACATACAGTAACTCCTATCAAAAAAATACCTGAAATAAACTCATTTCCATTACCTTCTTCAATTATTATTGGACTAGAGTCTATAACTTTAGCAATTGTTAATAATATTGCAGTTACAATTAATGAAACACTTAAATCTCTCTTTATATATCTTCCATGGGTACCTTTTTTAACACTGCTAATATAGTCTTCATTTTTTACTATTATTCTTTTGTAGAAAATATATAAATTTACTAATATATAGTTTGAAAATATTATTATTTTTGTAACTGTGCTTTCTAATGTTAAACAATTTACTGCAAGAAGATATAATGATAGTGCTACTAGAATTCCTTGTATTGGAATTAAAATATAATCACTTTTATATATTCTTTTCTTATTAAAGCTTAATATTATAGTTATTATATTTAGTATTAAAGTAAGTACTAATAATACTGGGGCTATTCTATGGTACACTTCATCATCACTACTTAACATCAAATTAAAAAATATACTTCCTACCATAAATCCTATTGAAATAAAAACATTTAATTTCTTTAAATCTCTAATTTCCATCTCATCTACTTGTTTAATTTTAGCTGATTTCATTTTTTCCTCCTTCTAAAACCCTGATATAACTGAGTTCTTTAGATTGGTTATTTTATTTTCTAACAAACTTGATGCTCCATAACTAATACTAGATGCTAAAAGAGCAGTCCCCATAATGGAGCTGTTATTCCTAGGTAAGCTACTCCCGCTGCTATAAATACTGTTGTTGCTGTCCCTATTGCTATATCTGCAAAAGTATCCACTGAACATCCTATTGTAGTATGATTAATCTATATTTTTCATTACTAACCTAATAGAAAAAGTGACAGCATTCAATTATACTAATAACTATCACTTTTTTCCATAAGTTTTTTATTCTATTTATGTAGTAATTCCGTTATTAACCCTTCACTATTTTAAAGTTTACTTTTTTTACTGCTACTCTAATACATACATTACTTATTAAATAATTTTATAGTTTATTCCTGATTGTTAAAATATTTAATATTTAGCTTAGTTGCAAGATTTTTAATGTCATCATAAAACTGTTCACTCTCTATATTAACAATATTAAACTTATGATTATCTTCCGCTGTTTTTATATAAATGTATTTTACCACCCCCTGAATCCTGCTCCCCGTAAAAGAATTACCAATTTTTATTTCCACTATATTTTCTAATGGAATTTGTATCTTTTTTATAAATGATTTATAGAGTACAATTTCTTCATCAGATATTACTAATTTATAATTATTATAACTTGCTACTAGAATTATTACTGTTGCTATTATACTAATAATAATAGCACTTATCTTAGAAATATTTGTTGTATTAACAAAAATTATAGTTCCAATAATAGACATTATAATCCAAACAACTATATCTTTAATAACTGAATATTTATTGTTCATAGATCCTAATTCTCCCTTTTAATTTCTATTCTAAATTACAATTTACTTCATATTAATCTCTAAACAACTTATATTTGTATAACTTTAATGGTATCTTTTAATTAATTCCCATTGATGGAGCACTAATTATTGGTTGACATGTCCAATCAACCATAATTTGAATGTTTTCTGGCATATAATCATAAGCATCCTTTAATCCTCCAGATCCTATTCCAACAATTGCTCCCCATGGTTGTGGTATAAAATTAGAGCCTAGAGATACAACAGAAATTTGACGTTTAAACCAAGATTTTTCTGTAGCAAAACTTTTTATATCCATAAAATAGGATTATAATATCTTAAATGTACATTCATTATTTCTTCATTAAACGCTCTTTTTCCTTCTATATAATTTACTAACAAGTAATATCATATAAAAAGAAAAAGTGATAGTTATTCCACTTGATTGGAACAACTATCACCTTCATAAGTATTTTCCTTTTATTTTTAAAATTACTTATTTTTATTTTATAGATACATAGGTTACTTCTTAAATCTCCATTTATACTAATTTAGGGATTGTATAAAAATGCCTACTTTATACTTTATTTATGTTTCCCTATATAATATACTTAAAATCGGGTGTATCACATATACTTTACGCAACCAACTTCATAATACTCCTTTATTTACCACATTAAATTTTTTCTAGATATTTCTTTCGAAGCTTTATATAGTAAATTTTTCTTTATAAAAATATATTTTAAAAAACAATTAATTTTTCTGTATTATATTTTCATTAAATATAATACTATTTCTATAATAAATTTAATTATTATCATTCCACAACCATATATAGAAAAACCACATAGTAATCTGAGCCAATTCATCATGAACTTATCTTTACCAATATATTTTTTTGATTTAAGAGATTTAGAGCTTTCCTTAAATCCAACATAAGAAAGTAAAAAAATCATCAACATTAACATAGTATAAGCAATTTTTAATAAAATATCTCCTACAATATTCACGATAACCTCCCCATCTAGTTGTTAATGTAATTTAATTAAAATTAAATTAGATATAACCGTATATATGATTATAATAATAATATACACTAATCCTATCTTTAATTCTTTCATTTTAACTTTCTCTCCACTTGGCAACCCCTTCATAATATGCTGTACAGCTTTAAATGTTAAAATTATACATGGAATTGTAATAAATATAATTATTAATCCAACTTTTATATTCATAATTGATATACTACCTCCTTAAATATCCCCCATTTTAGTATTACTTAACTAATGTTTAATCCAGACTTTTAATGATGTTTCTAGACCTAAAATTTAAAAAATTCTCCTATATAATGTATAATTATAATATTATTTAATACGAAAAATAGAGATAGGAATCACTCCTGTCTCTCACATAATAATTGGTATAAATCAAATTCCTACTTATATTTTTCAGAATAGTTATATGTAACTTTAAGTAGCAACTAAGCTAGTTGATACTTATTTTATTGAATACTAACTATTAATTATAGATGGGATAGGAATTTGATATCTTTTAAATAATCCAACTATGAAATTTCTTTCTTCATTTGTTATATTCTTATCATAATATAGAAATAACTCCCTCCCATTTCCAATTACTTCTTTTATGGATTGCACGGTGTAAATAGCATTGAAGAATATATTTTCATCTGCTATGCTATAAAATCTTGGTAGTTTATCAATCTTAACTTCAACAAGATTTTCTTTTTGTTTTGTATTTTCTTCTGTTTTGCTTTTGTTTAGGTTTATAAGCAAACTTTCAACTAACAAAAAAGCCCTTTCTTGAGTTGAAGCTTTTCTCCAATCATCATCAAAACAATCACTAGGCTGATTGTATTTATATATTTCTCCCGGAACTGAAAAAATTATATCCTGAATTTTTTTTAATAATTCATCGCTGTTCATTTTAACCCCTCCTAAACATGTGTTTTTATGGACAAGCAACATTTGCCGGATTACTTTTCATTTGTTACTTTAATAAAAAAAGTTATAGCATTCAATTATAGAATCACTACCACCTTTTTTACATATACTATTTATTCCATTTATCCAGTAATTCCTTTATTCTTACATCTATAAAAACCTCTGAATTATCCTTTGTTCTTTTATATACGATTCTTACTATATCTCTATATACTTTTACTTCATAGCTATAACCATATCGTAACTTTAAGTAAGTAAATCTATTATCTTTAGCATTAAGTTGCTTATAAATATAATGCTAAAAACAATAAAAACTAATGCTAGAACCTTATAATAATTAATCCAAAACTTATATAATACTTCAGAACTTTTTTCTCTTGGTCTTTTAGATAAATCTTTAAAGAATACCCATACAACTAACATTAATATAAATAATAATATTATGTATGTTACATTAATTAAAATTTCTACAACTACTTGATTTATATTTATCACCTCTCATGTGCAGCAAGCACTATCAAATTATAACACTAACTCTTCATTTTATATTACCTTCTATTATTCAAATAATAAGTAACTATAGCAACATATATAACTGTTATAACTAAATATTTTACTCCTTTCTTAAGTTCCTTTTTTCTTTCATATTTATCCAAATTGTTACCAAAGGATGTAACTGTCCTTAGAATAGGAAAGACCCATTTGTAATTTAAATATATACTTATAATAAAAATTATACTATTTACTATATTGTTTTTGCTCATACCTTATATCCTCCATACCGCTATTTAATTTTTTTATACCTTAATTCACAAAATTCATACAGAGTTTTTATATACTTATTACACCTATATCTGTATCATATCTATATCCTCTATATCTATAAGGATTCTTTTCTCCTAATGCCTTAAGTGACACTCCGAATTTTAATTTGGTTAGTGGAACTTACTCATTTGAATGAATCTGAAAAGGAGTTTCCTTTTTAATCCACAGATATTAACTTACCCCAAGTATCGTAAGTATAAGAAACAACTTGTTTTCCAATAGAGTTTATTATGCCTATAATACCACTCTGAGCATTTCTAATGTAGAAATATTCTTCAGTATCATTTAGCACGAAGCCTACAAGGCCTTTATCTCCATAGTTATATAAAATTTTATCTCATGGCTAGTACCCCTAGATAACGATTTCTAACCTTCTGTGAGAGAAACCCATCCTCCCCATAAGCTAAGAACTCTGTTACTCTCATTACTTCCATATAATTATTTCTTCATATACTACATTATTTCCTTCTATTGATATTATAGTTCCTTCATATTCACATTTAAATATATCAATTGTAGATTGTTACTTTTTATATTAGACTTATCATTAAAAGCCAGTAAAGTGAACTACTCACTACTACTGACTTTTAATAATTATTTATTTAATTACAATTATAATTTAATCTTAATAATGATAAATGTTACTCCTTATGATGCATTCTTTATCACTCTGCCTATCATTTTCTATATTTAGGTGCAATTTTAGCTATTATAGGCATAATAATAAATACTAATACTATTCCAGCTCCTACAATATATATATTATCTAACAACATGCCAATAAATCCAATTATACCTGGTAACATTACACCTAATAATAGTAATGCTAGAACATACTTTTTCATACATAGAATAAATAATATAATACATATTCCAATTATAACTGATATTCCTCCAATCATTATTCTTGCATTATTTCCATATTTCTCAGATAACGCTCTAATAATTAGCAAGCTAAAAAGACCCATTGCTGCACCCATCTTTGGAATATTCTTTTTATCCACATTAATCACCTCCCATTGATATTATCTTTTATTCTATTCGTACCCCAATCTATAAGTACAGTGACTGAAGTTGTAGCTATAAATGTTGCACCTGTCACGGCCCAAACTGGAGCACTTACTGTCATTAGTGCTGCAACTCCCACTCCAATTGCCCATCCTGCACCAATTCCTACAACTGTAGCACCTAAATCAATAAATCCACCAGTAACGTCTCCTTTGATGAAGCTGTTGATTGCAGAATATGCACCTATACCAATATCTCCAACATAACCTAATGCCTTTTTACCCAGACTTTTGGAAAAACTTTTTCCAGCTACATTTACTCTAAATGCTGGTCCAAATGCTTTTATGTCACAAATTTTTCTATAACCAGTGTTAATTAGCTTACCAACCTTACTGCCAATATTATCTGCTATACTTCCGCCTGTAGCTTTAATTCCACTGACCCAATAGTTAAAACCTGAATTTCCATTTGATGTTGAACTACCTTTGTTAGCATAATAATTATTCATGACTTTATAAGAAGCATCTCTCATTGCAGCTGTTTCTTCTCCTTGAGTATACATAGGTCTAAAACCATTAGGATCTTTTGATATAACAGGATTATTATTACAATAAGCAAAAGTATTATGTGATAACAATTCACCTATACTACCACCAATAGCATCTGCATTCAAGAATCTTCCCCACTCAGGATTATAATATCTTGATTGTAAGTAGTAATATCCAGTCTCTGTATCATATCTATATCCTCTATATCTATAAGGATTCTTTTCTCCTAAGGCTTTATCTCCTGTTATAGATCTTAATTTACCCCAAGTATCGTAGGTATAAGAAACAACTTGTTTTCCAATAGAGTTTATTATTCCTATGATATCACTTTGTGCATTTCCAATGTAGAAATACTCTTTACCATTTAGAGTAAAGCCTACTAAACCATTATCACCATAATTATAAAAAATCTTATCTGATGGCTAGTATCCCTAAGTTTCACTAAGGGCTACTACGCCCCTAGATAACGATTTCTAACCTTCTGTGAGAGAAAACCATTTTCACACAAGCTAAGAACTCTGTTAATCTACATTACTTCCATTAGTTATTTCTTCATATACTACATTACTTCCTTCTAGTGTGTACTTATGATTTACTCCATTTACTGTTTTTTCTGTTCTTATTTCATCACTATTATACTTATAACTAATGTTTTTACTATTTCCTGTTATAGAGTATAATGTTCTTCCACCTTCCCATTTAAAGGTATAGCCATCATAAGTTAATGGATTTCCTATTGCATCATAGGTTATGGCTTTTCCATTGTAAGAGGTTAACTTATCCGATGGCTTACTAGCTCTAAACCTCCAATAAATTGAAGTTAAGAACTAGTACATCCCTGGATAACGATTTCTAAGCTTCTGCTCGAAAAAATCATTCTCACAGAATCTAAGAACTCTGTTAATCCTTCCAATTATTATCACCATAGCTATAATCTACAGCTTTAGTTGCTGCTCCTAGTGTTTCGTTACTTGTTAGTGCATATTCTGTAACCTTTAGAATGTTTCCGCTTTGATCATAGGTATAGGCTAGAGTTTTATTAAGTTCTCCATTATCTTCTCTTACAACCTGTCCTAAACTATCATAATAATACTTTATTACTTTACTATTATTTACTGTTTCAATTCTTCCTAAGTCGTCATAGGTATATTTTATTTCACTATTGCCATTTTTTATTGATGATACCATTGAAGTTGTTGAACCTGCATAACCAGCTTTGTATTCATACTCTGTATTAAATGTTTTTCTATTATCTAGGTTTAATATTTTAGATTTAGTTCGTCCTATAGTGTTATGGCTATAAGGTAAGTTTTTTTTAATAATATTCTCTTATCTTTAGAAACTAAAATATCCTATAGAATTAGCTTATTAGTCAAGTTATTCTATAGGATATTTATTAATTAATCTAAAATTTTTGATTTATAGTATATTATAAATTTTTTAAAGTACTAATATTTATAATTATAATACTTTTAAGAACGATATTTATCTTTCAATTTAGGTGTAACTTTAATCATTATAGGTAATGCAATCATTAATGATATAAGTCCCACTCCACCTACATATAGATTATCAATAAATATACCTATAAACATAATTATGCCTGGTAATACAATAGGTAATAGTATTAGTGCTTCTAAAAACTTTTTCATTATTATTATTATAATCATTGATATTACTACTAATGTCAAAGCTACTGAAGCAAGTATAATACTTCCACTATTTCCATATCTAGCAGTTAAAATTCTATTTATGACAATGCCAAAAAAAACTCCCATTATTCCAACATACTTCACCTTATCTTTCAAACAAATCACCCCCTTAGAAATATTCTTTTATTTTATATGAAGCTTTATCAATTAAAATACCTGCGCCAATGCTTAATCCAAATCCTACGGCTCCTACTGCTACTGCTGCAAGTCCTGTTGCACCAGCTACTATATCAATTACTCCACCAGACGTATCGCCTTTATCAAAACTACCTTTTGCATTCCATGCCGTCATTCCAACCGAACCTACAATACCTAACCCTTTCATTGCTGCTTTGGCTCCTTTGCTATATTTAGTAACATATTTACCCATTGTTAAATAATCTAGATCCTTCCAAACCTTTTTTCCTTTTATAAAAAAACTCGCTGCCCATCCACCTACTTCATCTATTGCTCCTGAAATTCATCCTTGAATAGCACTTTCTTTATAACTGAAGTTTGAACTACTTTTACCTTTACTTTTAGTAGAATAATAATTATTCATAACCTTATAAGAAGCATCTCTCATTGNNTAAGCAAATATATTATGTGATAACAATGCACCTACATCTCCACCAAGAGCATCTATATTTATAAACCTTCCCCACTCAGGATTATAATATCTTGATTGTAAGTAGTAATATCCAGTCTCTG
>NZ_DIGW01000007.1:0-1766 GCF_002419845.1 Clostridium sp. UBA5712 | reverse complement strand
TTATAGATATTAATTTACCCCAGGTGTCATAAGTATAAGAAACAACTTGTTTTCCAATAGAGTTTATTATTCCTATAATATCACTTTGTGCATTTCTAATGTAAAAATATTGTTCAGCATCATTTAACATGAATCCTACAAGACCACTATCTCCATAGTTATAAAAAATTTTATCCGATGGTTAATATCCCTAAGTTTCATTAAGGTCTACTACGTCCTTAGATAACGATTTCTAACCTCCTGTGAGAGAAAAAAACTCTCCAATAAGCTAAGAACTCTGTTAATCTACTGTACTTCCATTAGTTATTTCTTCATGAACTACCTTATTTCCTTCTAGGGTGTATTTAAGTGACTCTCTAAATCTCTTATTTAACTAGTGAAACTTACTCATTTGAATGCATATGAAAAGGAGTTTCCACATTGATTTACTGTTTTCTCTGTTCTTATTCCATCACTATTATAGTTATAACTAATGTTTTTACTAACAATAAAAATGACAACAACCTATTTAATAAATTGTTGTCATTTTTATAAATTGTTGTCATTCTTTATAAATAATTATCAAATTCCTTTATTCTATCATTTTCATCAGTTATATATTCTATTTCTTGAAAGTTGTTATTTTGCGCATTTAGCCTGATAATTTCAATAATCTTCATAGATTTTGAGTATATATCCACAAAAATGACATCACATATTAAAAATACAAGTTCACAGTTACTACTTAAGAACTCATTATAATTTTTTACTTGTTGAATATTAGTCTCACAAGGAAAAACTTGAAGATTGAGAGCAGTAGCATAGTATGGTGATTGAGAAATTATTTCATTAAATTTTTGACCACTATATATATCTGAATCAAATAAAAAATCACCTTTCTCAACAAACACCTGGTCTTCAAAAATTCCCCAAACATACGTATCCTTATTTATTCCATCCGTTATTTTGTTAATAAAAAAATTATATTCATTTGGTATTTTAAATCTTAATCCTCTAATCATATTAACCTCCAAAAATCATAGTCATTCCTGTTCCTACACCTGAGCCAAGTGGAGCAATCAAGAAATCATCAGCTACTCCAATTCCAAGTGTATCATCAGCTACTATAATGGTTACTCCAATTGCACATACAACAACTAATCCAACACCACATACACCTTGAACTATATCATAAGGGTCACCTTTATGTGGTATATCGCCATCCCATTTCCAGTCATGAAAATGAGGACTTTTAAGTTCCGGATGATTGTCAGGATGTCCATAATGTGTATCCTTTTTCATTTTACCATATTCATCATATTCTCTTTCTGTTAACCCATTTGGTGTTTTTACTTTGGAATTTGGCACACCCCTCGGTGGCAAACTCTGTGAAGGTTTTTTTGCTCTTGCTTTTGACATAGCATTATATGAAGCTTTTCTCATTGCAGCTGTTTCTTCTCCTTGAGTGTATATAGGTCTAAACCCTGATGGATCTTTTGATGTAACAGGATTATTATTACAATAAGCAAATATGTTATGGGATAACAATGCACCTACATCTCCACCAAGAGCATCTATATTTATAAACCTTCCCCACTCAGGATTATAATATCTTGATTGCAAGTAGTAATATCCAGTCTCTGTATCGTATCTATAGCCTCTATATCTATAAGGATTCTTTTCTCCTAATGCCTTATCTCCTGTTATAGATATTAATTTACCCCAAGTATCGTAGGTATAAGAAACAACTTGTTTTCCAATAGAGTTTATTATTCCTATAATATCAC
>NZ_DIGW01000016.1:0-233945 GCF_002419845.1 Clostridium sp. UBA5712 | reverse complement strand
GACCTTTATCTCCATAGTTATAAAAAATCCTATCTACTTTACTTCCATTAGTTATTTCTTCATATACTACATTACTTCCTTCTAGTGTGTACTTGTGATTTACTCCATTTACTGTTTTTTCTGTTCTTATTCCATCGCTATTATACTTATAACTAATGTTTTTACTATTTCCTGTTATAGAGGATAATGTTCTTCCACCTTCCCATTTAAAGGTGTAGCCATCATAAGTTAATGGATTTCCTATGGCATCATAGGTTATAGCTTTTCCATTGTAAGAGGTTAACTTATCTTTCCAATTACTATCACCATAGCTATAATCTACAGCTTTAGTTGCTGCTCCTAGTGTTGTGTTACTTGTTAGTGCATATTCTGCAACCTTTAGAATGTTTCCACTTTCATCATAGGTATAGGTTATAGTTTTATTAAGGTCTCCATTATCTTCTCTTACAACCTGTCCTAAACTATCATAGTAATACTTTATTACTTTACCATTATTTACAGTTTCAATTCTTCCTAAGTCATCATAGGTATATTTTATTTCGCTATTGCCATTTTTTATTGATGATACCATTGAAGTTGTTGAACCAGCATAACCAGCTTTGTATTCATATCTTGTATCATAGGTATAAGCAGCATCTAAGTTTAGTGTTCTAGATTTAGTTCTTCCTATAGAATCATAAATATAAAAATAATTTTTTCCTGAAGGTAATGATACATTTTCAGTTTTTCCGTCTTTATCAAAATTAAAGCTTGTGGAATATGATTTTCCTGCTATATGGTTTTCTTTTTTACTAGTTTTATCAGTCTTATCATAATCATATTTAAACCAATTTCCACTTGAATCCTCTGTTTTTACCAGTCTGTCTGCTAAGTCATAGGTGTATTTATTGGTAATTCCGCTTTTTAAATCCTGGGATATAGCTAAATTCCCATAATTATCATAGGTATATTTTGAAGCTATCTTACCATCTAAGGTTTTATTAGTTACCCTATTTAAATTATCATAACCGTAGGCTACTGTATTGCCATTTCCATAGGTAGCATTTTTTAATACACCTGATACATTATCATAGTTATTAGTTATTAAAGTGCTACTTCCCACTGCTACAGATTTCTGATTTCCATTTCCATCATAGGTAAAGTTGTAGCTTGTACTATTGCTAGAAACCTTTGATAATCTATCATTATTATAAGTATAGTTGTTTTGTCCAACCCTAGCAGTTGCTTTTCCTCTTCCTTTAGTATACATTGATTTTACAGTATTGTCATCATAGCACTTGCTTGAAAGTATGAGTTCATCTAGGTTTCCTTCTATTGAACTACCAGATAATTTTTGACCTATACATATATTAGCTCCTGAAAAATCTTTATAGGTACCTGAAGCTGATTTCTCTTTATTTCCATTAATATACATATTGGTTGTAAGAGTTGTTCCGCTTTTATTCCAAGATATTGTTAACATATTCCATTGTCCTGTTGTTACAGCTGTATTTGATGTTATTATGTCTACAATACTTCCACTACTATTCTTAACAGATAACTTTACTTTATTATCCGAAGCTAAATATGCCTCTATCACACCAATATTTTCTCTAGTTGTTCCAGAAAATATATATCTTGTACTAGTACTTGCACTAGGTTTAAGCCAAAGATTCATTGTTCCTGAGTTGTCCCTTATTCCACTACTATAGCTAGCATATCTGCCTCCTGTAGCTTGCATAGTTAGCTCATTAGATGAATCATACTTGCTCTTATCTGTAAGTGCTCTAAGTCCATTAATACTTGAAGAATTTCCTCTTAAAGGAACATATTCATCCCAATTTTTGTAGTATCCATAGTTACCGCTCTTTAACTTATTATAATGCTGCTTTAGTTCTGTTAAATTGTCTACCTCTGTAGAACAGTATAATTCTTCCACTTCTCCATTTAATGCATTTTTATTATTAAAATCTGCTCCAACTATAACCTTACCACCAGTAAAGTCTTTTACACCACTAACAGTAGCATTCTTTACTTCATCATCTATAGTTAATGTAGCTTTTAATCCTGAAGATGTATTTTCCCATTGTGCTATCATAGAATACCAAGTGTTAGCACTTATAGCTTTATTTAATACAATAGACTCTTTCCAAATTCCGCTACTATCTTTAAATGCCAAGCATAATTTATTGCTCGTATTTACATATACAGCTAAAGACCCACCATTAGGCGATGAACTGCAAAGTAAATACCTAAGACTACCATTACTTTGTGGCTTGAATTTTAATGCAATAGTCCCTTTATTTTTGCTTATCCCTAAATTATATGGAACTCCTCCTCCATCTTGAACTTTGAAAGTGTAATGCCCTTTGCTATCTTTAACTGGAGTAGCACCCAACCCAAGGGATTTACTTCCTAAATCTCCACTACTATTACCATTTACAAGGAAAGTTTCTCCTGTCTTTTTGTCACCATATGGGTTATAGGCACTTGTATTTATAAGCTTATCTGTTTCATCATATCCATAATAAGTAGAAACCTCTTGTGAATTAATAGTTACATCTAAGTTATCCTTAGATTCGCTATATACATTAAGTATTTCGTTTCCACTGGTATCTATAGTTCTTTTTGTGTATCCTGCAGTATCACTTGAAATATTACTGCTTTCCATAAACAATCCACTTCCAGATATCTTTGATACTACTGCATTCCCATACTCATCATAAATAAAAGAACTTACAATGTTTTCTGCCGTAGTAGTTTGAATTAAATTCCTATTACCATCGTATGAATACTTAGTTGTATTTCCTTTTGGATCTGTAACAGAAGTTAATTTATCATCACCATCATATTTATAATTAGTTTTTTGTTTTATTAAATCCTCTGTAGACGTTATATTACCCTTATCATCGTACTGATAGCTTGCACCAAACTCTTCTTTATATAATTGGAATCCATCAAAATAAGCTATATTAGCATTTTTATAGTAAAGTCCATATACTCTTACACTTTTATAATCACTCTTAGCCACAACTTGTCCTGATACATATTGCCATGTTGATGAATCTCCATTAAAAGGAATAACAGTCCATTCATAGCTACCATCTGGTTTTTCTAGTCCTACATCTAAAGCAAAATATCTACCATTGCCTATTAGAGGAAGTGATTCTGCCTTTGCCCAACCTCCTACTACAAAAACATCATCTTTTTTTCCTGAAACGTTTATTGTTTGATATATACTTTTATCTTTTTCTGTATTACCAGGCATCTTATAAACAGCTTTTATTTTATCTAGATTTGATGGATAAGTTGAATCTGTAGTTGTATATAATCCGTTTGTACTTTCCCAGTTACTTGTAGTCCAAAAGTTGGCATTAGGTGCTCCATTAACTACAAAATTGGGATTTTCAACCAAATTATATCTATTAGCAACTTCTCCATCTTCTACTTGTAAGTTATCGAAATATGCAGTTCCTGATTCCTCAATTAACCCACATCTAATATATACAAGATTAGATGTCGCATCTGATGGCAAAGTAAATGTTATAGATTCCCTATCCCATCCAGTAGTTCCACTAATATATTTAGAATCTTTTGTTACATAATTCCCTGTATTATCAGTATAATTTACAAATAAAGCAGCACCTTTTTTATTAGTATTACTTACTCCATTAGTTGATACATATCCTGAAAATGTATAAGTCTTACCCTTTTCTAAGGTGACAGCTTGACTATAAAATCTCCTACTAGTTTTATTTGTCATATTTACCTTTAATGAATATTTTCCCATGTTAGCTTTTGTAGTAGTAAATTCATTAGTACCTGCAGAACCTGACCAAGAACCAGCACTCCAATTTCCATCC
Organism: Clostridium sp. UBA5712; assembly: GCF_002419845.1. Lineage (NCBI taxonomy): Bacteria > Bacillati > Bacillota > Clostridia > Eubacteriales > Clostridiaceae > Clostridium > Clostridium sp. UBA5712. The sequence continues at coordinate 230,103 of NZ_DIGW01000016.1, read as the reverse complement.
TTTAACTCACAATTATGGTTCATTAAATAATTATTGCTTGTCTTTTGAACCTTAGATTCCAGCTCTAATCTATTTTTAGCTTTTTCATTACTATCATATTTATAGTATTGTGCACTTCCATTAGAATCTTTAATAGATATTGTATTTCCTCCATTATTAAATTGATAAGTATTAGTTCTACCCTTAACATCCTTTATTTCAGTTTCATTATAGCTGTATTTAAAGGCTAGACTTTGCCCCTGTGTCCCAGCTGTATCTACATAAGTGGCAGTTTTAACTCTTGAAGTAGAACCGCCATAATAGGTATAAAGCAATTTAGCACCATCTAAACTTTTAACAGAAGATAAATTGTTATTACCTTCATAAGTATAATAAGATGCCTTACCATCCGGATAAGTTATTCTACTTAATTGTATTCCATTATAAGCATAGCTAGTTTTTCTTCCCGCCGGATCTGTGATACCAATTAACGTTCCACCTGATGTATATTGTAAAAGTGTAGTTCTTCCTATGCTATCCTTAACTCCACTTATTCTAGTTCCATCATAAAGTATAGTGTTAGTGTTATTATTAGTATCTGTAATAGTTTTAAGGTACCCACCAGGAACAAAATATAATTTATTTCTATCTTTATCTGTAATCATATAGCTTCCATCATTATTTTTAGTGAATTTAATACCTTCAAGACTTTCACATTTATAAGTTTTAGATGCTGAATCATAATAAAAGTAATGATTAGTTCCATCACTATCAAAATATTTATAATAGGTTGTACCATTTATTACTTGTTCAGTTATCCTTTGTTGAATGTTGAGTTTCCACCCTTTTCCGTATCCTATATCAGTCTCTTTATCATTACTATTATAAACATGCTCTATCTTTAAAGCTAACCTACTATCTGAGGCTGTATAATCATTATGGGTAAAAACAACATTACCATTATAATCATTAATATATCCTATTCCACTTCTACCCATATCCTGTGAATGATATGTCCAGTAGTTCTCCAATCCTGTATTATTAACATATTGAATTACTACTAATGGCCATCCTGCTTTATGTTGATCAGGTGCATCAGAAGACAAAAATGTCGTATTTCCTGATGCCGGGTTATCCCTTTTTAATGCTATACCATAATTATTTCCTTCTGTATACCAACCTTTTACAGCTTTGGTGACATCCCAAGAGTACCAACCATTTTTCACTGTCTGAATATCTAATATCCTTTTTTCAGTTGCCAGTGATTTCTTATTCGGTACACTTGTATTCCAATTTTCAGTGACAGTATATGCATTTATTTGGCCATCAGCTCCACTTTCCGAATTCACCTTAAATAATGCTAATTCTGCATTTACTACCATATCCCCAGCATTTAATTTTGGCAATTTAGTAAATTTAACATATGTTTCTGTTTTTCCTATTCCTGAATTATTTCCAACTCTTAAAAACATATTATTCCACTTATCTTGAGTATCATTATAAGCTGTAAAAGTATCTACTATTTCTTTAGTATTCATTTCTGTTCTTACTATGGGATCTACTGTAATTGGAAATTCTCTTTTATCATCATTAATCCATTCATTATTTGGAACTATCTCTAATGTATATCCTCCTTCTTCTGCTTCTTTGAATATTAGCTCAATATCCTCAGACAATTCTCCCTTTGCATCATACATAAAAGGCTTATCTAATTGGAATACTTCCGCTCCAGTCTCTAAGTCTTCAAATATAATTATATTTCCTTCAACTCTAGGTTTTAGATTTTCTATATTCAAATTAAACAAAATTGAAGGATTATCTATTTTTTCATTTAATATTATATTTTCCTTTACTGTTTTTCCTATCAATTTATACTCTAAGTCAATATTTTCGTAAATAGACTTAAATTCCACACTTGATTTAACATTAGGTAAAAACTTCTTATCAATCTCCTTTTTAATCTTATCTCTTAAACTCTTATTATTACTAATTGATCTTTTTGACCTTCTATTACCTCCAAGTTGTTGTTCCACCATTTCATCAATAACTTTATCTATACCTGTATTTTCTACTGATGCTTTACTTAGTTTGCTTATATTTTTTATTTTTCTATTTTTATTTTTTTTATTTAATTTATCATTATCTTTATTCTTATTTTTATCACTACTATTAGATTTTTTTACATCTCCATTAATATCAGCTTTATTATTTTCTTTAGTTTCTTTACTTACTTTCTCATCTTTATTTGAATCTTTTTTTTCTTCTTTTTCTTTATTTGAAGTGTTATCTATTTTAGTATTTTTTGATACTTTTCCTACTAAATTAGTTTTCTTTTTTAATTTAGTAGTTTCACTATCAATAGGTGAATCATCTACTCTATCCTTTATTTCTTCATTTGTAGTTGGTTTTTCTGTTTCTCCACCTTTTTTGTCCTCAGTAGATGGTGGTTCTGTTTCATCGTCTGTTTTGCCATCTAAAGGTGGATTATCTATTTCCCCTTCTTGTTTATCATCACTTGATGGTTTTTCATTTTCCTCACTTGGTTTATCCTCTGTTGATGGCTTTTCTGTTTCTTCATTTTTCTCATTATCTATAGCTGGTTTTTCTTCTTCAACACCTTTATCATCTGATACTGGTACTTCTTCTAATTTTTCTCCGATACCAACACCTATGTTCCACCATATTTTATACTTATCCTTTGATACAGAAATAAGCTCTTTATCACTGGCATTTTTACCTATCCTAACAGTGAATTCATTTTCTTTATTTTCATAATAATTCCCTTTATCATGCAATGAATTATTGATATCTATCCATTTGCCATTTTTTAAATAGTGTATAGGTTCTTCATATAATATTGCTTCATAAGTTCCATCGTCTTTTAAAAAGTACTTTGTATTCTCCTCTCTCTTCTCTTCAAGTTCTCTAACTATTTCTGCCTCCTGATTTTTTTTAGTAGTTACTTCTTCTGTGTCATCCGTAGCACTTACTATGATTGCATTTATTGGTGTCATTGTTACCAATAATGTAATTATAAGTAATTTACATACGTTTTTATAAAATTTCGTCACAATTATCCCCCCAAATATTTATTACATTTTTACAATTCTACAAATTTCATCTTTTACCTTTTTATTTCCATGTACTTTCATGTTCAAAAATGATACTTTCATGCACATTTTGTATATTTGAATAACTACCTAACTCTAAAATATATTTTCTTCTCAAATGATTAGTTGTATTTTATTATTAAATTGAACAATGGGTGAGAGTTTTTTACATTGTACTTTTAACTAATACAACCTATTAAAATAAATATATCCTTATTGCTTTTTATTTTTATATAATATAAATTAAATATATAAATACTTTAGGAGGTCTTATGTTTAATAATTTTATTTTATACTTAATAATAATAAACCTAATTGGATTTTTTATAATGTTAATAGATAAAAGGAAGGCTATAAAAAGACAATGGAGGGTTAGTGAAAAAGCTCTTATATGTATATCTATAATAGGAGGTTCCATTGGTATGTTAGCTGGTATGAGCACTTTTAGACATAAAACTAAGCATAAAAAATTCACTATTGGTATTCCTCTTATCCTTGTTATACAAATAGCTATATTAACTTATTTTATCAGCTTATAATTTTAGAAATGACTTCATACTCCTTAAATTTCCAACATATTTACGCTTCCAATACATTGAAAAACCCCTGAAACCCGCATGAATAGAACAAATAGTTAACTAGTTATATAGTTTAATAGCTTCATAGTTAACTATTTTTATAGTTCCATATAAAAATAGCTTCCTATACAAATATTTATATAGGAAGCTATTAATTCAATTTAAAATACAGTTTTATAGTTTATAGCAAGCTTCTACTTCACCTACATATAATACATGATAGTCCTCTGCTGGATAGCTTGAGTTCTTTATTGCATCCGATAAAAACTCTGGATTCATTTCTTGTTTATAAACTATTTTACATTCATAAGTCAATACATTAGATTTTTCTATTATTGGAGTATCTACAGTTTTAGCTGGAATTAGTTTTAAATTACATTCCTTAAATTTATCATAATCTCTTCCTGATTTAGTACCACAGAATTTAATTTCCTCCTTTAAGCTATCATCAAGAGGAATTGTTACATTAAAGTTATCAGCTTTTTCTATAATAGAAAAGGTATGTCTATGCTTTCTCACTAGTACTGTAAATATAGGTTTTCCCCATTGGAAGCCAACATTTCCCCAACCTATTGTCATAGTATTAACTTCATCTCCAGCCTTTACAGTTAAAAAGGCACCTTTTTCATGCAGATTCCTTATTGCTACATTTAAGTCTTCAGTAAATAATTTAAAATCAACCATTTAAATCTCTCCTTAAAATTATTTTTTATTTACATTATACACTTATTTATATAGGAGGAGGTCATTGAAGATAATAATGCTCCATAATCTACATCAAAAGAAATTATATCACCAACTTTGTAGTCTGCTTCACTTTCCGTTACATCTAATAAAAGATGATCACTACTGCCACCTAATATTCTTATTTTTTCATCTCTAGGAGTTATTCCATCAATTTTTACGTCTTGTCTTCCCATTGAAATTATAGCTCTTTTTATTGTTCCTCTATCCTGAAAGGTTGGAACCTCTCCAAAGGCATCCATGCCAATATTTCCTATTGGTACTGATGGCTTATCCTTAATTTCTATAATTTCACCTTTTAAGGTAAACACATCTTTAAACATTCCTGGAATATCTCTTCCATAAGCGGTTTCTCTTCCTAAAACCACTGATTCCCCAAGTCTTAAATTATTAATTCCTTCTGGAACAGTTTTATTCATTACCATATATAAACTACTAGAATTTCCTCCTGATACTATAGGTATCTTAATATTTAATTCTTCTTCTATGGTGTTTTTTATTTCTAGCAACCTTCCTAAATTTACTTCATCAGGTATTACTCCTCCATAGCAAGTTAAATTTGTTCCTATCCCCATAAGCTTTATATTAGGCAATTTAATAATTTCCCTGGACATTTCTAGTACATCTTTCTCTAAAACACCTTCCCTTAAATCTCCTAAATCTACCATTAAAATTATTTTATGAGTTTTCTTAGCTCTTATAGCTTCCTTTGATAATGCCTTAATTGTATCTATCTCTGAATTAAGGGAAATATCACTATACATGATTACTTCTCTTACTTCACTAAGAGCTGGAATTCTAAGAAGTAGCTTTTCACAATTTAAATTTGCTATCTTTTTTAAATTAGCCACTCTTGAATCTCCTATGGTTTTTACCCCTGCATCTAAAACACCTTGAACTATATCAGGGTGTGAACAAAACACCTTAGTTACTACAGCAATGTCTATCATCTTTCCATTACACATATTTAATAAAAATTTAGTATTATAGGTTAATTTTTTTAAATCAATTTCAATTCTAGGATATCTATCCTTTACTTCTTCTTTCCATAACTCTTGTTCAAGGGCAATATTATAAGTTAAATTTTCTTGATTTAATTCTACTTCTGAATAACATTTTTCCATTCTCTAACTCTCCTCCTTTACAGAAACTAAAAATCTAATTTGTCATTATAAATTTAAACTAGCTTTAAGCAATTCTATTGCAGCTTCTTTATTTTCTCTACTTAAAACTCCAGCACAGGCCATGATATACATATTATCTAGGAGTACCTTTGCCTCTTTTGTGGGACGCATAGTAATGTCTCCCTTAACATCCTTTATACTCTCTAGCATTTCCTTGCCTTTACCTAACCTAGTTAGAGCACCCCCTGTACCTATGATATATTTAACCATTGATAAATCCTTTCCATAGGCACTAAACTTTCTTCCTGAATTGTATACTCTTTTAATTTGCCCTACATGTCTATCTATGGCAGTGTTTACAGCCTTTTGAGCAAGGACCCTACTCCAATATTTCTCTTCTTCTGTAGTTGGAATAGGCTTAATGAAACTACTTATACTATCCTTAGTTCTTCCTTCTAACTCGTGATGTTGTAAAAGTTCTAATACATTTTCTCTATTTACATATACCCCTAAATCACCTTCTACGGTACGCTTTGCTTTTGGTTCTGGAGTCACTAATATATCTAAAATTTCCACACTACCTTCTGTTACGGAATGAACATCTGTAGTAGCTCCTCCAACATCCACCACTATTACATCACCGATTATTTCATAGAGTAACTTTGTAGCTTCCATTACAGCTCCAGGAGTTGGCATTATAGCTCCATCCACCATTTCTTTAATTTTATCCATACCACCGGCTTTAACAATATTTACTTCAAAAGCATCTTGAATTATCCCCCTAGCAGGCTCCACATTTAATTCATCTACCCTAGGATATACATTATCTATTACATAAAGTTCTCTACCTTCAAAAATCTCTTTTATTTCCTCTTGGTTAGCTATATTACCACAATAAACCACAGGGATATTCAGCTCAGCATCTCTTATAATCTCAGCATTATCTAAGGCAGTTTCTCTCTCTCCATAGTCTGTACCGCCTGCAATCATTATAAGATTAGGATTTATTTCTTTTATTTTTTTAATATCCGTTCTTCTAAGCCTACCCGCTGTTACCATTTTTATAATTCCGCCTGCACCTAGGGCTGCTTCCTTTGCAGCTTTAACTGTCATATCTTGTACTAATCCATGAACAGTTATTTTTAAGCCTCCTGCGGCGCTACTAGCACCTATCATTCTGTCATATTCAATGGATTCTCCTAGCTGCTTCTCCATTTCATTAATTGCATTTCTAAGTCCAATAGTTACATCACCTTGTAAAACAGAAGTAAAGGCCTTACCTTGTCCTACAACCTCAACTCCTTTTTTAAAATTAAAGGCTGTTACTACAGTGGTTGTACTTCCGATTTCCGCTATTAAATATTCAACTCTCATAGCTTCCCTCCTAGTTTAAAGGGGATACCTCAAAATTTTACTAAGCATTAATCTATCCTTAAGGTAAACTTAGTTTAATTATTTGAGACACCCCCAGTACTTTATATAAATATCATATATTTTTTATTATTTAATCTAGTTTATCTAATAATAAATCTTCAAATTATTATTGTTCTTTTTTCATTAAGGTTTCAATGATAAAGGAGGCAACATTATTTCCATGAGTTCCTCTACCAAAGCCTGCATCCATACCATGAGCTACAGCAATTTCATTAGTTACTTGAGTTCCTCCACAAGCTATTATGAATTTGTCTCTTACACCTTTTTCTATGCATAGATCATGAATCTTTTGCATGTTCTTAGTGTGTACATCATTGTGAGTGATAATAGTACTCATTATTATAGCTTGAGCCTTTGTTTCAATAGCTGCATCTATTAATTTTTCTACTGGACAAGAAGTTCCAAGATATACTACATCTATACCATATCTTTCAATACCACCATGCTTAATATCTATAATTTCTCTTAGTCCAACAGAGTGTTCATCTTCTCCAACAGTAGCAGCTACTACTCTAATAGGATTATTCTTAACGTAATCTCTCATTACATCATCTGGTAAAAGCTCTTGCTTTTCTGGAATCTTAAGTTCATCTTTTTTAATTGCAAAGCTTACTCTACCTTTGATTTCTACTAAAGTACCTTCTGCATCTTGCATAACCTGTTTATGAATAACTTCTACGTCAGTTAAATTCATTCTTCTTCCTATTTCAAGGGCTGCAGCCTCTGCTATATTTTCCTCTTCAGTTAGGAATAATGTTGTAGATACATAGCCATCATTCTTCCACTCTACTTCTGGAATTATAGTTCCTTCCTCTTTACTATTTTTAGCCATTCTTACATTAACATTATCTTCTTCATCAAGTTCATCTATATAAACTATTTTGCTATGATTACATAATGTACATTCATCTATTGCATCACATGGTTTGTTATATTCTTCTGGAATATTATTATATCCAAAGTGAGCACATACTGGAGCAAAGTATTCTTTATCTCTTGGAACTACTGTATCAACAGCAATACCTCCATCTATCTTTCTTGCAATACCATCACTATTTCTTTCTGGATATTCTCCTGAATCTACAAAGAATCCATCTTCTACAGCTTTGAAATATCCACCATTTTCAATCATTTCCTCTAGGAATAATACTGCTCTTTCCTTAAGTTCTCTAACCTTCTCTGGAAGATATCCATCCTTTTTAAGCTCTATCATATCCATTAAGCCATCCATACCAATTAAAGCTTGCTTAGCTGTATTTACAGCATGGATATTATTATAATGCCAAGGTACATTTCTTCCTTCATCAGGAGTGATTGTACTTTGAATATCTGCTGAAGTAAGTTCAGATATTAACAAGTTTAATGAATGGGTTACTGTAGCTTCTCTAGTACAAGATGCCATGTATTTTGTGTTCATCTGTGCTCTCATTTTATAGTTTTTAAATAAGTCTCTAAGTGCTACAGCATAAGGTAAATCATATCTTAAACATGGAGCTGGTGGTGCTGTTGGTGGTACTGTAGATAGTGATATATTGCTTTGTTTCATACCAACCTTCTCAGAGAATTTTGAATTTATAGCATGTTGAACCATAAGTTCAGGCATTACCTTATAACCCTTCATTGCAGTTGCGTTTGCATTATGTGCTCCATCTATTTGTAAAATATCAGCCCATGCCATTATATGTTTTGCTACTGCTGCATCAACGAAGGATCTAACCATATTTATGTTTCTGTAAAGTACATTATATTGAGGATCCTGGTGAGCTCCATTTATTCCTTCCTCTGCAAACATTACAGCAATATCTGGACCTGCAACCCCTGATACATAGGAGTGGAAATTTATTGGTCTTCCTACTTCTTCCTCTATCATATCAAGAGCTTTTCTTGTAGCTCTAACTTCTTTTCTAGTTATTGGAACTCCTCCTGTTCCTTCTGGACTTCCTTCAATTAAACTATCATAGTGACTTTGTCCTGATGTTCTTATAACCATTATATGATCTGCACCATGCCAAGCTGCCATTCTCATTCTTCTAATATCATCTTCAAATCTTCCTGAAGCTATTTCCGAAGTTATTACAGCTTTTGGTTGAGGGTCTATATTAGCAAAGCTGGTTGCTGATGGAAGTGCTTTACTATTTTTTAGGGGTTTTGATATCTCCTTATATTCAAACTCTCCCATTGGCTCATTATATTCTTCTCTCCAATGCCAACCTCTTCTTTTAGGTTCATACTTATCTAAGTCCTTAAGTATTTCTGCTACATCTATTTTCTTATTTATATCTAGCATTATTTAACCCCCCCAAACAAATTAGTTACTTCATTCCAGCCTTTTCCTTCTCCAAGTTCTCTACCAGCTTCTAAATATGGCACACTCTTTAATTTTGCATATTTTAAAACTACATTTCCCATACCTTTTCCAAGAAGTCCTGCTTTTAAGCCTTCTTGAACTATAGCTTGAGATTCTATGCTTGAAAAGCCCATTCTAAGAAGTACTGACCTTTCTATAGAGGATGAGGTATTTCCATATGCTAAATCCACCATAGGATTTACTATTTCTTCTGTCAATTTCCAAAACCTTTCATATAATTCTTCATCACTTAAACTTTCTAAATGTTTTCTTCTTATTTCAAAATCGTCTTCTCTTTTCACTACTTCTCTCCCCCTAATGGTTTTTTTATTATTTCACACATTATTTATCTTTACCCTATTTACTTATTAACCCTATTTCACATTAACCCCAAATTCTTTAAGAATATCTATTACTGTTTCTTTTCTAAGTTTTGTTTCTTCACATAAGAAATCTAAATCTACCTGTCCAATTTCTTTTTCTTTTAAAAGCTTTACTGTGTTTTTAATTAATGATTTTCTATAATCGTCTAGCTCTTTATTATCTATTTGTAAATAAGATGGATCCTCTGGAAGTATAATATTTTCTCCTGGAACTTCATCCATTGGATTACCTCTAAGCACTTTAATTCCATTTTCCTTTGCAAAGGTTAATTGTGGAACTATATGCTTTCCAGCACCAGTATACTCGGTCTCCTGAACTACTAAAATTGCATCATCCTCCATCTCTTGAGCTATGACAAAGGCTGCTGCTAAAGAAGTATTTCCAGCTGGTCCTCTTTCAAGTCCTTCAAGCTGTGCTAAAAGCTCAGTCATGTAGAAAACTTCCCCTTGTGGCAAGGTTACATATCTATCTAAATATCTTAGAGGTCTTGCTGCACTTCTTGGTACGTCACTTCTATCTGGCCATACCATGAATGGAATACCAAATCCAGTGTGTCCAGTAGTGAAGGATTTTCTATTAAAGGCTTTATCACTTGCCATATGAAGACCTTGTAAATTTACAGAAGCTCCAATAACTTTTGTATTATTTGCTCCTGCCTTTATAAGTCCTCTTGCAGTACCAGTAACATTTCCACCACCTGCATGGGTAATTACTACTGCTTCTGGATCCTTTCCAAATCGTTCTCTACATTCTGTAGCTATCTCATAACCTAAAGTTTCAACTCCAGCTATTCCATAAGCAGAATATAAAGATGCATTATAAAAACCTGTTTCTTCTAAAGTCTCTAGATAGGTGTAGAATAATTCTGGTCCTACTGTTAATTGTAAAACTTCAGCCCCTAACCATTCACATTTTCTGCCCTTCTCAAGAATCTCTGGTTGTCCTACTTTTTTAGAGTCATAACATTCTTGAACTATGGTACATTTTAATCCCTTCATAGCTGCTTGGGATGCTACTGCTGCCCCATAGTTTCCAGAAGTAGCTGATGCTACACCCTTATAGCCTCTTTCCTTAGCATCATACACAGATACAGATGCTCTTCTATCTTTAAAACTTCCAGATGGATTACAGCTTTCATCCTTAACAAATATCCTAGCTGCTTTTCCAGTCTTTGATACCTTTCTTGCCAAGGCAGTAATATTTCTTAATTCTAAGAGAGGTGTATTTCCAACTCCCACTTCTCGTTGAATTTTCATAATATCACTTAGGGAATATCCTATATCTCTCATCATTGCTTCATAATCAAAAGCTATACTTCCCTTTTCATATTTATCAAAATCCATTCCTACAGACTTAATCATAATTTGATTTTTTCTGCTCATAACCTCTTCATACTTATTCATATCAATCACCTACTTTCTGTATAACTATTTATTGAAAATCATTTCCTTAGCTTGCTTTCCAATATAGGCTATTTCACTTACATAGCTACCAAAATTATGAGAATATGAAGGTTCTACCACCTTAGCTATACCTCTCATAGTTCTTCCAATAGTTGTAGTGATTTCAACTTCATCACCCAGCTCACAATCTGAATTTACAAAACCCCTAACCCACATTTTAAGTGGAGTTTCCTTTGTATCGTCTGGAATTGCTGGTGATCTATCCTCACATTGTAATACTACTGTTTCTATTTCAATAAATGTGTCCTTCTTAATCAACACCTTCACCTCCGAAGTAAATTTCTATAATTAAATAAGTTTATCTATCTATGAAATTTCTAAAGTCTCCCATTATAGCCCTTGGTACTGGTAAATCTATCATAGTTTTTAATCCTGGATTTGCATTAATTACATGTGGAATCATATTAACGCACATAGCAATTGTTCCAAGTCCTCCATCAACCTCTGGCTTAATTGACATATTAACTTCTGGTGTACCTTTTATTGTGATATAATCTCCAGTAAATGTACCTTCCATTTCAGGTTCTATTTGTTGTGGATGAATCATATCTATTTTTACCTCTCCATCAACATATCCTTGACCTGTCATATTAACACCTGCAACATCTCCAGCAGCTGCAAATCCATAAGGTGACTTTCTATCTACAGTAGTTACTATTGGAGCCATTTGTTGTTCAAATTTATCAACTTTCCAGCCCATAGAATCAGCTATCATATTTACAGATTCTATAAATCCAACATGTCCAGCTAAACTTCCATCCTTAACTCCTGCATTAAAATCTTCAACCTTCATCCCAACTCCTTGTTCTTCCATAACAGCTGGTCCAAATGGTGATAAACTATTTACTCTCTTCGCTTCAACATGAGTTACTTCAGTCATACAACCTGTTAAACATACAACAAGTAAATCCATGATTAATCCTGGATTTATACCTGTTCCAAGAATTGTAACTCCATTTTCCTTTGCAATTCTATTTAACTCTGCAGCTAGTTCAGGATTTTTAGCTTGAGGATAAGACATTTCTTCTGCTGTAGAAATAACATTTATTTTCTTTTCAAGTACAGATTTCAACTTTGGAAAAGCATTTTTTGTGAAAGAATCTGTTGCACATAAACAAATATCACAGCATTTTTCTGTTAACACTTCATCTATGTTAGCTTTTATTATTACATCTTCCCTATCTCCTCTTTCTACTCCCAAAACTTGAAAAATACTTTTTCCGGCTCTAGCAGGATGCATATCACAAACCCCTATTATGTCTACACCTTTTTTAGTTAATAGCATTTTTGCCATTCCACTTCCCATAGCTCCAAAGCCCCAAATTGCTACCTTAACATTTTCCATTGTAAAATCCCCCTCGTGATTAAATTATTTTTATAAATTCTATATTTTACTAGAGCAATTCACATGCCAAAGAAAATACATTATTTAGATACTTTCATAACTTTAAATAGGTTAAATGTATATAATTTCATCACTTTTAAAAATTTACCGCAAAAAATTTTTCTATATTTACTTAGGTTCTATCCACTTAAAAAGCGTATGCAAAATTATTTGCATACGCTTTGCCGAATTTTAGGCATATATGTTTGTAAATCTTTTTAATATTTAATTAATTCTTTTTATTACATATTGTTTATATTTTTCATATTATATCCTCATAAAAAATAGTTAACTAAAGTAATTTATACTTCTTAAGTTTGTATTGAAGATTTTGCCTTGATATTTTTAATTCCTCTGAAGTTTTTGTTATGTTTTTATTGTTCTTTTTGTAGCTTTTTTCTATTATATTTTTTTCAAGACTATCTATATATTCATTTAAAGGGATATCTCCTCTAAATCCCTCTTCTGAAGTTACTTCTACTACAGAATTAATCTTATTACCAAAGCACTCCTTTGTTAATATTTCTCCATCTTCAACCATGTTCATAGCACTTTCTATATTATTCTTAAGTTCTCTTACGTTTCCAGGCCAACTATAGTTTAAAAATCCCTCCATAACATCTTCACTAATTCCTTTTACATTTCTATATAGAATACCATTATAATAGTTTATAAAAAAATCACATAACTGGCTTATATCTTCTTTACGTTCTCTAAGTGGTGGTATCATTACTTTAATTACACTCAATCTATAATAAAAATCTTTTCTAAGCTTTCCTTCTCTTATAAGTTTGTCTGCTTCCTCATTTATTGTTGCTATAATCCTTACATCTATATCAATAATCTTATTACTTCCTAGTGGTCTGATATATCCATCTTGGAGTACTCTTAATAATTTTGATTGCAAATAGGGATCCATAGAATTTATTTCATCAAGTAGAATAGTACCTCTATGAGCTTCTTCAAAAAGCCCTTTTTTATTTTCTGCTCCTGTAAAACTACCTTTAACCGTTCCAAAGAGCATTCCCTCTAACAGTGCACTTGGTATTGCTGCACAGTTAATAGCTATAAAGGGCTTGTCTCTTCTTATTCCTTCATAATGTATACCTTGTGCAAATAGTTCCTTACCGCATCCAGTTTCTCCATATATGAGTACTGAAGAATTAGATATACTAGCTCTTTTACTTTTTAAAATTTCTTCATTTAATACCTTACTACTTCCTATAATATCATTAAAGGTATAATAATTTTTCTTTGATTTACTTTTATTTTCTAACTGACATATAGTTTCATTTAATTTCTTTATTTGTGTCATATCTCTAGCTATCTCAATTACTGCTTCAACTTTTCCGTCTACCATTACTGGAATAGTAGAGTTTACACTGGTTATTATCTTACCTGCTCCATTACTATAGTTTTGTAAAGTATCTCTATAGGTGTGTCCACTTTTTAAACTTCCTAATATAGTTGAGTGTTCTATATCCCTAAGATACTCTTGAATTTCCTTTCCCATTACATCTTCACTTTTCATGCCTTCTATGTTTTCCATGGCATGATTATAATAGATGGTCTTTCCTTTACTATCAACTATGTGAATTCCTTCTTTTAAGTTACTAATTAGACTTTCTAATAATATATTTACATTATCCATAAAATCCCCCTTAGCTATCTCTTTAATTGACCCTAAACTTGAAAACAATATCATATTGAAAGTTGCCCTTGATTATTGTAACCTTATAATATTTGCCTATATAATAAATTTAACACAATATTGTAATATAATAAATTTATTATTCTAACAATTATACATTATCTTGTTTTTTGTTCTATAATATCTTTGATGAATGCTAATAATAAGATATTGTTAATATAACAAAGGAGTACCATTATGATTACTGATAATATAGTAAACTTGGCTGCAGAGGCCGGAAAAATAATGCTTGAAAATGGTGGTGAAACCTACAGAGTTGAACAAACAATAAATATGATATGTAAGTCTTATGGCATAGATAATGCGGAAAGCTTTGTATCTCCTACAGCAATAATCACCTCTACTATGGATGAAAACGGTAGGAATAGTACCATAATTAAGAGAATTACTTCTAGAGCCACAGATTTAGAAAAAGTAGCTTTAATTAATAACTTATCTCGACAAATACAAAGTCATCCTTTAACTTTAGATGAACTTAGAAAAGAATTGAAATATATACGCAGCTTTCCCAAATATTCTAACAGCATAAAAACTTTTTTTGCTGGAGTAACTACTGGTACATTTACCTTACTTTTTGGTGGTAGCTTTAGTGACTTCATTATAGCCTTTGGTGTAGGAATTTTAATTAATTTATTATCTTCTATGTTATCTCGTTTAAGCGTTAATGAATTTTTCATTAATGTGGCAGGTGGTGCTTTAGCAGCTATAATTGGACTTTTCTTCTCTTACATAAATCCCATATTTCATAAAGATGAAATAATTATTGGTTCAATTATGTTACTTGTTCCAGGCTTAGTTATAACTAACGCTATTCGTGATACCATAGCTGGAGATTTACTTTCAGGCCTTTCAAGAACTCTGGAAGCTATTATGATAGCTGGAGCCATTGCTATTGGAGCTGCTTTTAGTTTCAAAATATGGATGTCTATTATAGGAGGGATGTAAAATGTTTTTGCAAGTTATATATGCATTTATTGTTTCCTTAGGTTTTGGAGTTCTCTTTAATGTAAGGGATAAAAACTTGTTCTTTGCAGCCCTTGGAGGTGCCGTTGGATGGTTTTTTTACAGCCTTACTATGAACTTATCTGACTCTAGCATCTTAGCTATGCTTATAGCATCTATAAGCATCAGTATCTATGCTGAAATCTTCTCTAGAGTTTTAAAAAATCCTGTAACATTATTTTTAGTTTGCTCTCTTATTCCCTTAGTTCCTGGAAGTGGAATGTATTATACAGTTTTTGAAGCAGTTGAAGGTAATGTATTTGGTTCCTTAAATAATGGAATCGAAACTCTTTCTTTAGCAGGAGTTATAGCTGTTGGAATTATTTTAGTATCTACCTTGAGTAGATTGATGCAAAAATTAAAAATCAGAAGAAATCAACGTAAACTAGGAAATGTTGAGGAATAACAAAAGAGAAAAAACACATATAAACTGATGTGTTTTTTCTCTTTTATTACTCATACTTAATTCTTACTATTTTTTCTAATTACTCCATAAGTCTTCATTGTTCCATAGATTACAAAAGGCATCAGTACGATAGTTAAAATTATCTTATGTTTGTTAATGTCATGAGTCCTTTCATAACCATCTGAAACTATTTGTATTGAATCACAGTGAATATCCATATCACCACCATGTTCTTTGCAGGCTCTATTGAAAACACCAGTAATTCTTACTGAATCTCCAATCTTATGATAATTTCCATAAGATTTAATCATTTTCCCATCTGTAGTTTTTAAATAAATACCTATGGCAGAGGTTCCATCATTTATATTAACAAATGAATATTTGCCCCTTTCTAAAAGTTCACCAATAGCCTCACCTTGAATATTTATAATTTTAGAGTCATATTCCCAACCGTTATCAATAAGCTCACTTACAGAAGTTATAGCCTCACTAGCTAATACTGGAAATGAAGAAAAAATCGCTGTAATAATTACAATTAACATTATTTTTTGTATCTTACACATAACTTTTTAATTCCTCCTATAAAATACCCTATTAATGCAAATACTGAAATAAACTCTAATCTCCCTAGATACATAATAATTATATAACAAATCTTTAGTGGTATAGGCATGGTTATAGAAGTTACACCTATAGATAATCCAACATTTCCAGATATAGAAGCTGCCTCAAAAGCTGATTCTACAAGTGAGTAGCCATAATATGTTCCAAGTAACGTTGCAAAAATAAACATAGCAATATAACAAAGTATTATAAGCATTGATGATTTTACTAAATCATTATCTAAAATTATATCCTTAATGTGATGAACTTTTGTAGTTAAAATCTTTCTATCAGAACTAAGAACTCTTTTTATATCTGCAATTATTCCCTTAAAGATAATCCCCATCCTTAGTCCCTTAAATCCACCGGCTGTTGAACATGCACTTCCTCCAATAAGCATTGCAATTGTCATAATAAAAATTGCAAAATCTCCCCATTCGAATAATAGTTGCCTAGCATAAAGATTGCCAAATCCAGTGGTGGTATGTGCAGATAAGAGCTGATAAGCACCCTTTCTAAATAGGGAAACAGCATCTGTGTATACTCCTGTCTTTGATAAGAACATAACTAATAATCCTGCAAGAATAAAAGAAGTTATAAAAAAGCTTTGTGTTTCAACATTTTTGAAAATTTCCTTTCTCTTACCCTTTATAACTGCAAAATGAAGACCAAAATTTAATGAACCAATGATGAACAATACCATTGTAATTAATTCATATGAAAAACTATGATAATACAATATATTTTGAGACATTGGCGCAAATCCACCTGTACTCCAACTTGACGCAAATATAAATAGTCCATGCATGAATGAATTGGATGGTGATAACCCAATAAATAAACCATTAATCGTAAGTGCCACTGTACCAATTACTAAATATATTATACTAATTTTCCAAATGGCCTTGGTAGTTCCTTTAATATTAGGTAAAAGCCCAATATCTTTTCCTTCACCTACATACATCTTATATCCACCAGAAAAATTTTTAATTAGTATTGATAAAGCTAATACAACCATGCCCTGCCCACCTACAAATGTTAGTATATGTCTCCACATATTAAGTCCAAGGGACATATGATCTAGATCCTGCATAAGAAATACTCCAGTTGTAGTAAAACCACTCATAACATCGAAACAAGCATCTATATAAGATTTTGCATGTCCACTAAAAACATAGGGAAGGGCACATAAAAGCATTAGAATCAGCCATGAATATGATGCAATTATAAGACCGTGTTTCCATTCAATTTTGTTATTTTCTTTTTCGTCTTTTCCCGAAAAAATCAGTGAAAAGGCTATAGATAATCCAATAAATAGAGCAAGAATAAAATCTACAAGCGAACTCCACTCCTTATAAAAAACAGTTACGAAGATAGGTATAATCATTAATGAAATTGTTCCCAATATAATTATTCCAACATAATAATTTATGACTTTAAAGTCCTTTAAATATTTTTCACTCATTTAATCACCCTAAAAAACTCAAAATAAAAATTACTATTATATACATAGCTACAACTAGGATTTCAAATAATATTCCCTTAAAATAATCCGAATTTCTTACCATTACTACCATCTCCATAAATAGATTTTCTTAATTTATGAGATACACTGGTATTTGTTATCAATACAACAGTGTCCTCAAGTAAGATCTTTGTATGTCCCCTAGGATAGATAATCTCGTTGTTTCTTAAAATAGAAACTATTATACTATCATTCGGTAAAATTAAGCTTTTAATCTCCATATCTCTCCAGTAGGAATTTTTATCTATATAAGCTTCAATTATTACCATTTCTCCTCTATCTAAAGTTTTTACAATTTTAAAATTATCCTCTACAAGTTCATTTTCAATTAAAGTTGAAATAACTTCTGTACTACAAACAGTAGATGTTATACCTAATTTACTAAATAACTGTCTATTTTTAGGATTATTAATTCTTGCAATAGCACTTTTAATAGAGAAATTACGCTTGCTCATTTGGCAGATAATTAAATTTTCCTCATCTTTACCTGTAACTGCTGCAACAATAGTATTTGTTCCTTCTATAGCCTCTGATAATTCTTCTAAATTTGAACCATCACCACATATTACTTCAATATCTAGTTCATTAGATATTTTCTTACATATATCATAATTCTTTTCTATCAAAGTTATTAAACACCCAATGTTTAAGAGGTTTTTTATTAAGTAATACCCAACTTTACCTCCACCAATTACAACTGCTCGCATTTTATATCCTCCTTAATATTTCTAACAGCTAGTTTTATCGGATTAATTGTTCTAATGCCTAAGGAATTATAAATGTGGCCCCTATCATCATTAAATACTCTTCCAATTACAGTTGGAACCTTATAAATATTCTGTGCTATTTCACATGCAACAATATTTATATTATCGTTTTGAGTCAAAGCAAGTAGCACATCAGCTTCCTCAATACCTGCTTCTTCTAGTAAGTCAATATCAATTTCAACCCCATTTAATATCCTTCCATTAAACCCTGAACCTAGTTTATTCGTTTTCTCCTCATCCCTATCTATTACACATATATCATGGGATGTTTCAGCTAAATCTGCAGCTAATTTGCTTCCCATCTTGCCACATCCAATAATAATAATATACATATTTAAATTGCTCCTTTTTCTAAAAATTTATATAAAGTTTCTTTTGCATAACAATTAAAATCTATTACATCAAAAACTCCAATTGAAGCGAAAACATCTTTATTGTTTGAATTGTTAATTAATGTAATAACCTTTTTAGTTTCATAAAAAGTTTTACAAACCTTTGAAATATAGAAATTAAACTGATCTTTAGGTGTGATAATCACCACCACATCTGCTCTTTTTAATAAGTAATTATTAAATATATCGGAAGACGCGGGCGAAAGTTCTTGTGGTGAAATTACATTTGAGAAATCTAAGCTTAAACCTTCTAAACTTTCCTTATATCGATTAATAAATTTACTTTCACTTATAACAACAACAAACAAATTAAATTACCTCCTTACCTAATGGCTCAAAGAAATCTTGAAGATATAAATTTTTATTACCGTTGTTAGATATCTTTTCTAATGCTCTAAAATTATAAACAACTTGTACATTATCTAAAAATTTCAAATTATCTTCAATCATTAAATTTAAATAATCATCTTCTGTTATTATAAAAACATGTGATAACATTGCTTTCGATGACTTATCTAGTATCTGTTTCATATCAGTTATATTGACTTGATAATAATAAAGAAATTTATTCTTTATTTTAATTTCTTCTGGTGATTTATCATCAATCAAAAATACAATTTTTTCTTTACAAATAAGTGATTTAATTAAGTTGATACTTGAGTTATTGTAACCTATAATTAAGTTATACATAATACTACCTTCCTACGTAATTTTTACTACCTACTAATTCTAATCTTATTAGATATAAATATCAAAGTAAGCTAAAAGTACTATTAACAATTATCCATACTTCAGAAATTGGAGTTTTTAAATTAGCTTAATTAATCTTAGCTTTGCTATATTTTACTTTGCTTTACTATAAGAATTAACTTAAGGAGGAAAAACTATGGTTAAAACCTTAAATGGAAAACTATCACTTATTTATATTGTTATAATCCTAGCAATGTCATTGCTAGGATTAGTTTCAGTTAGAAATTTAATTACAATTTCAAATGATATAGATGGACTTTTAACTAACAATTATAAAAGTATTCAATCTGTTGAAAATATGAAAGATGCACTTTATAATCAACAACAGAGCTTATTTCTTTACATATCTGGCGATAAAAAAGAAGGCCTCGCTGAATATTCTAAAAATAACTCTTTATTTTTAGATAACTTTTACTTTGAAAAAAATAATATAACTGAAGATGGAGAAATGGAATATGTAAATAGTCTTGATACTTACTATCTTGAATATAGCCAGAATTTTTTTACCTTATCTGAAATCATTCAAAATAATGGTAAAGTATCAGGGTATAATTTTTTCTTCAATGAAATTAAAATTAATTATGATACAATTGTAAAGACTCTAGATAATATAAGTAGTCTAAATGAAACTATGATGATTAATTCAAAAACTAGAGTTGAAAATAAAACTAAAATTATAATAAATGCAACAATACTTTTTACTTTAGCTTCAATATTAATTTCATTTTTCTTATCAAGACATCTTCTTAAAAAGATATTATACCCATTAAATAATATCATTGATGCTATTAAAGATATAAAAACTAACTCTGCATATAAAGAATTGGAAATAACAACAAAAGATGAACTAGGAGAATTAGCAAATCAATTTAACTTAATGGCAAAAAGAATTGAAAGTTTTGAAAAAAGCACACTAGGTCAAATATTAAAAGAAAGAAATAATTCAAACTCCATATTAAGAAGCATAGATTCTCCAATGGTAGTTATTGATAAAGATTATAAAGTTACCATGGTTAACGAAAATTTTATTGATGCCTTTGATATTAGCGATGAAAAACCAGAAGGACGATATTTAACTCATTTGGTTAATGATAGAAGTTTTTTTTCAGTTATCTATGATATAACATTAAATAACTGTCAATGGGATTTTTTGAATATTATCACTCTAAAAAACAAAAATGGAGATATACTCTATTACAATATATCAATTAAAGAAATTAAAGAGGAAGATCTTCAAGTTGGCTATGTAATTTTATTAAAGGATGTAACACACTTAAAAGAAATAGAGCAAACTAGTAAGGATTTCTTTGCAACAATTTCACACGAATTTAAAACTCCATTAACTTCAATTATGATTGGTACAGGTCTACTAGAAAGTAGTAAATTAGGAGATTTAAGTTACGAACAAAGAAAAATATTAACCACTATTAAGGAAGATGGCGAAAGATTAAACTTACTTGTTTCAAATATGCTTTTATTATCGAAACTGGAATCTTCAACTGAGATTTATAATAAAGAGTATAATTCCATTGAGGATTTGATAAAAGCCTCAGTCTCTAGTAACAAAGGTATCGCAAATTATAGTGGAATTATTCTTGAATACAATGTAGATATAAATGTAAAACCGTTATCCTGTGACGGTGAAAAATTAGTATGGGTACTTAATAATTTAATAATAAATGCCATTAGACACTGCAAGGATGGCGATTTAATTTCTATACGAGGATTCTTAAAAGATAATAAATTAAATATAACTGTAACTGATACTGGTGTTGGAATTTTAAAGGATAATACTACAAAAATATTTGATAAATATACTCAATTAACTAATAAAGACATTAAAAATAATTCTGGTCTTGGTCTCTGGATATGTAAAGACATAATAGCTGCTCACAATGGTGAAATAACATGTGAAAGTGATTTAGGTGAAGGGGCAACATTTACAATTATTATTCCATATAATTAGGAGGTACTATGAAAAAAGCACTTGTAGTTGATGATACTAAAAATATAAGAAAATTATTAAAAACATCATTAGAGCTAAATGAATACATTGTCACTGAAGCTCTAAATGGATTAGAGGCATTAGAAATATTATCTAGAGAACCCTTTGATTTAATCTTTTTAGATATCAAAATGCCAACATTAAGTGGCACTGAAGTATTGAAAAGAATTAGGGAAGATGGAATATTTTCTACGGTAATAATTATGACAGCTTTCCCAACAGTTAAAAATGCTGTTGATTGTACTAAATTGGGAGCTGTTGAATATTTACTTAAGCCATTTACTACAGACAAAATTAATTCACTAATCTATAGATTAAATAATCTTACTGAAGACACAAAGATTCTTGAAAACATAATAAAGGGAGTATCAAAATTAATGTATCTAAAAAAATATGACGATTCAATACTTCTATTAAATAAAGCATTATCTATCGATGCAACTAATTCTAATGTATATAAACTTCTTTCGGAATGTTATGAAGGTCTAGGTGATAACGCTAATAGAGATAAATTTTTAGATTGCTATACCACCTTTAAGAAGTAGTTGCTATAAAATCACAATACTTAGGTATTTAATAACTATTATGCAAATTCGCTATAATTATGTAGTTAGTTTAATTTATACGTATACTCTTTTATTCAATAGACTTATAATTTTTTTACCTATTCTATTATTTATATTCCCTGCAGTGTTTCACTTTCTTCTTAACTTTTTTAATAATATCCATGGATGTAAAAAAAAGAGTAAATACAAAGTATTTACTCTTTAATATTAAAACTATTGATACCCACTGTGCCGTATTCATGATGTATTTGAACCCTGTCTACCAGGGGTGGAATCGCCTCACTACTTCTGGTACCGACTATAAAATAGTCAGTCAACACTCCATAATGAGAACATCAGCCACAACGTTTAAATGTTGGCTCAACATAAACCATTTCCACGCACACAGCAGAATATTCTTTAGTATTATTATATAGCAATTGTAATTAAATTGCAATTGTAAAATAAATATTAATCACTAAGTATCAATAGTTTTATGAAGTTATTATGTCCATATAACTTATTATTATTCTCTATAATAATAAAATCTTCTATTAAATTATTTTTCTACTTTACTAACTTCTATTCCTAAGTCAATTAATTGCTTTTTATCAACTACATTAGGTGCTTCACTCATTGGACAATAAGCATTTTGATTTTTAGGGAAGGTAATAACGTCTTTTATGTTATTAGTTCCTGCAAGGAACATTACCATTCTATCTAAACCATATGCAAGTCCGCCATGTGGTGGTGGTCCATATTTGAATGCCTCTAATAAGAATCCAAATCTTTCCCACGCACTTTCATCAGTAAAGCCTAGAAGATTAAATATTCTTTGTTGAAGGTTTGTATCATGAATTCTTATACTTCCTCCACCAAGTTCTTCTCCATTTAATACTATATCATAAGCCTTAGCACGAGCTCTTCCTGGATCTGTTTCTAGAAGTTGTAAATCTTCATCCATAGGTGCTGTGAATGGATGGTGAAGAGCTACGAATCGCTTCTCTTCTTCGTCATATTCAAACATTGGGAATTCAGTAATCCATACAAAGTTAAAGTCTTTGTTTCCTTCTAAGATTCCAAGTTCCTTAGCAAGTTCTAATCTTAAAGCTCCAAGAGATTGAAGTACTACACTATCAACATCTGCAACTATTAAAACTAAATCTCCTACTTCTGCTCCAGCAGCACTTAGCAATTTAGCCATATCTTCTTCTGAGAAGAATTTAGCTATTGGAGATTTTATTTCTCCTTCTTTATAAGCTATCCAAGCAAGACCTTTTGCTTTATAAGTTTTAACAAACTCACCTAGTTTATCAATTTTCTTTCTACCCATGTCTGCACAGTTTTTAGCTACAATAGCTCTTACTGAACCACCATTTTCAATGGCTCCTTTAAACACAGCAAAATCTGTACCTCTTACTGCTTCAGTAATATTTTGTATCTCCATACCAAATCTTAAATCTGGCTTGTCACTACCATATTTATTCATAGCTTCTGCATAAGGCATTCTCTTTATTGGAAGTTGTACATCTACATCTATAACTTCTTTAAATACTCTTTTTAAAAGACCTTCATTTAGGGCTATGATATCCTCCATTTCAACAAAGCTCATCTCTAAATCTATTTGCGTAAATTCTGGTTGTCTATTAGCTCTTAAGTCTTCATCCCTAAAACATTTAACTATTTGAAAATACTTATCATATCCAGAAACCATTAATAATTGCTTAAATATTTGCGGAGATTGAGGTAATGCATAAAACATTCCTGGGTAATTTCTACTAGGCACTAAGTAATCTCTAGCTCCTTCTGGAGTGCTCTTAGTAAGCATTGGTGTTTCCATTTCTAAGAATCCATTTTCATCTAGATAATCTCTTACTACTTTTCCAGCTTTATGTCTAATCATTAATATTTTTTGCATATCTGGTCTTCTAAGATCTAAATATCTATATTTTAGTCTTATGTTTTCACCAGCATCTAAGTTTTCTTTAATATATATAGGTGGAGTTTCTGATTCTGAAAGTATTTTAATACTTTCCCCTTTAAGCTCTACCATTCCTGTTGGTAAATTTTTATTAGGAGATTCTCTTTTTATAACCTCTCCAGTAACAGCTATGCAGTACTCAGATTTAACTAAATCAGCTTTTTCAAAGGCTTCTTTATTTATTTCTTCACCAAATACAACTTGTAACAATCCAGTTCTGTCTCTTAAATCTACAAAAACTAAACTTCCTAAATTTCTTTTTCTTTGGACCCAACCCATAACAGTGATTTTTTCAGAGATATTTGATTCTCTTACTTCACCACACATAATGGTTCTTTTAAGTCCATTAAGTGATTCTCCCATTTAAATTCCTCCTATTTACTTATTAAGTCTAAAATATATTATAATATCATTACCCAAATGAATATTTCTTTAAAACCTATGTACATAATTGTTTTAATATAGAGTATTGAGTAATTCTATCTTTCTAGCTATCATCTCGTCTATTCTACTATTATACTCTTTTACATCCTTAACATTTGCAAATCTCTCTATTCGATTCTCATCTAGGAAAACAACCTTTGAAACTCCATCTGCTCCAAGAGCAATAATAGTTTGCTTTTCCTCTATCATCTGAATATTATATATACATATTTTTTCATCTCTACAATAGCCTACATTCTCCATGTTACCTACCATATTTTTTTGTCTATACATATAATACGGTTTCATATTTAAATCTAAAGAAAGATTTTTTGTAGCTTCATACATAGCATTTAACTCATGTTGATTAGGAATAGTAAACTTTCCCTTATTAACTAGATTTTCATGTAGTCTAGAGCCTCTTTTAATAGACATACCATGTATAGTTATGCTATCTGGATTTAGTTTAAGTATTTCTTCGCAACTTCTATTTATATGACTTAGCTCTTCTCCTGGGAGACCAACTATCATATCCATATTTATATTATCAAAGCCTAGACTTCGTGCTAGATTAAAGCAGTTTTCTACATCCTTACTACTATGATTTCTACCAATGTTTTTTAAAGTATCATCATTCATACTTTGAGGATTTATACTAATCCTATGAACCTTATATTTTTTCATAGATTGAAGTTTTCTTTCTGTTATACTATCTACTCTTCCACATTCTACAGTAAATTCTTTAACACCCTTACCTTCAACAAAGCACTTATATATCTTATTCATTATATCTTCAAATTCTTCATCATTTACAGAAGTAGGAGTACCTCCTCCAAAATAGACACTTTCAATAGTTAAATTCTTTTCAGATACATATTTACTTATAGCTTTTATTTCCTTGGTAATAGCATTAAGATAGTCTTTAACTAAAGCTGACTTTCCCCCTATAGGATTTGAGGTAAAAGAACAATAAACACATCTAGTTGGACAAAAGGGCATACCCACATATATACTTATAGTATCTTTATCTTTGTTAACTACACTTTTTTCGTACTTAGCTACATCAATACAAAGTTTTGTCTTCTCCTTGCTAGTTTCATGTCTATACTTAAATTCTTTTATTACCTCCTCTTCACTATATCCTTTTTCTAAAAGATCTAGTGCTTTTTTAGAAGGCCTTATCCCAACTAAAGTTCCCCATGGAAGAACTTTGCCAGTAATATTTCTAAGATATATGAATAAGGACTTTTTAACTTCCTCAGAAAGCTTATAATTTCTATTAATTTCATAATTAAAGAATCCTTCTGTTCCTCCAATTATAATACTTCCCGTTTCTTCATCTATATCTATAGATAAGTCAAATTCCTCATTTACAAATTCTATATTAATAAAACTATAAAATAGATTTATCATAAGAAAGACATCATATCTAAAATTCATATTGCTTAGCTTTACTTTTATAGACTTCATATCCTTTATCATATTTATCAAATCCTTATTTCAAATTACCTTCTTATAACCCAATATACAGTTTAATTTTACCTATAGAAATGGGTTTTCCATTCTTTCTTGGCCTATGGTACTACTTGGTCCATGACCTGGGTGAACTGCCACACTATCACTAAGAGGCATTAAATTATTTTTTATACTTGTTATAAGCTCATTGTGGTCTCCACCAGCTAAATCACTTCTGCCAACAGATCCCTTGAATAGAGTATCTCCAGTAAACACATTTCCATCTACTAAAAGACTTATTCCTCCTGGTGTATGTCCTGGTGTTGCTAAAACTTCTATTTTATAATTACCAAACTTTAATATATCACCATGTTTTAATAAAAGGTCTGCTCCACCTTCAATAAGTGGTCCATAATACATTATATTATTTAAAATCATATCATTATCTTCTTTAGCCATAGCTACAGTTGCTCCTGTTTCAGCCTTTAATCCATCTACCCCTGTAGTATGATCAAAGTGACCATGGGTTAATATGATATATTTAACCTTAGCTTCTAGTTGATTAAGAGCTTTACATACATCATCTATATCTCCACCCGGATCTAAAACTACAGCTTCCTTTGTTTCTTCATCAAATAATATATAACAGTTGGCAGCATAAACTCCTGCCATCATTCTTTTTATAATCATAATATCACCTCAAAATGCCATATATTTCTTAAAATTTTAAAAATCCTTCTTACTCTCTAATAAAAGTGTTACTGGTCCATCATTTATAATTTCAACCTTCATATCAGCTCCGAATTCCCCTGTTTGAAGATTAGGTATTTCTTTTTTAAAGGCTTCAACTAGCTCATTATATAATTCTCTAGCAACATCTCCACCTTGTGCCTTCATAAAATCAGGTCTCTTTCCCTTTCTACAATCACCATATAGAGTAAATTGAGATATTATTAATAGCTCCCCCTCTATATCTTGAAGTGAAAAGTTCATTCTCTCATCTTCATCTTCAAAAATTCTCATTCCAAGAACTTTTCTTACTATATAATTTATATCTTCTTTAGTATCTTCCTTACTTATTCCCACAAGTAAGTTAATTCCTTTTCCTATTTCACTAATAACTTTATTATCTACTTCAACCTTTGAAGATTTAACTCTTTGTACTACAGCTCTCATATTAAGCACTCCTTTTTACTGTTTCTTTCTATAGACATCCTTAACATCCTTGATTTTCTTAAGTTTAGTTTGAATATCCTTTAAATGCTCTATACTAGAAATATTTATTTTTAGGCTTACAACTGCTATATTTTTTTTATTTGTTACAGCACTTATTGATAAAATATTAGCTTTTACAAGCCCTAGTATCTCTATAATATCTGTAAGAAGACCTAATCTATCCTCAGCTATTACTTCTATGTCAGCAATATATTTATCTTTATTTTCTTTTCCCCAAGCCACTTCAACTATTTTGTGACTTTCTTTTTCCTGTAAGTTAATTACATTCTTACAGTCACTTCTATGAATAGATACACCCTTGCCTCTTGTAATATATCCAATAATATCATCTCCATATACAGGACTACAACATTTTGCAAATCTTACTTGAATATTAGACATATCCTTAACTGTAACTCCAGAATAAGTATTATTCTTTTGTTTTTTACTTTTTTCCTCATGAATTAGCCTTAATTCCTCAAGTTTTAACTGCTTAGAGTTCTCTTTATCATAAGCATCCTTTAGCTTGCTTATCATATTATTAGGGTTTATGTCTCCAATGCCTACACCATGGTATAAATCATCCATGTTCTTTAGGTTATATCTTCTAATAATTTTCTCAATAATGTCCTCATTAATTACTTGAGAAAATATACAATTTTGCTTCTTACACTCTTTATCTACTAATTCTTTTCCCTTTGCTATGGTCTCTTCTCTATTTGCCTTTTTAAACCAAAGTTTAATTTTACTCCTTGCTTGATTACTCTTAACTATATTAAGCCAATCTATGCTAGGTCCTTTTGAATTAGTAGCTGTAATTACCTCTACAATTTCCCCTGTTCTGAGCTTATAATCTAGAGGTACTATCTTCCCATTTACCTTACCTCCAACACACTTATGACCTACTGCAGTATGGATAGCATAGGCAAAGTCTATAGGTGTAGAGTCATTTGGTAAATTTATAACATCACCCTTTGGAGTAAAAACAAATACTTCATCTGAAAATAAATCTATCTTAAAGCCTTCCATAAATTCTTCAGCGTCAGAAGTCTCTCCTTGCCATTCTAGCATTTCTCTAAGCCAATATAGCTTTGAATCTAGAGATTTATCCTCATCTTGAACACTTTCTTTATATTTCCAGTGAGCTGCAATACCATATTCAGCAGTTCTGTGCATTTCAAAGGTTCTAATTTGTATTTCAAAGGGTTTTCCGAAAGGTCCTATTACCGTTGAATGAAGTGACTGATACATATTAGGTTTAGGCATAGCAATATAGTCCTTAAATCTACCTGGTATAGGCTTATACATAGTATGTACTATTCCCAATGCAGCATAGCAATTTCCAATATCATCTACTAATATCCTCACTGCTGTAAGATCAAATATTTGA
Organism: Clostridium sp. UBA5712; assembly: GCF_002419845.1. Taxonomy (NCBI): domain Bacteria; kingdom Bacillati; phylum Bacillota; class Clostridia; order Eubacteriales; family Clostridiaceae; genus Clostridium; species Clostridium sp. UBA5712. The sequence continues at coordinate 201,386 of NZ_DIGW01000016.1, read as the reverse complement.
TCTATGGTTTTACTACTTTTTATCATTTTTCTATAAATACTATAGAAGTGCTTTGGTCTACCTTCTATTTCTGCTGTAATTCCACCCATATTAAGATTTAATTTAAGTTGTGATATGATATGACTTATTTGCTCTTCTCTTTCATTTCTCTTATCTGAAATCAGCTTTACTAAGTCATAATATTCTGTTGGATTTAAGTATCTTAATGCTAAATCCTCTAGCTCCCACTTTATTTTTGATATACCTAATCTATGAGCTAATGGCGCATATATATCTAGAGTTTCCTTAGCCTTTTCCTTTTGTTTATTCTCTGGCATGTATTTTAACGTTCTCAAGTTATGTAATCTATCAGCCAATTTTATAAGTATTACTCTTATATCCTTAGCCATCGCAAGAAGCATTTTTCTAACATTATCTGCTTGTTGTTCTTCTTTTGACTTATATTTTATTTTACCTAGCTTAGATACCCCTTCTACTAAATCTGCCACTTCTATAGAAAAGATGTTACAAACATCTTCATATGTATATTCTGTATCTTCAATTACATCATGTAAAAGACCTGCCACTATGGTAGAGGTATCAAGTCCTAGTTCAGCCAAAATACAAGCTACTTCTAAAGGATGAATAATATAAGGCTCTCCTGACTCTCTTTTTTGTTCTTTATGGGCATTTACAGAAAATTCATAGGCCTTATTTACAAAATTGATATCTACATTGTGACAATTACTATTAATTTTTTCTATCAATTTATCAATCATTGTAATACACTCCTAAAATTAAAGGCTGGTTAATGAACCAGCCACCTATTTAAACTCAGTAATTATTATATACTATAACCCAAATTATTGCAATTTATGTTCAATTCTAAAATGGATAGTCTATAACAGACATAATATCATATTGTGCTATTTTTTCTCTACCTTTAAGTTCTGTTAGCTCTATTAAAAAGTCTATGGCTACAACTTCTCCACCTGATTCCTCAACAAGCTTTGCAACAGCAGCTACGGTTCCTCCTGTAGCAAGTAAATCATCAACAATTGCTACTCTCTGACCTTTTTTAATAGCATCCTTATGAATTTCTAACGCATCACTTCCATATTCTAAATCATAGGAAGTTTTAATAGTTTCATAGGGTAATTTACCAGGTTTTCTAACTGGTACAAAACCAGCTCCTAAAACATAAGCTACTGGTACTCCAAATAAAAACCCTCTAGCCTCTGGTCCTATTACTATATCAATTTTTTTATCCCTCAAATGATTGGCAATAACATCTATTGACTCTCTTAATGCCTCTCTATCTTGAAGTAAAGTAGTTACATCTTTAAAACTTATACCTTTTTTCGGAAAATCTTCTATTATTCTAACTTTATCCTTTAAATTCATTTTCTACTCCTCCTAAAGCCTTTACCCAAACACATCTTTACCATAATTAAATTATATATTAACCTTGATATTTAATGCAATACTTTAAAAAATATGTATATTTAAATGCTTATATATATTATTCTATTCTAAACTCATCATAACCTCTTTATATAAGTATTTTGATATTTGCTTTGCTCTATAACTATCATTAGTAGTAAAAAGTTCAACAATTATTCTTGCATTATCTAGCTTATTCTTGGAAATCATCTTTGGTAAGAGCTTTATAATACCTTCATCATAAAACTTCATTATACCACCATAATTCCGCTCATGTTCTCTTATCAACGCCCTAACTCCATAGTTATTAGTTTGTTTTAATTTCTTGCACCCTTCTTCTACAAAGTATTTATTCTCTTCTTCTATTTCTATCTCTGTTGTAATTATACCCATCATTACTAAATCCAAATACTTTTGTGTGCAACTTATCTTATAATAAGAAGCTATAACTTCTATGAATTTATATATAAGGGAACAAGCTGTAAAATCCTTAAAAGGATAATTACAATTTGTTTGATAGGTATTTATTGTTATACAATTATTATCCTCTACTATGTGATTATGATAATCCGTTACAATTATATCTATGTTGTTTTCCTTACAAAGTTGTATTTCTGCTTTAGATTTAACTCCACAACCAACTGTTATAATTAAATTTGCTCCAAGACATAATAAATTATTCTCTATATCTTCTTTATTTAAATTTCTATCATTTCTATATACACTGGGTATATAATACTCTACATCACTATTTACATATCGTAATACTAACATAAGAAGAGATATGGCACATACGCTATCAAAGTCATGATAGCCATATATAACTATCTTTTCTCTCTCATTGATAGCTTTCACAATTCTGTTTAATGCAATTTTCATATTTCCTAATAGAAACGGATCATTATCTTTCCTATTCATACTATACTCCATATGCGCTCCTCCAAATTAGTTCCATGAGTAGTTTTTTGATCCCTTATAATTTCATCATATATTTCAGTGATCACATTCTCCTTGAACAAAAAACTTCTAACTCCATATTACTTGTACATATTATGGAGTTTAAGAAATCTATTTATAGAAAACAAATATATTATAATTTAAAACTGACAATTTTACAAACAAATTATTATAAAAATGGCGAAAAACATGATAAAATGTTTTTCGCCATGAACTTTGTTTATATTATGCTACTACTTTAGCTTTCTTTTTTTGCTTTGCATTTTTAATTATTACCCATAGTGGTGAAGCTATAAATATTGAAGAGTACGCTCCACAGGCAATTCCCACTATAAGTGGAAGTGAGAACTCTCTTATGGATGGTACTAGAACATAAACTGCCACTATAGTTATAAGTGTTGTTAAGGATGTATTTATACTTCTAGTCATAGTTTCTGTTATACTCATATTAGCAACCTCTGATTGATCCATCCTTCTGTTTCTCTTAACATTTTCTCTTATTCTATCAAAGATAACAATAGTATCATTAATAGAATATCCTACTATAGTCAAAATAGCTGCTATAAATGGTGAATTGGCTTGAATTCCAAATATAGCATAGAAAGAAAGTGTAATTAATACATCATGAAGTAAAGCTATAATAGATGCTGCTGCATAGCTAAATTCAAATCTAGCAGTAATATATATAAGCATAGCAATAGATGCAACTCCTAATGCTAACAATGCCTTTTTCTTTAATTCATTTCCAACAGTAGCTCCTATACTTTCCTTGCCAATAAGTGCACTATCTTCTAATGAATACTTTTCTTTTATTTCATCAATAAGAGCATTAGTTTTTTCTTCATTCAATACCCCTTCTTGAACAATAATTTGTATCTCTTTTCCTTCACTAGCTAATTTGGTAGAGTATTTATCTTTAGCATACTTATCAATAATAGTATTTACATCAGCCTTATTGAATTCTTTATTCATATCTAAAGTAATTAATGTACCACCCTTGAAATCTATACCATAATTTAAACCTTTAGTTGCTATAAATCCAACTCCAATAGCAATTATAATAATTGATATAGCAAACCATATTTTAGTCTTCTCTATTATTTTTAAACTAGTAAATTCATGTTTTTTTCCTTCTCTCACGCCAAAATATGATGGTTTATTTATCCAACCTGCATTTACAGCATTATTGAGTAGAAACTTTGTAACAAATAAGGCAGTAAATATACTTACAATAATACCTATAAGTAGCGTTACTGCAAATCCCTTAACAGAACCTGAACCTAGAAAATATAATACTAGTGCTGCAATAATTGTAGTTATGTTAGAGTCTAAAATTGACGATAATGCTCTACTATAACCAGCTTCAACAGAAGTCTTTATAGATTTACCTAATCTTAACTCTTCCTTAGTTCTTTCAAATATGAGAACATTAGCATCTACAGCCATACCAATGGTAAGAATTAACCCTGCTATACCTGCTAAAGTTAATACTACTCCAAATTGAGAGAATATTACAAGTAATAAACTTACATATAAAACTATAGCCACAGAAGCAATTATTCCTGGAACTCTATAGTATGCAACCATAAATAGTATTATACAAGCTATACCAATCATGGCTGCCTTTTTACTAAGGGATAATGCCTCAGCTCCAATAGTTGGTCCTACTGTTTTAACTGAAGTAGCTTCTATTTTTACTGGAAGAGCTCCCGAAGTTATGATACTAGCAATGGAATTTGCCTCTTCTAAAGAACTCATACCTTCAATAATTGCCTTTCCATCACTAATAACAGCATTAACTGTTGGATTAGTTAAAACTTCACCATCCATTTTTATAGCTATACTTTTATTTAAGAAAGTCTTAGTTGCTTCCGCAAATTTTGCAGTTCCATCTTCATTTAATTCAAGATTAACAACATACTTATTATCTTGAGATATATATGCTCCTGCTTCTTTAACCTCTTTACCAGTTAAAATTACTTTTCCATCTGGACCTTCAAATGTTAATTCACCAGTTTTACCAATGGTATCTAAAACCTTATCTGTATCAAACTCTCCTGGTATTTCTATTCTAATTCTATTTTCGCCTTCTTGAGTTATAGGAATTTCGCTTACTCCATCTTTATTTATTCTCATAGAAATAAGTTCTATAGTTCTATCTATAACAGCTTGATCTACCTTCTCCTCCTTTATCTCCATTAAAAGAGAAGTTCCTCCTACTAAATCAAGCCCTTTATCAATACCACTTCCAAAGGTTTTGATTCTATAATTACCTAAATTCACCCCATAAAGACCAGCGTATGCAAAAAGACCTATTAATATTATTGCTATGATAACTACAATTCCACTTTTTCTATTTTTCCTCCTCATGGTTATCCCCTTCCTGTTTTCTAATTGTATTTTCTAATTGTCTATTTATTATTTATTTTACAGGTATTGTATGGATAAAATCAAGTACATATAACTTAATTTTCTGTATACTTCTTATTTTTTATCAAAATAAGGATAGAATTTTTAATTCTATCCTTTAAAACACAATTATTTATTCATTGTTTTCGCTTTTAAAGCAATAGCACACTCTATTCTCTTCTTTTGCATTTTACAACCTAATTCATATGGCACGTGAACATCACCATTAAAGTTAAAGTTGTTAGCTTGACATCCTCCACTACAGTAGAATCTTGCCCAGCAGTTTTTACATGTAGGTTTATTATATATATGAGCATCCTTAAGATTTTGAACTATAGAAAAGTCCTTAACCCCTTCATATATATCTCCCATAAGAAAGTCTTTATTCCCTACAAATTGATGACAAGGATATATTTCTCCATCAGGAGTAACTGCTACATACTCATGTCCAGCTCCACATCCTGAAATTCTCTTATAGATGCATGGACCTCCTTGTAAATCTATATTGAAGTGATAGAATTTAAAGGATTTTCCTGCTTCATATTTTTCAACCATATATTCATATAATTTATCATATTGTTCAAAAATTGTAGGAAGGTCCTCTTCTCTTAATGAAAGTTCATGGTCATCTGGAAGTACTACTGGTTCAATAGATACTTCATCAAAGCCTAGCTCCACCATATGCTTTACATCTTCAAAGAAATCTGTATTTTCTCTTGTAAAAGTACCTCTTACATAATAAGTCTTAGACTTATCTCTTATATCTACCATTTTCTTTATTTTAGGTAATATAGATTCATAGGTACCAGATCCATCAAATCTTATTCTTACTTTATCATTGACTTCTTTTCTTCCATCTATACTTAAAATTATATTTCCCATGTTTTTATCAAGGTAGTCCATTATTTCATCATTTAAAAGAGTAGAGTTAGTAGTCATAGTAAATCTAATGTTTTTATTGTGAAGTTTTTCTTGTTCTCTACCGTAATCTACTATTTCCTTTATGATATCAAAGGCCATAAGTGGCTCTCCACCAAATAAGTCAATTTCTATATTTTTTCTTTTACCTGAGTTTTTTATAACAAAATCTATAGCGTTTTTACCGGTTTGTGCGCTCATGGTTTTTCTACAACCCTTATATTCTCCTTCATCGGCAAAACAATATTTGCACTTCAAATTACAATCATGAATTATATTAAGACAAAGGGCTTTAATGGCTACCTCTGCTTGTCCACTCATCATTGCTATATTTTCATATAAATCTTTAGAATAAAGCATTTCTTCATGAACTAAAGATTCTAATTCCTCATATACATCATCAATTTCTTCACTGGAGTATCTATCCTTATATATTTCTTTTAACTCGTCTTTAGTTTTAAGTTTATCTGAGTCTAACATGTCATATACAAGCTCATCTACTTCATGAACTGCACCTGAATTTACATCTATAACATAAAAATCATTGCCTTGTCTAAATTTGTGAATTAATTCCATTGTTTTTCCTCCTAACTAAACACAAAGCAGTAACTTTTTGTTACTGCCTTTAAAATGATTAGTTTTCACACTCTAAATTAGCTACTGTACAAGAAGTTTTGCAAGCTGATTGACATGAGTTAGCACACTCTTTACAACCTGGTTTTTTTAAACTTTCTTTAATGTTAGATTTGTTGATAGTTTTTATATGTTTCATTTTTATTCCTCCTAAAATTGATAATATCTATAGATTCACTCCTAGCATTCCTGACAATGATCCTGCTGCTAATGCTAAAATTAATCTAACTACGTCTTTTCCTCCTAATGCCAAGTCATTTCCAAAGCATAAGGATACTATATAAAGTATTAACATATAAAATACTGCTACTAGCAACCCCACAAGCCAACCTTTACTTCCCATTTTTAATGTAGCATATATAGCTCCATATACCACACTAGCCAATGTAGCTATAACTAAAAATACTGATGTGACTGCGTCACTAAATGGGAAATATGAAGTAACTAGTGAATATACTAAAACGCAAATTACTGTTAAAATTGATGCTCTTAGCACCCCTACTCCTATAGCGGAATAATTAAACTTTTTATACATACCCAAAACCCCCTTATATTAATAAATATGTTTATATAAGGGGTTTTATGATGATTATGCCTTTATTTCTTCTGGTTCATTAGCTGATTTTGTAACTGAAGCAATACCTAGTTTGCTCATTTTTATTCTTGCTCTATCTGGACCACTTTCTAAAATAATATATTCTTCTTGAATATTTATTATTCTTCCCATGATTCCACCTTTAGTCATAATCTCATCATTTATAGCTAAAGAATTCAACATATCATTGTATTGTTTCTTTCTTTTCTTTTCTGGCATGAAAATCATGAAGTAAAACAACACAAGTACAAGTACCATTGGAAGAAACGCCATTAAGTTTTGCATAATATCTCTCCTTTCACTAGTTATGTATATATTTAAAAAATAGATACCTAATTATTTTTTTCCCCACTCTGAAAGTCTTTGATTTTTAAATTCTTCAAAGTAATCCCCATCAATTGCATTTCTTATATCCTCCATTAATTTATTATAGAAATATAAGTTATGAAGCACACAAAGTCTCATTGCCAACATTTCCTTGGCTTTAAATAAGTGCCTTATGTATCCTCTTGTATAATGCCTACAAGTAGGACAATCACATCCTTCATCTATAGGTTTTTTATCTAATTCATATTTAGCATTCATGATGTTTATTTTACCATACTTAGTAAACACATGTCCATGCCTTCCATTTCTAGCTGGTAATACACAATCAAAGAAATCTACACCTCTTGAAACTGCCTCTAATATATTTTCTGGAGTACCAACTCCCATAAGATAAATTGGTTTATCCTCTGGAAGATATGGAACTACCGCATCAATAACTCTATACATGTCCTCATGACTTTCACCAACAGCCAATCCTCCAATTGCATATCCATCCAGGTCTAGTTTTCTAATGGTCTTAGCATGTTCTATTCTAATATCCTCGTAAACTCCACCTTGATTTATACCAAATAGCATTTGCTTTTTATTTATTGTATTAGGATCTGCATTTAATCTATCCATCTCTACTTTACATCTTTCAAGCCATCTAGTAGTTCTTGCTACAGATTTTTCTACATATTCTCTTGAAGATGGATTTGGAATACACTCATCAAAGGCCATAGCAATAGTTGAAGCTAGATTACTTTGAATTTGCATACTTTCTTCAGGTCCCATAAATATTTTCCTACCATCTATATGAGAGCTAAAGTATACACCCTCTTCTTTAATTTTTCTCATGCTTGCTAATGAGAACACTTGAAACCCACCTGAATCTGTAAGAATAGGTCTATCCCAATTCATAAATTCATGAAGTCCTCCCATTTTTTTAACTACTTCATCTCCTGGTCTTAAATGAAGATGATATGTATTTGACAATTCTACCTGACACCCAATTTCTTTTAAATCCATGGATGATACTGCTCCTTTTATTGCAGCCAAAGTTCCAACATTCATGAACACAGGGGTCTGTATTGTACCATGAGGAGTAACAAATTCCCCACGTCTAACTTTTCCACTCTTTTTAAGTAATTTATACACCTATTCATCGTCCTTCCTATTCATGGATAAACATAGCATCACCAAAACTAAAGAATCTATATTTGTTTTCTACTGCAATTTTATAAGCATTCATCACTATTTCCCTAGTTGAAAAAGCACTTATAAGCATTATTAAAGTAGATTCTGGCAAATGAAAATTAGTTATTATGGCATCTACTATTTTAAATTTATACCCTGGATATATGAATATACTAGTATATCCTGATTGTTCTTTAACTTGACCTTCTTCATTAGCTATACTTTCAAGGGTTCTATTTGATGTGGTTCCTACAGCTATAACTCTTTTCCCACTTCTTTTAGCATTATTTATTATTTCAGCGTTTTCCTTATCTAAAATATAATACTCAGAATGCATTTCATGATCTTGAATATCTTCAGCTTTTACTGGTCTAAAGGTTCCAAGTCCCACATGCAAAGTTACAAAAGCTATATTAACTCCCTTTTTTTTGATAGCTTGTAGTAACTCATCTGTAAAGTGTAGTCCTGCTGTAGGGGCTGCTGCAGAACCTACTTCCTTTGAGTAAACCGTTTGGTATCTTTCTCTATCTTCCAGTTTTTCTTCTATATATGGTGGCAATGGCATTTCGCCAAGTCTATCTAATACTTCTTCAAATATACCATTATAGTAAAACTTTACTTTTCTATTTCCATTGTCTAAAACTTCTACTACCTCGGCTTTTAGTTCTCCATTTCCAAATACAAATTTAGCTCCAACTTTTCCTCTTTTACCAGGCTTAACTAAGGTTTCCCATATATCGTCTTCATGCCTATTTAAAAGCAAAAACTCCATTTTACCACCGGAGCCTTCCTTAGCTCCATAAAGTCTAGCCGGCATAACTCTTGTATCATTTAATACAAGACAATCTCCTGGATTTAAATACTCTATAATATCTTTAAACACTTTATGTTCTACTTCACCACTTTTTTTATTTAGAACCATAAGCCTTGATTCATCTCTTTTTTTTAAAGGATGCTGGGCTATTAATTCCTTTGGTAAATCAAAATAAAAATCCTTTACTTTCAAAGTCTATACACTTCCCTATTCTATCTATATGTTTATTTCTATAATATATTATCTGGAATAATCCTTCCTAAATGTTCATAGGCTTTCTTTGCCGCCATTCTACCTCTTGGAGTTCTTACAATAAACCCCTTTTGTATCAGGTATGGTTCATATACATCCTCAATGGTACTGACTTCTTCACCTATAAAATAAGCTAGTGTCTCAACTCCAACGGGTCCCCCATTAAAGTTATCCACTATAGCTTCTAATATCTTATTATCTAATCTATCAAAGCCTTCTCTATCCACTTCTAAAAGTTCAGCTGCTTGCTCCACCATGTTAATATCAATTACATTTATACCTTTAACCATAGAGTAATCTCTAACTCTTTTTAGTAACCTATTAGCTATCCTTGGTGTTCCTCTAGATCTCATTCCCAGACTAAAGGCACCTTCCTTATCAATTTCAACTCCTAATATTTCAGAAGACCTTAAAACAATTTCTTTAAGCTCGTCATCATTATAATATTCCATTGAACATAGTACTCCAAATCTATCTCTTAAAGGTGCAGTCAAAAGTCCTACCCTTGTAGTTGCTCCTATGAGAGTAAATTTAGGTAAATCTAGTCTTATAGATTTTGCTGATGCCCCCTTACCAATAACAATATCTAAAGCGAAATCTTCCATGGCTGGATATAAAATTTCTTCTACAGACCTATTCAATCTATGAATTTCATCTATGAATAATACATCATTGGTATTTAGATTAGTTAACAATGCTGCTAAATCTCCAGCTCTCTCTATAGCAGGACCAGATGTAATTTTTAAATTTCCACCCATTTCTTTTGCTACTATGTTAGCTAATGTAGTTTTACCAAGGCCTGGTGGTCCATATAATAATAAATGGTCTAAGGGTTCTTTTCTCATCTTTGCAGCTTTTAAAAATATATCTAACTTATTTTTAACTTTTTCTTGTCCTATATATTCCTTAAGTCGCTGAGGTCTTAAGGAATATTCTACTTCTATATCTTCCTCAATAATATTAGATGTAATAACTCTATCTTCCATAATCCCCCTCCTTAACTAAAAACCCTTAATAAGGTTATTATCCCATTAAAATTTTCAAACATTCCTTTATAATATCTTCAACACTATTACTTCTATTAGCTTTTTCTATTGCTTTTTCTGTCTCTTTATCTGAGTATCCAAGAGCTATAAGTGCCCCCACTGCTTCTGATAGTTTTTCATTATCTATGTCAATATCACTAATAGTAGTTCCCTTTGGCATGGCGCCTCCTACGGTTATCTTATCCTTAAGTTCTAATATGATCCTTTGAGCAGTTTTCTTACCAATGCCCGGTGCCTTAGTTATTAATTTATCATCATCGGTAATTATAGCATACTTTAATGTAGAAACATTGGCAATAGACATGAGTGATAGTGCCGCCTTAGGTCCTACACCATTAATGGAAATAAGAAGATTAAACATGGATATTTCATCTTTAGTTAAAAAACCATAAAGTCCAATGAAATCTTCTCTTACAATTTGATGAGTATAAATCTTTATTTGTTGATCTATAGCTGGCATATTAGAAATTGTACTACCTGATGTGAAAATTTTATATCCAATATTACCACATTCTATAACTATATATTCCTTTTCTATAGACTTAAAAATTCCTTTTATATATTCATACATGCTTTGTCACCTATCTTTTTTATTTAACCATTTGTTAATTCTTCATTACTATATAGTCATCATATGCAAATTTAGACCTATAATCTATTATATTCCTATATGTATTGATATTAAACTTCACTAATTAATTATATTACCTTACAATCGTAACTATATTATACTTTACCATCTACAATATAACAATTCAATAAAAACTATTTTAAACTTATTTCAAATTAAATTTATACCATTTCTACAATTTCTCATGAAAAAAGAGTGTTTCAAAATTCCTTTTGAAACACTCCCTTTCTGACACTATGTGCTACAAAGAGCCTGAGCATATTCCATAGCCTCTTGTATATTGGAAAACTGATAATCTTTATGTCCTTCGTAGAATGTCCTCAAAAGATTACCTCTGTTCTCTATGTCGTTAATTTTTAAATACGACTGTCCATTATCATCTTTAGGATTCAATATCTTCTCTTCTACTACTTTTATTGTTCCATTAGAATCCTTATTATAAATAACAATATTTTCATCCTTTATTCCTATAAAATAAGAATCTTCTTTGTAGGAATATCCTTCTATGTCCTTTACAAATATAATATCTTCTTTTGTGAATTTTTCTACCTTGTATCCAAAACTAGAAAATATCTTTTCAGCCTGCTCCTGATTAAGACCAATCAAATTATCTTTTTCTACATTTATAGTTTTATCTAATTTATCATTAATCTTTACCTTACCTAAAGAGTTTTTATAGTTTAACATGAACTCTATATTACTTTTATCTGAAATTAATACATCATTCATATTTAAAAAGCTTGCTTGAGATGCTTCGCCTAAAATTCCAGCTCCTCCATCTTTTGAACTTCTTAAGAATGCTATACTTACAGTATAGCTAAGTAAAAAAACTATTATTCCTACAGAGGCTATAAAAATATATAATCCTTTATTTTTTTTATATCTTTCAATCATACAATCCCTCCTACTAGGAATTGTATCCAGCTTTGATATGTTTATACACTATTGCTTACAAAAATTTATAAATTATACATCTCCATTCTTCTTCCATTAAAGAGTATATGGAATTAACCTAAAAATATACACAGATATTTAAATTCAAGTCACAGTTATTTAAATTCATGTCACAATTATTTAATTATATATCACAGTTATTTATTTACATATCACACTGTTCAACTTCTATTGCAAAATTCTTACAATTTTCACAGATGATAATAGATACTATATAACTTTCATCAATTTTTTTCATTCTCTCTAATTTGGAATAAGTAGTGGTTTCAAACTCATTACTTATATTACTAATTATATATTTTCCTTCTTTAGTAAAAATATAAAAATGATACTCTAAATATCTATAATGTTTTTTATCTATAACTTCACTATTTCCACATGCTTCACAGTTATCAGCATAATATTCATAGTCAAATTCTACTTTTTCTTTACCTTCTTCTAAAATTTCTAATGCTTTTTCTATGGTAAAATCTTGTACTTCCTCAGCTTCAATATAAGAAAGGTTATCTTCTGATAAAATAAACTCTTCATCCTTATGTTTAAATTTAAAATTATTCATATTATTTCTCCTCAATTCTTCAATTTGTTCCAAAATATCATACTATTATTATATATTATTTAAAACTATTTAAACAGTTTTATTCATAATATAAAACCTCTTATATTTTTAGTCCATAGAACTAACTAATGAAAATCTGAATTTTTAAAATTTCCATCTTGCTTTTTTAACACTAATTTCTCCTGTCAGCATATTCTATTATTAAATTAGGATAAGTTAGTAGGAGGCTACAAATGATTGAATTAACCGCAATACACTATATATATTTAATTTTTATTATATTAATTTTAATAGCAATGATAAAAAAATTAGACTGTTCCCTTATTTGCATTGTTGGAGTAGTATTAATTGCATTAATTAGCACTAAATCTATTCCTGCATCTCTAATTAGTATTTTTAATAGTTTTATCTACTCAATTACGGAATTACTGCCAACAATACTTATAATATCTATAATTGCTGGATTAAGTAAAGCATTATCCTATACTGGCATAAGTAAAGTTATGATAGAACCCTTTAGTAAGTTTATGAAAAATGATTTTATAGCCTTTTGGGGTATAGGTATAATAATGATGATTATTTCTTATTTCTTTTGGCCATCTCCAGCCGTTGCACTAGTTGGAGCTGTATTAGTTCCTGTTGCTATCAAATCTGGTCTCCCTGCCATAGGTGCTGCCATAGCTATGAATCTTTTCGGTCATGGTATTGCATTGTCTACAGACTTTGTAATTCAAGCTGCTCCAAAATTAACTGCGGATGCTGCTGGTATTCCTGTATCTGAAGTAGTTAAAGCTAGTATTCCTCTAATAATTATTATGGGAATTGTCACTACTGTTACAGCCTTTATCATGCTAAAGAAAGATATGAAAAATGGAACCCTTGAAAATCTCACCTACACTGAATATTCAGAAGAGGTTCAGTCTACAGATGAATCTCTTTTAAGCAAAGGATGGAAATCTTTTTTTGCAATATTAATTCCTCTTCTCTTTTCTATTGATGTATTTTTGATGGTTTCTTTAAACTTAAAAGGTGGAGATGCTACAGCACTAATCGGTGGTACAACCTTAATTATACTCATATTGATATCTATAAAAGCTTATAAAAAGGCTTCTCTTGATAAAATCACTAGATATCTTGTAGAAGGTTTCCAATTTGGCTTTAAAGTTTTTGGAATAGTAGTTCCAATTGCTGCCTTTTTCTATGTAGGGGGTGATGGATTTACAGCTATTATAGGTAACTATTTACCTACTGGCTCCTTAGGTATAGTAAACGACTTAGGTTTTGCCCTTTCTAAGGCAGTTCCACTAAACAATTTTTTAAGTGCTTTTGGTGTAACTACTGTAGGTGCAATCACTGGACTAGATGGTTCTGGATTTTCCGGTATAGCTCTAGCCGGTTCCACTGCAAATTTATTTGGAACAGCCACTGGTGGAAATGTGGCTACTTTAACCGCTCTTGGACAATTAGGTGCTATTTGGGTAGGTGGAGGCACATTAATACCTTGGGCAATTATCCCCGTTTCTGCTATATGCAAGGTATCCCCTTTTGAGCTTGCAAAGCGCAACTTTAAACCAGTAGTTTTAGGTTTAATTGTTACTACCATAGTGGCCCTATTCTTCTTGTAATGTATAATTTAACTAAACTTCATAGAGAGGTTTACTCTCACTGAAGTTTAGTTGAGTTTAATTTTCTATATTACAACACAATATCTAAAATTAAAATAAGTTAATGTTTTAAATATATATTTTTTTATTTTTCATTGACACATTTGTAACTATATCGTATTATATGAATATAGTGATATGGAGGTGTATAAAACATGACTGAGAATGACACATTTTTAACTAACCCAAAACTTTTTGAAGAAAAAGCAAATATTTTAAAGGCATTAGCCCACCCCGTAAGACTATGCATTGTTAAAGGTCTCATTGAAACTGGTGGAAGCAATGTTACCAATATGCAAAATTGCTTAAATATGCCTCAATCAACTATATCGCAGCACATTGGAAAGCTAAAAACTTTTGGCATTATAGACTGGCAGCGTAACGGTCTTGAAATTATATATAGTGTTAGTGATGAGAATATAAAAAAGTTAATAGAAGTATTATTTTAACTATTAAGAAGTCAAAATTCTTTAGACTTCTTTTTTATAAATATTTTACATCGTATTATTATTATATATAAATATTAAGATTTAATTGTTCCTGAGTATTGTAAAGGTTATATTGTTTATACTATTTGTATTGTTTAATATTGAAAGGAGATTTTATTATGAGTAAAAAAGTTATTATCGTTGGTGGAGTTGCTGGTGGGGCTTCTACTGCTGCACGTTTAAAAAGACTAGATGAATCTTTAGAAATAATTATGTTTGAAAAAGGGGAATATATTTCTTTTGCCAATTGCGGACTTCCTTATTATATAGGTGAAACTATAAAGGAAAGGGATAATCTCCTAGTGCAAACAGTAGACGGCATGAGTTCTAGATTTAACATTGACATAAGAAACTTTAGTGAAGTTATTAAAATTGATAAGGATGCAAAAAAAGTTACTGTAAAAAATCATAGTTCTTCTCAAGTTTATGAAGAAAGTTATGATGTATTAGTTTTATCACCGGGTGCTAGTCCAATAACCCCACCTATTCCCGGCCTTAAAGAAGCAACCAATTTATTTACTCTTAGAAATATACCAGATACAGATAAGATTAAAGCCTTTGTTGATAATAACTCTCCAAAGGAAGCTGTAATTGTTGGTGGTGGCTTTATAGGTCTTGAAATGGCTGAAAACCTTAATGAAAGAGGAGTTTCTGTAACTCTTGTAGAGATGGCAGATCAAGTAATGGCTCCTCTAGATTACGAAATGGCAGCAATAGTTCATGAACATCTACTTCAAAATGGAGTTAATTTAATTCTTAAAGATGGAGTTAAATCCTTTGAAAACCGTGGTAAAAAAGTAGTTTTAAATAGTGGTAAAGAAATTGTAACAGACATGATTGTTTTATCAATAGGAGTTTCTCCTGAAAGTAAGATTGCCATAGATGCTGGTCTAGAAGTTAACAATAGAAAAGCAATTGTTGTAAATAAAGAAATGAAAACTTCTGATGAAAACATCTACGCTCTTGGTGATGCTGTAGAAGTAATTGATTATATAAATGGTAATCCAACTATGATTCCACTTGCATGGCCAGCTAATAGACAAGGGCATGTTGTAGCTGATAATATCTGTGGTAAAAAAGCTGAATATAATGGTACTTTAGGTTCTTCTGTAGCAAAGGTATTTTCACTAACTGTTGCAACTACAGGCAATAATGAAAAAACTTTAAAAAGACTTAACTTAGAGTATAAGGCAATCCATTTACATCCAAATTCCCATGCTGGTTACTATCCTAGTGCCTTCCCTATCTCTCTTAAAGTTTTATTCAATCCAAAGGATGGAAAACTATTAGGAGCACAGGGTGTAGGTTTAGATGGCGTAGAAAAGCGTATCGATGTTATAGCTACTGCTATAAAAGGTAATCTAAAGGTTACAGATTTACCTGAGTTAGAATTATGCTACGCTCCACCATATTCTTCTGCAAAAGACCCTGTTAATATGGCTGGATATATAGGAACTAATATAATGGATAATTTAGTTTCTATAGTTCAATGGGATAAAGTTGATAATTTAATAGCTAACAATGAATTTATCCTAGATGTACGAGAAGAGATGGAATTTGAAGTTGGTCATATAGAAAATGCTATAAATATTCCTCTAGGTACCCTTAGAAATAATTTAAATAAAATACCAAAGGACAAAACAATCTATGTTTATTGTCAAGTAGGTCTTCGTGGATATATCGGCTGTAGAATACTTTCTCAATATGGATTTAATTGTGTGAACTTAGATGGTGGTTATAAAACTTATGCTACCGTTAAATCTTCTTTAAATAATAAAGATACTCAATCTAACTTAAATAATAATACTGAAGACTGTACTTGTGAAACTAGTACTTCTTCTAATATAGAAGATTCTAGTAAAGTTACTGTAAGTCTTGATGCTTGTGGACTTCAATGTCCAGGTCCTATTAGAAGAGTTTTTGAGGAAATTGGCAAAATGAAGGATGGAGATATCTTAGAAGTTAAAGCTTCTGATCCAGGTTTCCAAAAGGACATCAATAGTTGGTGTAGTAAAACAGGAAATACCCTTGTAAAAGGTGAATTTAATAAAAAAGAAAAAGCCTTTGTAGCATTAATCAAAAAAGGTACCTCTCAAGATCTAACAAGTAGCTCATCGCCTATTAGTTGTGATATTTCTAAAAAGGATGGTGCAACCCTTGTAGTTTTCAGTGGTGACCTTGATAAAGCTATAGCTTCCTTCATCATAGCTACTGGTGCAGCATCCATGGGAAAACCAGTTACCATGTTCTTTACTTTCTGGGGACTTAATATCTTAAAAAGAAAAGATAAGCCTTCTGTTAAAAAGGATACCATGGAAAAAATGTTTGATATGATGCTTCCAAGCAGCACTGGAAAGCTTCCATTATCTAAAATGAATATGGCTGGTATGGGCCCTGCTATGATTAAAAACATTATGGCTAAAAATAATGTAGATGACCTTGATACTTTAATTGCTAATGCTCTTAAAATGGGAGTTAAAATCATTGCTTGTGCTATGTCTATGGATTTAATGGGTATTAAACATGAAGAATTAATTCCTGAAGTTGAGGTTGGTGGAGTTGCAACGTATTTAGCTTCCACAGAAGATGCTGGACTTAACTTATTTATCTAATGTATAACTCATATATTTGTCTACCTCTAGATGAATAGTTCCTTAATTAAAACTTTATGTTTCTATTTAAGTAAATGACTATCTCTTTATTGAGATAGTCATTTACTTATTCAAAATAACCTATACCTTACGTAAATATATTAAGCTATTCTTTTTCCTTAGGAGATTTAATTCCTGCCTTTGAAGATATATGATCTTTTACATTTCCAGTCTTAGGGTTACTTGGAGTATGTTCATGCTTTTTATGATTTTTAGCCATTTTTAATACCTCCCATATAATTTTATTGTCAATATTATTATGTGTCCAAACATTCAATCTATACCTTTAATAAAATGGTAATGTCTCTTTCTAAGGAAGCTAATCCTTTACTTTCCTTAATAATTTCTTACTTTAAGGACAAAATAATTGTGTAGTTATCCTTTATATCATTTAAGGAGGTGTTTTTATGGTTGATAATAATAAAAGTCGTCTTAAGGATCAAAAAAGAAGTCAAGCTGAACTAAGAAAAATGTATCCTAAGGATGGTGCAGATGTAGGAATAATAGATGGAGTTAAAATAGGCTCCTACGCTAATAGCAAAGATCATTCTGAGAAGGATGAAATAACTTATTAATAAAGATTAGCAGAGAAGTCTTTATAGAAATTGCTAATTTACTAGATGTATTATTAAAAAATTTCCCTATATAACTATTTATATAGGGAAATCTTTAAATATATAAATATATGCCTATTTCGCTAGTTAACTAGTTAACTATTTGTTCTGTCCATGCGGGTTTCAGAGATTTTAATATGGGAGTGTTATGATTTTATATAAGAATTAATGCTTTGATTATATTTTTGACTTATTAACTTTTTCTCATATAATTTTTTAGATCACCTACATCCTTTTTTAGATCTTCTACATCTTTTTTCACTTCATCTACTATCCTTAATTTATCGGTAAGGTGTGATATCACATCTTGATAATTTTTTTCTCTTTCTTCTTGCTTCACATCTCTTTTTTCTTGAGCTTTTAGTATATAGAATAATAAAAATATACTTAGTACAGCCCAAATACCTTGGGATAAAGCTACCTTTAGAATTTCATTCTCCATCATTTATTTCACACTCCTTACTTGATATATTTATTTATTAGTAAGACTGTAATGACTTTTTGCTAAGAGAACACATTTTGGGTTTATTATTTATATGCCTAAAGCCTATAAATTAATATAAAAGTATTCTATTTTTATAGCTACAAATTATCTGATAATTCTGAAAATTAATTATCCATTTCAACTTCATTAAATATGAGTTTTATTTAGACTATAATAATCTAATATAAGGATTTCTTGATGTAATTTACTAATGTTCCCTCAGATAAGTTAAAGATATTCCCTAATTAAATAAATTATTTTTAGCACAGTCATATCTTAGCTTCCTTGGTAAACTATTAGTAATAGAATCAAATTTAATTAACAATGATTCCATACTATTCTTATCATAAGGTTTTGCTTCTTTCACTAGAGTCACTATTAATCCCATTCTATACATCCTCCTTAAGATTACTTAATAAAATAAGAAGTTATTTTATGTAAAAGACAACTAGTTCAATTATCATTTATGATATTTTGTTATAGTTTATGCTACAATCAATAATAATACAACTAATAAAGCCTAAGATGGATGAAACGCAACATGAAATTCAACAAGAGTATCATTAAGGGTATATTGTTATTAATAATGCAACATTAAAGTTAAATTATATGGTTGCAAGTTACTTACTATCCTATTTATAGAAAGCAACTTGCAATTTTAAACACATATCATTCATAATCATTGTATGTCATAATCATATTATTTATTAGTAATTAATGAATAAATTTCAAAGTTAGTAATACCAACGGTTACTCACTACTACCCTTCCCATCCTTCTGGGAATTCAGCATTATGATATACATTTTGTACATCATCATCATCTTCTAAAACATCTAACATCTTTTGGAATTTAGTCGCAACTTCTTCATTAATTTCAGTGTATGTGTCTGGAATCATTTTAACATCTGCTTCTAAGAATTCTATTCCGTTAGATTCTAAAGCTTCTCTCACAGTACCAAAGTCTTCTGGAGTTGTAGTTACTACAAATACTTCATCTTCAGCTACAAAGTCCTCAGCACCTGCATCTAAAGCCATCATCATTAACTCATCTTCATCTACTGAATCAGTTTTTTCTATGATGATTTCACCTTTACTTTGGAACATGAAGCCTACACATCCAACGGTTCCCATATTTCCACCTTGTTTAGAGAAGGCGTATCTTACATTTCCTGCAGTTCTATTTTTATTCTCAGTAAGACACTCAACTATAACTGCTATTCCTTCTGGTCCGTATCCTTCATAGATTATAGTTTCATAGTTTACTGCACTTAACTCTCCTGCGGCTTTTTTAATTGCTCTAGTAATTGTATCATTAGGCATATTAGCTGCTTTTGCTTTTGCTATAACGTCTCTAAGCTTAGCATTTGTCTCTGGATTAGAGCCACCGTTTTTAGCTGCAACAACTATTTCCTTACCTATTTTAGTAAATATTTTACCTCTCTTAGCATCTGCTTTACCCTTTTTAGCTTGGATATTATGCCACTTTGAATGTCCTGACATATTAACTTCCTCCTGTACTATATATATAATTATTAACTTTAAAATCAATGTACCTATTATAACATAATATGTCTAATAATTTCAAATTTCAAGAGCTATCCTTCAATAGCTCTATAATATCTGTATCCTTCTTTAAATAAATACTCTTCATCCTCTTCACATATAGTTACTTTTCCACTAGTAGCCTCTACAAAATCTGAAATTATTGTTTCCTTATTTTCTACCTCTGTGAACAGTGATAACTCCACTTTATCTGTATATATGGTATCTTCAATATGCCAATTATTTGTACC
The DNA here is from genome assembly GCF_002419845.1 of Clostridium sp. UBA5712. Lineage (NCBI taxonomy): Bacteria > Bacillati > Bacillota > Clostridia > Eubacteriales > Clostridiaceae > Clostridium > Clostridium sp. UBA5712. The sequence continues at coordinate 180,998 of NZ_DIGW01000016.1, read as the reverse complement.
ACATAGGTATTGTATTTTACCTATTAAATCATATTCTAAAGTAAATCTTAATTTTAAGCCCTTTACTTTTTCTACAACACCTGCTTCTTCAATGGCTGAAGAGGCTCCTTTAGAGTAAGCTCTTATTAGCCCACCTCCCCCTAAAAGAATACCACCAAAGTAACGAGTAACTACCACCGCTACATCGGTTAAATCATTTTTCTTTATGACTTCTAAAACTGGAATGCCTGCTGTTCCTTGGGGTTCACCGTCATCACTGTATCTTTGTATGCCTTTATTTTCTCCCACTATATAAGCATAAACATTGTGGGTTGCTTCTTTATGCATACTCTTTATTTCATTTACAAAGTTCTTTGCTTCTTCTTCAGTATTTACTCTCTTTATGTATCCTATAAATGTAGATTTCTTTTCTTGAAATTCTGAAGTAGCACTCCCTTTCACTGTAAAATAACTCATATTTAAGCCCCCTCTATAATATTTAAAATAGATTTCTGTACTCTAAACCATAATGAAGATTTCTCGAAGACTGTTAGCTCATAAGTATTATGGCTATTATGGTAAGTACTATAGCAGTAATCTCCTTCTTCCCTAACTTTTCTTTAAAGAATATAACTCCACAAAAGTTTGTGATTAAAATAGTTCCTGCACTTACCATAGGAAAGGCTATAACTGCTCTTACTTCTTCTAAGCCCTTTATTAAAAAGCTTGGCATTAATACATTAGGAATACCTACCATGACACCAAAACACATATCTATTAACTTTACTTTTCTATTTTTAATAATTAACATAATTAAGCTTATAGTAAATCCCGTTAGGAAAGTATAAAATAAATATAAATTTTTATATTGTACCATACCAAAGTTTTGAAATAGCTTTGTTACAAAATCTCCTCCACCAGCTAGTATAAAAAGAAGTATTAAATCTACTTTCATAGTATCTTTAACCTTTTGTTCTTCTTTGTTATTTAGATTTATAACTATTATAGCTATGATAGACAAGATTATTCCTAATATAGGTAATAATTCTATGGTCTCTCCTAATAGTATAACAGATAAAATTGTAGGTATTAATACTCCTAGCTTCATAAAAGTTGCAGATACAGATACTCCATTCTTTCCTACAGATTTTTGATATAGAATAAAACTTAAAAAATATAAAATACCTGTTATTATACCTAGAATTATTGCTAAAGCTCCTGTTCCTTCTTTAGAGAAAAGTTGTCCACTTATAAGTACCTGATTAAATTCCTGCATGAACATAGAAAACCAATTTATGTGGAAAATATTTAAACTTCCCATCATTATTATACTTGCCATCATTCCTGATAGATAATTTATGCTAGTTACCATATATCTATTACTTTCTCTACCTTCACTAAACTTAAATACAATAGCTATTAAAGAACTGCATAATATAGATAATAAAATATTAATCATTATTTTTATCTCCGTCACTTATATCTTGAAAATTTAATTCTTCATTATCTCTTTGCTTAATATAACCCTCACAAGCCTTTTTAATATACTCTTTATCAGTACTATTAAATAAAGCTCTTATTTTATCATCGGCTTCTCCACTGCTTATCTTCTGTAAGGACTTAACTGCATAACTTATTACTTGAGGATTTTTATCCTCCAAAGCTCTAATAAGAGCTCTCTCAGCTCTGGAATCACCTATTTTTCCAAGAGCTGAAATTGCCATTCTTCTAATATTTACATGATTATTAACCGTTGCCTTTATAAGTATGTCTACGGTGACATTACTTTTTAGTTCACCCATGATCCATATGGCGGCTTCTTTGTCCTTAAGACCTAGCTCCATATAGTTTTTAACTAAAAAATGAATTAGCTTTTCTTTATTAACTCTATCTAAACTATTCAAAACCAAAATTCTTTCTTCCTTAGCTGCTAAAATTAGGGATTTAAATAGATCTGATGACGATTCACTTTTAACTAAAAACCTGTATTTTATTTTGCAATTTATGAGATGTTTTTGAACTGTGGCTCTATCTAAATTTCTAATTTTACATATGGCTTCTATAGATTTTCCTTCTAAGCTTAGAAAATAGCTGATTTCTTCATCACTATAATTTTCAATGAAATTCCAATCATATTTAACTAATCCTGTACTCAAATTTTCTCCCTACTCTCCCCTTCAAATAATGCTCTAACTTCGATCCTAACAATATAATGATACTTTAGTTACTACTCTATAATATATTTTGAACTTTTGTTATAGACCTCATCATCACCTTGAACTACAAGAATAGTACCTTCTTCACCGTACTCTTCACTTTCTACCAAAGCATTTCTATGTAGATATGCAACTGATGATGAATCGCTATATGGTATTAATACCTTAAAGGTTTTTAATTTATAAGGAAGTATTTCTGTACATTTATTTAGCAACTCTTCAAAATTGATTTTATGTTTAGCTGAAACTTCTAAAATAGAATAGTTATTAAATGTTTCCTTTAAAGAATTTAAAATATCATCATTAGAATTATCAATTTTGTTGAGCACCAATAAAGTTGGCTTATCTCCTGCACCTAACTCCTTAAGTACTTCCTCTACCACTGTTATTTGCTTTTCTGCTGCATTACTAGATGCATCTACTACGTGAAGTAATAAGTCTGAATAAACTACCTCTTCTAAAGTTGATTTAAAAGCTTCTACTAAATCGTGAGGTAATTTTCTTATAAAGCCTACAGTGTCTGTTACTGTGGCAACTCTATTGTCTGGAAGAGCCATAGCCCTGGTTGTAATATCTAAGGTTGCAAATAACATATCAGCCTCAAAAACTTTTTCTTTTACCGTAGCTGACTTAACTGGTGAGTATTCACAAAGAGCATTTCTAAGGGTAGATTTTCCTGCATTAGTATATCCCACTAATGATATCTTAGAAATATTATCCTTACTTCTTCTTTCTCTTTGGGTTGCTCTTATACTTTTTATCTTTTCTAATTCTTTATTTAAATCATAGATAGTATCTCTGATCTTTCTTTTGTCTGTCTCTAGCTTTTTCTCTCCTGGTCCCTTTGTTCCTATACCCCCTCCTGTTCTTGAAAGCATAGTTCCTAATCCACTAAGCCTGCTTAATCTGTATTTTAACTGGGATAACTCTACCTGAATTTTAGATTCCTTACTTCTGGCTCTCCTTGCAAATATCTCTAAAATAAGAGTAGTTCTATCAATTACCTTTGTTCCTATAGCTTGCTCTAGATTTCTTACTTGAGATCCTGATAATTCCTCATCAAATATTACTACATTGGCTCTTAGTGACTGTCTTAAATATGCTATTTCTTCAACCTTACCACTACCTATAAAATAAGCTGAATCAATTTTATTACGTTTTTGAAGTATTTCAAAAACTGGCTCTACATCACAGGCTTTAGTAAGTTCCTTTAACTCAGCTAGACTTTCCTCATCTTCTATAGATACTAATATCGCTCTTTCTGAATTATCTTCCACTATGTTATCTACTTTAAAAACATCTTCAATATATCTAACCTTATCTAAAAACTTGTAGCTTAAAACTTTATTGATAGTTAAATTTTCAACTTCTTCTTCTATGAGCATGTTATCCTTCACATCACAGAAACCCATATTATAAATTAGAGGTTTATCCTCTGATACACCAATGGCAACTATACAATCTAGTTTTAATTTTAGAAGTGCAGATAAATCTAATGCGGATAGTTTAGGATTTCCATTGGGATGGGTATGGATTACTCTCACTTGAGATAATCTCCCCTCTCTAGTGTCAATCATAGGAACTTCAACTGTTGAGCTGTCTCCGATGGCAACACTAACAACACTTCCTTTTCTATCTATAGCAACGCTAACCTCTCTTTCAATTTCAAGGGTAACCTCTCTTAGAAGTTCTGCTAACTCTTCAGTTAATATGTCTGATTTTTGAAATCTCATATCATATATAGTATCTAACTTTTTCAAGATGAAGTTTTTAACTCCATCAGTATTTCCATTTATCATATAATCATCTCCAAACCTTATTTTTTCTTTATTAATAATTTTTCTACATTAAACAAACACTGCATTCTTATACATTTTATACTATTGACAATTTCACCTTAATTTTATACTATGAAAACATTAATGTAAATATAAATTGAGGTGTGATTACATGGAAGATAAACAAAGAAATGTTCTCTTTTCTAGAGAAGAAATCAATGAGGCTGTAGTTAAAATTGGAGCAAAAATTTCTAAAGACTATGATGGAAAATCTGTTTACGTATTATCTCTACTTAGAGGAAGCTTCATATTTGCTGCTGACTTAGTTAGAGAAATTACTGTACCTACAACTATAGGTTTTATGACTACATCAAGCTATGGTCATGGCGAAGAAACTAGTGGTACTTGTAAAATAGTTCAAGATGTACCTGATAATATTGAAGGTATGGATGTACTTGTAGTAGATGACATTGTAGATAGTGGTATTACTATGAACTTTGTGGTTGAACACGTTAAAAAGTTGGGTGCTAAAAGTGTAAAATGCTGTACTCTTTTAGACAAACCAGAAAGAAGAACTGTAGAAATATCTCCAGACTATTGTTGTTTTGAGATTCCTGATTTATTTGTAGTTGGATATGGCTTAAATTATGGTGACTTATATAGAAATATTCCTTACATATTTAACTGGGAATCTAAATAATAACCTTACAAATGTTTTAAATACTTAATATATTAATAGAAGAAAAAACATGAAAACATACTAAAAGCTAATATTAACTTATTAACTTCTAGTATGTTTTTTTATTTATTAAATTATATATTTACATTACTATAATTTTCTACTTAATAGCCTCTACTATTAAAGGAAGAGCATTTCCTGTATAGGTACTTCTATTAAAATCATCGTAGCTCCAGGATTTTTCAAATCCAATTTCCTTTAACATTTCAAATAACTCTTCATTTTCTAACATAAATAGATCTACTGTGTTTTCTAAAATCTCATTATTTTCTTTATCAGTTATTCTTCCCGTAAACTTTACAATATCACTATCTGGTTTAATACTATAAAACCTTTCAAATTTAACTTTAGGACCATCAATAAGAGGCAATTCTTTAATATGCTCTCTCTTCACCTTATCAAAATTAATAGTTTGAATACATAATGGTGAATCCTTTTTTAATACTTCATAGCATCCTTTTAAAAATTCTTTTATTTGACTTTTTCCGCCTAGGTGAGGAAGTACATTCCCTATACATACAATACCATTAAACTCTTCTCCAAAGGACTTAGCTATAGTTTTCATATCCATAACTTCAAACTTCAAAGTATCACTTTCCTTATACCTATCCTTAGCTATTCTTATCATTTCTTGGTCTAAGTCTATGCCTAAAGCCCTATATCCTTGTGAAGAAATATATTCTGTAGTTTCTCCAGTACTACATCCAATATCTAAAACAAATCCACCCTTTTCTATATTCTTTAAAGCAAACTTCTTTTTACCTAATGGTGCTGGAAAAATATCATCATAATATTTAGCTAAGGCATTATAAAATTTTATACATTGATCCATATTACTCATCTCCTGTTCTTTAATTATTTATTCTATAGGAAATTCCTACTATTTAAATTAATTATATATTTTCATATATCTATATTTATTTACACAAATAGTATGATATATAAAGAATTTATTCAGTGATTAGCATCACACTTTCTAATTACCGTTAAGATCCATTTGTATTGCAGTACTTGGTACCCTTCCAACTATAATGGTTTCAACTATAGGTATTTCATTAACTATTTCTAACTCACTAGAAGATACTGCCATAATCATCTTTACTCTAGTGGTTGTTTCTATATAAATTTTATGCCTAGTTTGATTTATTCCTGCATCTTCAAATTCGGATATATATCTAGTAGTAATATGCCCTATTGGCCTCATTCTTATTTTTACATCTGGACCAAATCTACCTAAAATATTATTTTTAGTCACATATCCCATGGGTATCTTTATGTCTACTTTAGATTTTTCCTCTAATTCATCTTGTGCTTTTAATACAGTCAATGTAGCAATTTCACTTAGTTTTAAAGTATCTGCTGACATCATTATGATGTTTCCATCATTATCCTTATCAAATTTTATTATATCATTATAATTAAAATTCTTAGAGTATTCCTGGAAAATTGTTTTATTTATTGTATTAGTGACCTCTGCTCTCATCTGTGCATCTGCCACTAATTTTACCGTTGGCATTATAATTTTATCTAAAGTATATATAAAAGTTATTAAAAAAGTCATAATTAAAAAAGTTATTATGGTGAATTTTAACTTCAAAGATGATTTCATAGTATTACTCCTTTATAAATGTGGTATAATGTTAATAAATGTATAATATGTTACATAAAATTATTCAATATCTAATATATGTATATGTATAAGAACTTCATTGAAGAATACTATATTGTATTTATACTAGCATATAAGTTATAATATAGTATCGAAGATATGTTCATCATAAAAGGAGGAGAATATGGGAGAAAATAAAAAAATTAAACCTAAGCAAAAAAAGCCCAAGAAGAAAAGTCGTAAAGTCTTTAAAGTAATATATATAGTTTTACTACTTTTAATAATAACTTGTGCAGCTGCTGGTTTTGGTATTATATCTGGCATGATTAAAACAGCTCCAGAGCTTGATCTTGATATATTTTTATCTAATGGAGAAACTACACTTCTATATGACAATAAAGGAAAAGAAATGGATGAGTATAAGACTCCTGAAAAGAGAATCTCTGTAGATATATCTACAGTACCTAAATATCTACAGGACGCCTTTGTAAGTATTGAAGATCAACGATTTTTAGAACATAAAGGTGTTGACATAAGAAGACTTGGAGGAGCTGTAATCCAAGATGCTAAAATAATTCTTGGTTTATCTAATGATGAAATCCAAGGTGCATCAACTATTACTCAACAGTTGGTTAAGTATAAGTTTTTCCTTGAAGATTCTATAAATAATAGAGCTAATATAGAAAGAAAAGTTCAAGAGATTTATTTGGCACGTAAGTTAGAAAAGCTTCTATCTAAGGAACAAATTCTTAACGAATACATGAATACTATCTTTTTAGGCGGTAACGCTCACGGAATTGAAGCTGCTTCAACCATGTATTTTGGAAAATCTGTAGCAGATGGTTTAACCCTTAAGCAATGTGCATTTTTAGCAAGTGCTGCTCAGAATCCAACTATATCTTATATGAATGCCTATGAAGCCTTTGAAAAGAAAGAAGCCTTTGACTCACCGAGAACTAAATTGGTTCTTGCTAAAATGCTAGAGCTGGGAAAAATAACTCAAGAGGAATATGATACTGCTTTAGCAGAACCTCTTATGCTAAATTTCTCAACTTTAGAGGGTGACAAAATGGTTTATGAATGGTTTTCAAGACCTGTAATAAAACAAGTGGCAAAGGATTTAATGAAAACCTATGGATATACTGAAGCTGAAGCCTATGAAAAAATCACCTTTGGTGGTTTAAGAATATATACAACCATGGATAGAAAACTTCAGGATTCAGTACAAAAAATTATGAACAATTATCTTAAAGATACTCAAGGCTCTAAGGCAGATGGAGTTCAAGCCTCTGCTATAATAACAGATTATCTTAAGGGTGAAGTTAAAGTTATAATTGGTGGTATTGGTGATCAACCAGCTATGTCTTATAATAGAGCTATCTCTGTTGGAAAGGATGGTCAAACCTTCCTACGTTCACCAGGTTCTAGTATAAAGCCACTTACTGTATATGCTCCAGCTATTGAAGGTAAAACTTTAACTGCAGGGTCGGTATTTGTAGATGGTCCATTACCAACTTCTATTGGTTCTAAATATCCAGATAAAGGCAGTTCCTACGTTCCACAGAACTGGAATTATGTATTTGACGGATATATTACTATCCGTGATGCTCTTGCTCTTTCTAAAAATACCGTGGCAGTATCTGTAGTTGATAGAATAGGTTTAGATACGTCAGCATCCTATGGAGAAAAATTTGGATTAAGTATAACTGATAGAGATAGAACTAGTATTTCTGCTTTATCTCTAGGTGAAATAGATGGAACTACACCTTATGAAATGGCTCAAGCCTTTGGTACCTTTGGAAATCAAGGAAATATGACTACTTCAAGAATATATACTAAGGTTACTGATAAGAATGGTAAAGTTCTACTCGAGCCAAAACTTGAATCTAAACAAGTAATTTCTCCACAAACAGCTTATATTGTTTATGATATGCTTGAAGGTTCTGTGAACAACACAGGTCCACAAGCAAGATTTGGGAATATGGAAGTTAGGGGTAAAACTGGTACCTCTGAATCTACCAAAAACCTTTATTTCAGTGGATTAACACCTTACTACTCAGGCGCTGTATGGATGGGCTATGATAATAGTAAGGAATTACCTTTTACTAGTAGTAGCGTTCCAGCTGGTCTATGGGGTAAGATTATGGCAGCAGCTCATGAGGGGTTTGAATATAAATCTCTTCAGGCTCCTGGTGGATTAACTAGTGCTTATATTTCTAAAGATTCTGGAACCCTTCCAACGGCGCTTACTAAGAGGGATCCTAGGGGAAATAGAATTTACTCTGAAATCTTTATAAGTGGTACTCAACCAACTACTCTGGATAATATCCATGTGGAACTTGACGTTGTAAAGGCTGCTGATGGTAAATACTACTTACCTTCTGATAAAACACCTAAAGATAAAATACAAAAGGTAGTATTTATAACTCGTGATACTAGATTATATTCTGGTAACATGCTTGATAATAAATACCTAGCTCCAGTGGCTAAAGATCCTACAGAATATAAGGTTGAAGAAAAAGATAAAGATAAAGACAAGGATAAAGATAAAAATAAAGATAAAATACCTAATCCTAATAAACCTGGTGAAAATACAAATCCTGGTGATACAACTACACCTCCTGTAGGCCCATCTGATCCTGGTGGTGATACTGGAGATGAAGGTAATGAAGGTAACACTGGAAATAGTGAAAATAAGCCTGAAGCTTTCAATCATCTGTTAAATATCTATACTATGATCCCTAAAATATTTAGTAATAGTATAAGAGGCTAAATAATTCTATTATAAAACTATAAAATTAAAGTCTTCTCAAATACACAAATTTGAGAAGACTTTTTATATGCTTTACTTCGTTTTAGAGTTAAATAGTACTGACATTAGGTATCCAAATACTACAGCAGCCGCTATACCTGCAGAAGTAGCACTTACACCTCCTGTAACAATTCCTAATAAACCATTTTTATCAACTTCCTCCATAACACCTTTAGCTAAGGAATATCCAAATCCAGGTAGAGGAATCCTAGCTCCCGATAAACCAATCTCAGCTATCTTTTCATATATGCCAAATCCTTGAAGAACTACCCCTGATACTACAAAGATAACTAATATTCTAGATGGAGTTAATTTTGTGGTATCCATTAAAACTTGACCTATTACACAAATGATTCCACCAACTACAAAAACCCTTAGAAAATCTCCCCACATATTTATTCACCCCCAAACTCTAGAGCAATGGCATGGGCTATACCTGGTATAGTTTCACCTTGATAGTTAGATATGGTGCTTAGAAGAGCTCCTGTAGCAATTAGTAACACCTTTTTATACTTTTTCTGTATCATTCCTTTGTAAATCATACTACTCATAACTGTAGCAGAACATCCTGCTCCACTACCTCCACAGTTGGTACTCTGTGATTTACAATCAAATATTTCATCACCACAATCAATATAATTTGATCCTATATTATAGCCATATTCCTTTAATAACTCAGTAGTTATTTGCTTACCAACAGAACCTAAATCTCCACTGACAATGATGTCGTAATCACTAGGCTTTCTACCTGTGTCTTGAAAATGTTGTTTTATAGTATCAACTGCTGCTGGAGCCATGGCTGCTCCCATTTCATTAGGGTCAGTTATTCCATAATCCTTTACCTTACCAAGGGTAATATGAGTTACACGAGGTACATTGTTTCCCTTTTTAGCTAATACCACCGCTGCTGCACCTGTAACCGTCCATTGAGATGATGGAGCTCGTTGACTTCCCATTTCTAGAGGTACTCTAAACTGACGCTCTGATGATGAGAAATGAGATGAAGATACTGCCATCATATGATTACCTATATCTGCTTCTAAACATATTGATGCTAGTGAAAGTGCTTCTATAAATGTTGAACATGCCCCATATAAACCCAAAAATGGAATATCTACTTCTCTTGCCATAAAACAAGATGGCATTAATTGATTTATTAAATCCCCGGCAAAAACATAAGAGATATCTTGTTCTTTAAGGTGTGCTTTTTTAAGTACTTCTTGAACTACATGTAGTTGCATTTTACTTTCTGCCGATTCAAAGGTCTTACAACCACATAAATCATCCTCTAGAATCTCGTCAAAATTATCCTTTAATGGACCTTCCCCTTCTTTGGGACCAACAACGGTATATGTAGCTATAAGTCTTGGTTTTGTCAATAATTCTACTGTTTGTAATCCTACTTTTCTTCCCATATTATTACCACCTAAAAATATAATATAATATTCCAAGTATAACAGAGGCACTAATGCTATAAACAAGCACTGGTCCTGCTATAGTAAACATCTTTGATGCAACTCCAAACACATATCCTTCTTTTTTAAATTCTATGGCTGGTGATACAATAGAGTTTGCAAAGCCTGTTATTGGGACTACCGATCCAGCTCCTGCATAATCTCCAATTCTGTCATATATACCTATCCCTGTTAAAAGGGCTCCTAGAAATATCATAATAACTGTTTCCCATGCAGTAGCTTGTAATTTATCTTGACCTAAATAAATCAATGTTTTAAAAATAATCTCTCCAACTACACATATTAATCCACCAGTCCAAAAGGCTCTGAAAGAATTCTTAAATATAGTAGGTTTAGGTTTGGAACTTTCATATACATTTTGAAACTTAGCTTTTATTTTAGTTTCTTTTACTTTCATTATTATCCTCCTAACATCAAAATTGTAAAAGTATTAATGATAGTATCTGCATTTTACTAAAATTTAAACAAAAAAAGATGCTTACGCATCTTTTTCAAATTTACAAATTAAAAACTTATGATTTTTTTAACCTTCGAAGAAGCTAAGAACTCTGTTTACCCGATGACTATCAGCTCTAATACTCCCATCTTTTTCAAATTGGTAGTAAAGAGCTGCTACGTCCCTGGATAACGATTTCTAACCTTCGAAGAAGCTAAGAACTCTGTTTACCCAGATAGCCTATCTCTCATAATTTTTAGAACTTTTTTTTCAATTCTAGAAACTTGTACTTGACTTATGCCCATCATCTTAGCTACTTGAATTTGAGTTTTATCTTTAAAATATCTAAGTATTATAATTTGCCTTGATTTAACATCCAATTTATTTAAGGCTTCCTTCAATGCTAGCTTATCAATTACCTCATTATCTTCTTCATAATCCTCACTAAGCTTATCTATAAGTAATACTGGAGCTCCGTCATCTTGATGAATAGTGTCATATAAGTATTGCATGCTACTAGCAGATTCTAGTGCAGTGATTATATCTTCTTTATCTACTTTTGAATAATCTGATAATTCTTCAATGGTGGGTTCTCTTCCGAGTTCTTTGGTTAATGCATCCTTATCATAGTGTAACTTTCTAGCCGTATTTTTAATGCTTCTACTTACCTTTATCATTCCATCATCTCTTAAAAATCTTTTTATTTCTCCTATAATCATTGGAACAGCATATGTAGAAAATTTTACATTAAAGTTCTCATCAAAGTTATTTATAGCTTTCACTAGGCCTATGCATCCTATTTGAAATATATCATCGTACTCATAGCCTCTATTTAAAAACTTTTTGCTTATAGAAGAAACTAAAGGTAAATTCATTTCTGTTAAATATTCTAAAGCTTCATTATCTCCTTCTTTAGCCCGTTTTATAAGTTCCTTATTATCGTCATAATTATAGTTATTATTTCTATGAATTTTCTCACTCATATTTTTCACCTATCTTACAGTGTTGAAAGCTTTTTTCATTGTTACAGTTGTTCCCTCACCCTTTACAGATTCTACTATTAGGCTATCCATAAAAGTTTCCATAACTGTGAAGCCCATTCCTGATCTCTCTAGGTCAGGTCTAGATGTATATAGAGGTTGCATTGCCATATCTACATTATCTATTCCCGCACCATTATCTATTACTTTTACTGTAAACTCATTCTCAATAATTGTAGCCTCTAATTTTACAAAGTTACCTTCACTTTCATTGCCATAGCCATGAATAATTGCATTGGTAACTGCTTCTGATACTGCAGTTTTTATATCACTAAGCTCGTCTAATGTAGGATCTAACTGCGCAGCAAAAGCTGCTATTACAACTCTTGCAAAGCTTTCATTTTTAGATAAACTACTAAATTCAACTTTGATTTTATTTTCCATATCATTAATTCCTCCCACTAAATGTTCCTTAGTGCTTCTTCAACATTTTCATACATTGAAATTATTTTAAACATACCTGAAAGTTCAAATATTCTCTTAACTGTAGGTGTAACATTTGTTAAGCACACCTTGCCACCCCTTAAGGACATCTTCTTATATCTTCCTATTACTGCTCCAATTCCTGAACTATCCATAAAATTCACACCAGAAAAATTGAAAATTAAAGCCTTATATCCATCTTTATCTAAAATATCATCAATCCTAGTTCTAACTTCTTCTGCACTGTGATGATCAAGTTCTCCTTGAAGTGTAACTACGATTTTGTCATCTAATGGTTCAAACCTAAGTAACATACGCTTCCCTCCAACCTATATTATATTCATAAATTTTTACATTTAGAACATACACTAATTATACACTATATTGTTAATCCGTTACAGTTTTTTCCAAAATTTATTTGAGAAATTTAATACAAAAATATTTACTTGTCAACATATTTTTACATTCATCGCCTTCATTATTTTACATTTAAGCATAATTTTCATATTTGCACAAATAATATTGATTTAAAACTTAGCAACTTAGCGTAATAAAAATTAGTGGTATCGCTTCTCTGTATCTTATTAATTTAAAAATTATTTAGTGAGTTCTTCATATTTATAACTATATTTATAAATATAATCTTATTAAAAAAGAGAATGCACTCAATGGATATTCTTCCCTGAGACATTCTCTTTTATATAGTGTTTGTAATTATCTTAAGCTACATATGTTGATTTACAATAGCTAATATCTCTTTTTGCTTTTTCATACCATCTTCACTTAATTTTTTTAATTCACTTCTAATTTCCTCTGTATAAGCTTCATCCTTTATAGAAGAAAGATTTATTTTTACATTTAAAATTGCTCCTTCTATAGCACTTTGAGCCAATAATGCTGCTACACCACCATCAGAAATAGCGTTTTTATTACCATATTTAACGCATACAAGAATTCCTTCATAAATTTCATAGGATCTTCTTGCTACTTTTAATGGTACTTGTGTTGCTGCCTTATACCCTAATTGTATTTTACTACTTCTAGCAGCTTTTTCTTCATCAGTATCCTTAGGCATTTTAAATGCAGCCATAAGTTCATTGAAAGCTTCTGTATCTTCATTCATAAGGTCTAAGAATTCATCCTTTTCTCTTCCTGATACTTCTAAATATTTATTTACTAATGCTTTTTCTTCCTCATTTAATGCTTCATAAGCTTTTTTGCCTACAGTTAAGTTAAAAACCATTGATGATAATGCACTAGATAATGATGCACAAAGAGCTGCTACACTTCCACCACCTGGAGCTGGTGAATTTGAACCTAATTCTCCAATAAACTCTCTCACAGTTTTTGTATCTAACATAAATATTCCTCCTGTAATTACTTATTTTTTTCTCTATCTACAACTATCTTACCATTTTTTATTACCTTGTCTATAGAATTTATTCCAAAGTGATAAACTAGATAATTTAAGTTTTTGCTATTAAATATAGCTATATCGGCCTTTTTACCTTTTTCTATAGAACCTACAGATTTTTCTCTATTAATAGCACAAGCTGCATTTATAGTCATAGCATTGATTATCTCATTAGGAAGCATTCTCATTCCGAAACATGCAAAGGTCATAACATTTTGCATGGATTCAGTAGGAGATGTTCCTGGGTTACAATCTGTAGCAAGTGCAACGGCCACGTTATTATCGATCATATCTCTTGCTCTTGCAAACTTACCAAGCATTAAATAGAAAGCTGTAGATGGTAATAATACCGCTACCACATCATTTTCACTTAAAGCCTTTATTCCTTCATCCGAAGCTGCTATTAAATGCTCTGCTGAAATACATTTCAACTCTCCTGCAAGCTCTGCTCCCTTAACAGATTCAACTTCATCACCATGAAGCTTGAGTTTCATTCCATATTCCCTACCCTTTTCAAGGATTTTTCTACATTCCTCAGTAGTGAATACTCCTTCTTCACAGAAGCAATCTATAAATTCTGCTAAATTTTCTTTTGCTATACCTGGTATCATTTCTTCCATTATAAGTTTTATAAAACCTTCTCTATCACCTTTATATTCCTTAGGAATAGCATGGGCTCCCATAAAAGTAGATACCACATCTATTGGATGAGTCTTATCTAATCTTTTATTTACTTCTAATATTTTTTTCTCGGTCTCTAAGTCTAAACCATAGCCTGATTTACTCTCTACAGTAGTTGTACCGTGATTTAACATTATATTAAGTCTACTTTTAGCTTCTGCTACTAATTCATCTAGAGATGCTTTTCTAGTGTTTTCTACGGTACTTAATATTCCTCCACCCATATTTAGGATTTCAATATATCCTACCTTATTTAATTTTAGAGGTAATTCATTTTCACGACTTCCACTATAAACTAAATGAGTATGGGGATCTACAAGTCCCGGTGTAACTGTTTTGCCTTTACCACTAATAATTATGGTATCTTCATCTATATAGGATTTATATTCCTCATCTTTTCCTACAGCAGATATTATATCGTCTTCTATAAATACAAAACCATTTTCTATGATATTGGCATCATTCATTTCCTTGCCTTTTTTTCTATGGCTACCTTCACAGGTAACCAAGCAATCAATATTCCTAATTAATATAGACATGTCTTTCAACTCCTAAGCTATTTTATTCGCTTATTCTTCTTTCTAGTATTTGATCCATGGAGAAATTCTCTATTTGAAGATAGTACTCAGCACTATTGATTAAAGCAGCCATTGGTACAAGTCCTATAACTTCACTACCAACTACTGGTACTCCATAGCGTTTTGCTTCCATCTTAACCATTTCAAAAGCTCTGTATACTGCTGTTTTTTCATAGTTTACTAAGTTCATAGATACTTGTGCTATATTTCTATCTTCAAGCATTACTCCCATAGCCTTTGCAAATCTTAATCCACCACCTAAATGTCTAACTGTCTTAGCAATAGTATCTGCTATTTGTAAATTGTCTGTTCCTAAATTTACATTGAAGGCTACTAAAGGTTGTCTTGCAGCAATAGCAACGCATCCACCCTTAACATTAACTTCTTTTGGACCATAGTCTGGTGCCCATTTATCTTCTTTTATTTTTTCAAAGAAGCCTTCATATTGACCTTTTCTTACCGTTGCTAAATTTTCTCTATGTGAAGCTGTAGCAGCTTTTTCATATAAATATACTGGAATATTAAATCTTTCTGCAATTACTTTACCAACTCTATTAGCTATTTCTACGCACTCTTCCATGGTAATTCCATCGATAGGTACAAATGGAACTACATCTAGAGCACCCATTCTTGGATGAGCTCCTGTATGAGCACTCATATCTATATTTTCATAAACCTTTTCTGCCATATTTATTATCGCTTTCTCTAGAGCTTCTGGTTCTCCTACCACAGTAACAACAGATCTATTATGGTCTGCATCACTAGAATAGTCTAGTAACTTTACTCCCTCTACTCCTCTAAATACATTTACTATAGCTTCAATTTTTTCCTTGTCTCTACCTTCACTAAAGTTAGGTATACATTCTACTATTCTTGCCATAATTAACTCCTCCTATTTATTTGTAGTTGATACCAATACCTGTATTTATAGATATTGGTATCACTTTTTATTTTTAAATTATAATATACTAATTCTTTAAAGTCTTTAGGGTTGCATTAATAATTAACCTTAACTACTTCTTCAACTTTATTAGCTAGTTCTCCACTACGAAGAAGATCTGTAACCTTATCTATCTCTTTATACATAACTACATCATTTTCTATAAAGTTAACTACGTTTCTAACTGATTCATAGGCAACCTTAGTTCCTTTACCTAAAGTATAATCCTCTCTAAAATCGATAGCTTGACATGCAGCTAAAATTTCAGTAGCTACGACTCTCTCTGCATTTCTTATTATATCCCTTGCCTTTCTAGCTGCTATTGTACCCATGCTAACATGATCTTCTTGGTTTGCAGAAGAAGGTATTGAATCAACACTAGCAGGATGAGCAAGGATTTTATTTTCAGAAACTAAAGCTGCTGCTGCATATTGAGTTATCATAAATCCAGAATTTAGGCCACCATGTTTAACAAGAAAAGCTGGAAGATCATTTAATTGATAGTTAATTAATCTTTCAAGTCTTCTTTCAGATACATTGGCAATTTCACTCATAGCTATACCTAAGAAGTCAAAAGTTAATGCCATAGGTTGACCATGGAAGTTTCCTCCTGAAATAACGTCTCCTTCCTCTGTTACTATTGGATTATCTGTTACTGAATTAATCTCTATTTCTACTTTATGTTTTGCATAATTTAATGCATCCTTAGAAGCTCCATGAATTTGTGGTATACATCTTAAAGTATATGCATCCTGTACTCTAATTTCCCCTTGAGATGTCACAAGAGAACTTCCATCTACTAAAGCTAATATGTTCTTTGCTGTTTCAATTTGCCCTTCATGAGGACGTATGTTATGAGTTCTTAAATCAAACGCATCTCTTATTCCTCTTAGTGCTTCTACTGTTAATGCAGCAGCTATATCGCCACTCTTAATTAAGTTTATTCCATCCCATAAAGCCAAAGCTCCAACAGCAGTCATAACTTGAGTACCGTTAATTAATGCAAGACCTTCTTTAGCTATTAATTGAACTACTTCTATACCAGCTTTATTCATAGCTTCTCTACCACTTATTATTTTACCCTGATACTCAGCTTCTCCTTCTCCTAACATTGGTAATACCATATGAGATAATGGTGCTAAATCACCGGATGCTCCTAAAGACCCTTTCTCTGGTATTACTGGATGAACTCCCTTATTTAGCATAGCCACCAAGGTTTGTAGTGTTGATAATCTTATTCCTGAATATCCTTTGGATAAAGCATTAGCTCTAAGCAAAATTATTGTTCTCACTATATCTGTATCAAGGCTGTTTCCAAAGCCACAAGCATGAGATATAATTAAATTTCTTTGAAGAGTTTTGCAATCTTCACCTGATATAGATACATCAGAAAATTTTCCAAACCCTGTAGTTATTCCGTAGACTATTCTATCTTCTTCAACAATTTTATCTACAATTTCTCTAGATTTTTCTACTCTTTTTATGGCTTCTTCACTAAGCTCAACTTGATAATTATTTCTAGCCACATTTACTATATCTTCAAGTCTTAAGTCATTTCCATTGATTATTACTTTATTCATTAATATCTCCCCTTTACAATATACTTTCCTATATAATTACTATTCTTTATAAAATCAAAATAACCTTTTAATTGTTACGTCTGAATATTATGAATATTTTTAATGTATTATCATTTTAACTTACTAAAGGAGCATTATCATCCTTATGATAAATTTATATAAATCTCATACATGGATGATTACTTCTAATATTTTAGCAATAAAAATACTGTACCACATTGATATTTAAATCACTCTGATACAGTAACTCCTAAATTTTCATATACATTATATACTTAGTTAATCTACTTATATTTATAATAAAATAATTTTATATAGATTTTAATATTACTTCATACTCTTTTTTCAATTTTTCACCTATAACATTTAATGAATAATTATCCTCTACATATTTCTTTATATCTTCACTAGAAAATTGAGAATAATTTTTTACCATTTTATTCACTCCATAATATAACTCATCTACGCTTTCTTTTTCTACCAATATACCATTGAATTCATTAACAAATTCTTGAGGTCCGCCACACTTGGTAGCAAGAACTGGTCTTCCATAACTCATACTCTCAATGAGGACTGCTCCAAAAGTTTCCTTTATACTAGATGATATTACAAAATTACTTCTTTTTATATATTCTCCAACACTTTCATTTGGTATACTTCCAATAAAAGTACAATTATCCTTTATTCCAAAATTCTGAGCAAGATTCTCATAGCTCTCTTTATATGTGCCTTCTCCTATAAATAAAACATTAACCTTAAGAGATATATTTTTAATAAATCTAGCTAGTGCTGGAATAAGATATTTTATTCCTTTAACTTCATTTTCCTTCATACTTCCAATAAAAAGTATAGTCACCTTTTCTTTTATAGGATTATAAACAACTTTTTCTTTAGGAATATCTACTACATTTCCTATAACCTTACCATTAAAAACATATTCTAAATTTTCAAGTTCTTTTTTTAAAAATTCACTAACAGTTATGACACTCTTAGCGTTTAAGTATACTCTTTTTAGAATTCCATTATAGAACCTAGCAGCAAATTCCCTTGTATTTGATCTATGCTCCGTTAAAATATATGGTATGCTTTTATTCGTAAGATAATGTAAATATGCTATAACACCTGCTGGATATCCAACATGTGCATGAATTAAATCAATACTATTATCTTTAACTATTTTTTTTAGATCTCTAATGGAATTTTTAAAGCTATTAAATTTAGATAATTTACTATTTTTCATATAATCTGTATTAGCCCTGTATACCTTAATTGTATCTTCTATATTTAACCTTAAATCATTAGGTAAAATTTCATTATCAAAAGGATAATATACTATTGGATTAATACCAACACTTTTAAGAGCTTTAACCTGTTCTTTTATAAATATACCTCCAACATAATCTTTTTTATTTGGATACCACGCTGGTAATATCAATACATTCATATAAAACTCCTTTATTCTATATAATAGAATTAAATCTATTAGTCTTCTAAAGTAAAATTTCAGAGAAATATTTATTTATTTTAATTCTATACTATTCTTAATTTATATAAAATCCACCATACTATAATCCACTAGTATATGTTACTCTTTATTCTACATATAATAATTTCAATTAAGTTTCTATACCTGTATTAATCTTTAATCTAACTATATTAAGTAGCATTGATAAAATCTATTTATTGAATCTTATATATCGTACTATATAATTATAACTCATATATGCGACAAATTTCTATCTATTTATGAATCCATAATTACAAAAAATCACCTTATCAAAGTGATCCAATCATTTTGATAAAGTAACTCTTAATTTCTAACAGTATCCTTAGCTAGCTCAATCATAGCTAATATAATAATAACACTACCTATAATTATCTTAATAGATATGGCTTCCCCTAAAACAATTACACCTAAAACTAAAGATACTATAGGCTCTAAAGCGCCAAAGATTGCTGAGTTTGTTGGTCCTATGAGTTTTACTCCTCTTAAAAATGCCATCAAAGCAACCACAGTAGATATAAATGCAATTAGTAATATAGATATAATTCCATAAAAATTTATAGTGCTATTAAAGCTACTAGTTATGACTCCTGTACCACTTCCAACAACTGCAGAAATTATAGATATATAAAAGGTTATAACAAAGCTATTTATATTTTTAAGTTTCTCATTAGAAGCTCCAATGACATATATTGCATAGCAAAGAGCAGATAATAAAACTAGTATCACACCTATATTATTAACATTTCCAACATTGACATCCAACATTATAAATACACCTATAGTAGTTATAATTAAATAGAGAAATTTTTTCATCTTAAACTTTTCTTTATATATTACTATAGATAAGATCATAACCATTAAAGGATATGTATGTAGTATCATTCCTGCTATACCTACATCTATATAATTGTAGGCTAAAAATAATAGTATGGATGTCATTGAATATCCTACTACTCCTAAAAACAATATAAGCTTTATTTGTTCCTTATTTAATTTAAGTGAAAGATTTTTATTTTTTATATATATATAAAGTATTATTGATGCAAAAGTAAATCTTAATGCCAAAGTACTTATTGGATTTGCTCCACCTTTATATGCTAATTTAGCTAATATTGGCATTACCCCAAAAGCTATCGATGCTATGGTAATGTAAAAAATTCCTTTTATTTTTTCATTACTCTTGTCCATATTTTTTCCCCCCTCCTAACTCATAGTACATGCTAAAATTCTGTACCATGAAAGGAATATAAGAAATTAATTTTATATTTATAGCTACTACTATTTATATTTGTGTTCGTGCTATTATTATTTATAACTGCATATTTTTATCTATAACCCTAGCTCTAATACCTTTATTTTACTAATTCTCTCTTAAAAAGCGCCATCTCTCTTAAATACTTTAAAAACAGTAGTAAATAATATTTTTATATCATTCCATATTGAAAAATTACTTATATAGGTTAAATCATAATAAATGGTTTTTCCCAATTCTATCTCGCCTCTTCCACTGACTTGTGCAAGACCTGTTATTCCAGGTAATACTAGTAATCTTTGGTAATAATTTTCTGGATAATACTTTACAACATCAGGTATTTCAGGTCTAGGCCCAACCAGGCTCATGTCACCAAACAAAACATTAAATAATTGAGGTATCTCATCAAGGCTAGTATTTCTTAAAAAGCTGCCAACCTTTGTAACTCTATTATCGCTTTTACTTTGAAATACAAAATTATCCATATTACTTGGGTCTATCTGTAATTCCCTTTTACTTTCAGCTGATACTACCATAGTTCTAAATTTATATATAACAAAATCTTTTCTATTCTTCCCTACTCTAACTTGTTTAAATAACACTGGGCCTTTACTATCTAATTTTATCGCAATAGCGATAATTAAATATATAGGCAACAATATTATTATTCCTATAAGTGACAATATAATATCAAAAACCCTTTTCACAAAAAACTGAAATCGCTTATTTTCGATTTTTTCCTTTACATCTATTACTATATTGTTCTCCAAAATAATTCCTCCTTGTACGAACACAAAACTATTATATCATTTATTTGATAAAAAAAATATTTTTTAATTATTATGAATTTATTAATTTATATTATGTCAATATATATTATAGATTATAGATATTAAAGCTCATATTTCATACAATTTTAATTATTTTTAAAGATTTATAATTTAAGAACTTAATCCTACTTAAAAGAACTAAGTCCTTAAATTTAGATATACTCAATACTATATTAAATATATTTATTTGTGATTCTCTTTTATAATATCTGTAACTACATTAATTACATCTTGAACATCTTCATCTGTCATCTTAGGATATAATGGCAATGAAACTATAGTGTCAAAGTAATTTTCAGCAATTGGTAAATCACCTTCTTTATATCCATAGGTTTCTCTATAATAACTCATTAAATGTACAGGTATAAAGTGAACGCTAGTGCCTATATTAGCTTCCGCCATAAGTTCTATAAATTCATCCCTATCAATTGTAAGTTTATCTAATTCCAATCTTATTACATAAAGGTGCCATGAGTGAGTAGTATACTCTGCTTCTGGTGGAAGTTTAATTCCATCTAGATTAGAGAACGCCTCTTCATATTTTTTTACAATCTCTTTTCTTCTATCTTGCATGAAATCTAATTTATTCATTTGTGTTTTAGCCAGAGCAGCTTGAATATCAAACATATTGTACTTATGCCCTGGATATTCTATATCATATCTCCAAGTTCCACCTTTTCCATATCTATTCCATGCAGCTTTACTCATCCCATGAGTTGATATAATCCTTGCTTTTTCAGCTATATCTTCTCTATTAGTAGTAAGCATTCCGCCTTCACCTGTACATATATTTTTAGTTGCATAGAAACTAAAGGATGCACAGTCGCCTTTTTTTCCTATTAAATCACCTTTATAGTAAGTATCAATGGCATGCGCTGCATCCTCAGATACAAAAAGGTCATATTTTTCAGCAATAGCTCTTATTTTGTCCATATTACAAGCATGACCTGTATAATGCACCGGAACTATAGCTTTAGTTTTATCTGTTATTTTCTCTTCTATTTTATTTGCATCTATACAAAATGTATTTGGATCTATATCTACAAATACAGGTTTAGCACCTACATGAATTATAGTGT
Organism: Clostridium sp. UBA5712; assembly: GCF_002419845.1. Lineage (NCBI taxonomy): Bacteria > Bacillati > Bacillota > Clostridia > Eubacteriales > Clostridiaceae > Clostridium > Clostridium sp. UBA5712. Next base: position 158,630 of record NZ_DIGW01000016.1, on the reverse strand, counting down.
TGGCTGTAGCTGCAAAAGTAATTGGAGTTGTTATAACTTCATCTCCTGGTTTAACTCCTCCAGCTATTAAAGCAATATGTAATGCAGCAGTAGCTGAATTCATAGCGATAGCATATTTTGCACCTGTATATTCTGCGAATCTCTTCTCAAATTCAATAGTTCTAGGCCCCTTAGCTACCCATCCTGATTTTAATGTTTCTACTACTTCATTTATGTCATCATCATCAATTAGTGGTACTGAATAAGGTAAAAATGTTTCTCTTTTTCTAACCATATTAATTCCTCCTTACTTTAAGTCTAGTAATATATTTTCTAGTTTTCTTGCAATCGCTTCTCTAGAAAAATTATTCATAACATAACTTCTTCCATTTTTTCCTAGGTCTTCTCTTAGTTCTTTATTTTTATGTAGCTTTAAAATTGCTTTTGCAATTTCCTTTGAATTTTCAGGTTCAACCACAATCCCAGCTTGTGCATCATTAATTAAATTTTCTGCCTCACCTTCAACAGCTAATACAATAGGTATTTCTGAAGCTAAGTTTTCAAACATCTTTGATGGTAGTGCACCTTTAAATATATCTAATTTTTTTAATGGTACTACAGTTGCATCCATTGAAGCTATAATCTTTGGCATATCTTTTTTATCTTGCATAGGTAAAAAACTAACATTTTCAAGCTTCTTTTCTTTAACTTTATTCATAAGCATTGGCTTCTCTGGACCTTCTCCTATAAATACAATTTGTATTTCCTTTTCTTCTTTTATGATTTCAGCGGCATCGACTAATACTTCAAGTCCTTGAGCAATTCCATGAATTCCTGCATAAACAACTGCAAATTTATTTTTTATTCCTATACTCTCTCTAAATTCTTCCGACCTATTTTCTTTTTTGAAGAATTCTGTATCGACACCATTTGTTATGATATGAACTTTATTTTTATCAAACCCTCTAGAAACTATATTATCAACAATTCCTTTAGTTTGACCTGTAACCGCTGCAGCCTTTCTATAACAAAATTCTTCTAGCCACGTGGATGCTCTAATCATAGCTTTATTATTTAAAACACCTAATTTTACTGCTGACTCTGGCCATAGATCTGATACATTGAATATAAACTTAGCTTTTTTCATCTTTGATAGAACATATCCTGACCAGCCTAAAAATAATGGTGGTGATTCTGTTATTATCACATCTTGCTTTTCTATATGCTTTGCTCCACTAAATACACTACTCCAAGTAAATGATAAATAATTTCTAAGTCTCTTTACAAAATCCTTACTTTTAGTAGCATAAATTCCTGTTCTCACTATATCTATTCCATCAATAGTTTCTTTAACTATCTTCTTGCCCCTATATTCTTCAAATATTTCTCCTCTTGGATAGTTCGGCATAGCAGTCAATATCGTAACCTCATGACCAAATTTCTTTAATTGTTTGGCAAACTCAAAAATCCTATTCTGAGGAGCTCCTACTTCTGGAGGACAATACTGAGTTAAAAATAATATCTTCATTAGAATTCCCTCTTTACCAATCTTATTTTTTTATAATGCTACAAATCTTTTCAGATGATTTACCATCTCCAAATATATCCATTTGTGGTTGGCTTGGTATAAAATTAACTATAGCATCTAGTATCTTTTCTTTATCTGTTCCAACAATTCTATTCCAATCATTTTCTATAGTCTCCACCCATTCAGTTTCATCTCTCATAGTTATACATGGTTTTTTCATAAAGAAAGCTTCTTTTTGTACTCCACCGCTATCAGTTACTATTTTTACACAGTTACTTTCTAATGCAAGCATATCTAGATATCCTATTGGGTCAATTACTATTATATTGTCACCAAATTCTAAGTTATAATCGCTCATATACTTTTTAGTTCTTGGATGCAATGGAAGTACTATAGTCTTCTCACTGGCATTAAGGGCTTCTATTATATTTTTTAATCTTGAAATATTATTAGTATTTTCAGCTCTATGTATTGTAGTTAATATAAATTCTTTGTCCCTTAAATTCAATCTTTCAATTATTGTACTGTTTTTCTTAGCAATCTCACCAAAATGAAGAACTGCATCAAACATTACATCTCCCACATTATATACATTCTCTACTATACCTTCATTTTTTAAGTTTCTAATAGCTGTTTCCGTAGGTGCAAACAATTTGGATGATATATGGTCTGTAAGTATTCTATTCTGTTCTTCTGGCATAGCTTTATTAAAGCTCCTAAGTCCTGCTTCAACATGAACTACAGGAATTAACATTTTACTTGCAACTAATGCTCCGGCCAAAGTAGAATTTGTATCACCATATACTAAAATCATGTCGGGATTTTCTTTAACACATATTTCCTCTAGCTTTGTCATCATCTCTCCAGTTTGCTTTCCATGTCCTCCAGATCCAACTGAAAGGTTATAATTAGGGTAAGGTATGTTTAATTCATCAAAAAATATTTTTGACATATTTTCATCGTAATGTTGCCCTGTATGAACTAATATTTCTTCATGTTTTTCTCTTAACTTATTAGATACTGCCGCAGCTTTAATAAATTGAGGTCTAGCTCCAATAACTGTTATTATTTTCATAATTTATACTCCTTTTAGCTTACTTATGTTGACTATTTAACAATTCTTTATATATAACCTCTACCTTATTAAAATTATCTTTAACATTGTAATTATTAACAACAAATTGTCTTCCGTATTTTCCCATAGAAATTCTTAGTTCCTCATCTGTAATTAACTTTTCTATAGCTTTCTCAAGGGCAATAGTATCTTCCTTAGGAATTACAATACTACTTTTTCCAGGGCATGTCGCTTCTGGTAACCCACCTACATTGGATACTATAGTTGGGGTTCCACAAGCTTGAGCTTCTACAGCAGCTACCCCAAAACTTTCACTATCTAAAGTAGATGGAAATACTGCAATATCAAATCTATTAAATGACTGCACTACTTCTTCTGGAGTTATAAATCCTAAAAATTCAACTCTACTCTCTATATTTAATTTTTTACATAGGTTATCTAAATATTCCTTTTGAGATCCTATTCCCCCTATTTCCAGGTAAATATTATCATACTTTTTCGCTAAATTACCGAAAGCTCTTACCAAATATTCAATTCCATATTTAGCCTCTAAAGCTTTAATTGTTCCGATTACTATCTCTTCTCTATTATCATATTTATTTTCATTAGGTTTAAATAAATTAATATCTACACCGAATGGAGTTATTTCTATAGATTTATTAGTATATTTCTTGGTTTCCTCAGCCATTACTTTACTTGTAGATAGCAATACATCTGCTTTAGATAAGTTTCGCTCAACAAATTTTCTACATAATATATTCTGTTTTGGAAAATCATAAACATCACTTCCCCAAACAGAAATAACGTAAGGATGAAAATTAGTAGCTCCAGCTAAAAACGCATAACTAGTTGCATAGTGTGCATGCAGTATATCTGGTTTTATTTCATTAACTAAAGCTTTAACCTTCCCTGTATACGTAAGATATTGAATCTTATTCATAAAACTTCCATTTCTAACATTATCTAATTGTATTTTTAGACTATGTACAGTAACTCCATCTATTTCACCATCATTTAATGAAATTACATGTATATCATATCCCTTAGTCTTAAAAAATTCACACCACTTTTTTGTATGTATACTATTTGCATCAGATAAATAACAAATCTTCATTTTTTCACCTCTTATATCTACTATTTATGTAGGCTTCTTACCACAGCATAAGCCCTTTTTTCCCAAGTATTATTTTCAAAGGCTTCACTCATTGCTAGTTTCATTCTATCATAATCTTTGCTATAATTTTTTTCTACATATTTTAATATATTTTCAATATTCTCTTCATTATATTTAGTAGTATATCCTATATTGTTCTTCTCAATAAATTCACCACACGCGGTATTACTTACTCCTAAAATTGGTTTACCGTAAGAAATATAAGAAAATAATTTCATTGGTATTGCAAATTCCCAATAACTTGTAGGCTCAACTATTAAAGAAAACATATCCGCACTAATCGCAATTTTATCTAGTTCATTACCACTTTCATGTATGATTTTTATTCTATCATTTAAATATTCATAGTAGTACCCTTTATTAGCTTCCCATTCTTCTTGCCTACAGCAGATAGTTAAAGTAAATCTTTCATTATTAGCTACAGCTTTAACCATTTCTTCGATATTATAAAGCTCCCTATTAAGACCTCCAACATATAGGATAGAAAATTTATCTTTTGATATATCTAATTGTCCTGTAGCTTCTATAAATTCACACCCAGATGGTAATTCTAAAATAGGTTTATTTAGTTTTATAGGTATATATTTTTCCATTCTTAGGGATGGCAAATATAAAACATCTATAGAACTCTTATATTTTAATAAATCATAATAGTAAAATGTATATGCTATTGCCCTTTTAGGTGTTGAAACAGTATTTTTGTATTGACTGAATCTCCAATGAATATCCCTATAAAATAATCCTACCTTAATTCCTCTTTTTCGACAAAATTTAAGAAATTTGAAATCAAAAAAAGGATGAATTGGTATGTGGTGTGATTCTGTAAGAAGTGTTGGTTCTGTTGAGCTTTCCATGTAAATAAAATCAAACTTCTCACCGTTCTCTATTTTATTTTCAAGTTTTTTTATAGTATTTTTACGTTCAGCAGCATACCCCTTTATAACTTCAACCTCATACCCTAACTCTTTAAACCCTTTTACTATTTTTATTGGTCGTAGATTAGAAGCGCTCGGATGCTCTTCATGAATTTTAAAAGGAAAATATACAATACATTTCTTCATTTTATATCCTACTTTCTAATGAACTCTTACCCTTTATATCCCTTATTTATCTTCTTTTCTAAAAACTTACTTAAATAATTAACAAATATAAATAATAAAACTATTATTATTATATTTGCACTATATATAAAATCAAAAAAACCACCTTGTGTTATACTTGCTAATTCACTAGTTAAAATTCCAAATAAAGCTACATTAAGAGCCGTTTTACGAAATTTTTTAGTAAACAAATAGTATATCATTCCAAACAATAAAGATATATATACTATACTTAAAAGCAATCCAATTGCACCAAAGTTTGCATAAGCTTCTCCAATAAAAAGTGCATTCATTACTCCAGCAGTACCTTCATATACACTTCTTGAACCATAAAAAGCCATAATTACTTTGGCAGACCTTAGAGGCGTCAAATCTGAACTTAATACCTTAATTATTGTACCAGATAAACTTCTTCCCATTAAGAATGGAAAATGCTGAGGAAAGAAATCAAAATGATACATAAGGGTTCCTGCTTGTGTAAATATTACTCTACTTATAGGACCAGTGTGTATAGAAAATTCTAATGCATATCCCATAACTTTGTAAAGTAAAAAAATCACTCCACCCAAACACCCTACTATCACATATAACAAATGTCTCCTTATACCATCATTTAACATAATATATATTATTACAAATGTGAACAAATAAAATATAACTGGCGTCTTTGCAAAATTATACGTTTTAGTAAATAGTGAACATATAAATAAGACTCCAAATAGCACTATCCATCTTTTATTTTTAGTAGTATAGACATATACAAAAGATATATATGAAAATACAGGTATTAAAGAAAGTATAAGTATGTTTTTCACATATTCATGTATTATTGTAACGTTAGATATGTTTATTCTAGCTGTTTTAAAGTTAAACCCTGGCTCAGCAAAAACCATCTTTAACAATGGTGCATATCCTATCTTTACAAATAACATAATCATTAATATTATAGAAATACTTGAAATCCCTAATACTATGTAAAATACTATTTGCTCATTATCTACATTAGTTTCTTTACTTAAATACTCACTATATATATAATTGATATCTACTTTTAATAATTTGTACAGAAAAATTATAATTAAAGGAAGTAGTACAGCTGTTAACAGTACATAAAAAAATGTTCTAGGTATGGTATCATTATTTAAAATATATGTAATAGTATAATGTTCTCTGTCTCCAAGAAATACTAAACTAGTACCAATATATGTTTGAAGTATAAATAAATAAAATGTATAGGATATTAAATTTAATTTTCTTACACTTAATGTTCCTGCTGCTTTTTTGAACAAGTAAGTACTTAATGTTAATCCTAATGCAACTATTAATATTTTTAAAGCCATAAACTTTTCTTCCTTTACTTATTGTATATATTATTTATAAAAAACTCTTTAGTTTTTGTATCAGCATTTTTAAATCTAGTCTTCATATCCAATAGTGGTGTTCTATCAATTCTATCATCTATATATAATTCATTTAAACTTGGTAGCTTTGCTAATAACTCCACATTTTCTATACTAGTATACCTTATTCCCAACTTTTCTAAGTTATCTAACTTACTTATATCATTTAAATCTGAAATGTCATTATAGGATACAATTAGATTTTGAAGATTTATATTATCTTTAATAAAACTTAAATTGCTTAAATTATTGTTAGATAACTCTAAAATCTGTAAATATTCAATGTTCTTAAGACTATTTATCTCCTCTATTCCATTTCCATTAGCCTTAAGTTCATTAAGATAAAGCAGATCCTCAATTCCTTTTAAGTTCATAATTGAGTTATTAGAAATGTCCAGGTTTACTAATTCTGTCATCTTAACTAAATCATCTACTTTAGTAATTCTATTATTAGCCAAATTCAAAATTTTTAGGTTTTTAAGATTCACCAATGAATCTATCTTACTTATATTATTTTTCGCTATATTTAAAGATACTACACCTTTAACTTTACCTAAAGGCTCAATATTACGAATATTATTAGTTGATAAATCTAAATCTAATAAATTTTTAAGGTTTGATAATGGAATTATATCTTCTATTTGATTAGAGCTTAAATTTAATATTTTAAGATATGTCAGCTCATTTAGTTGTTCTATGCTAGTGACTTTATTTTTACTTAAATTTAAATCAGTAAGAGAAATACAATATTGTATTCCCTCAATACTTTCTATTTTCTTTTCACTTAAATTTAAAGCCTTAACTTTTGCTAAATCACTTTCATATATTTTTCCTATATATTTATTTATTTCTTTTCTTATGGCTTTCTCAAAATTCTTATCTTCAAAGAATACACCCTTATCACCTTTATATTTCTCAGCATTTTCTTTATTATTAAGACTAACTTTAATCCCTACAAATATACATATTACAGCTAAAGCTATTATAGCTATCCCTATAGTAGCTATTTTTTTATTGTTCTTAATATAGTTTAAATATTTTTTCATGTTCCCTCCATTATCTTTTTAAAACTCTGCGTTTTACTTGTCTAATCATCTCTTTATCACTATCACTAAATAGGAATAATCCTTCAAATGTAAACTTTTCTTTTCTAATAAAGATAATTACATATATTATTCCATATGCAAAGTATGAAATACTTGAAGCAATAGCAGCACCATTTATACCAACAAGTGGTATCAACACTGCATTAAAAACAATATTTATAGCAAATACTGAAAAGGTTATATATAAGTGTACTTTTGGCTCTCCAGAACTTTGGAAGTATGATGACGAAATTTTTCCTATTGATGCAAATAAAATTCCTACAAATAATATAATTGTAGGTACTATAGCACCCATATACTGTTTCCCGTATAAAACTGGAATAATAGGCGTACATAGAATACCTATTATCATAATAAGGAATGTTACATAAAAAGTAACTTTTATAGTATTACTAGTAAGTCTAGCCCTTTCTTCCGGAGTATCGTTTTTCATATTATATAATCTTCCCAAAATTGCACTTGCTACACTACCAGGAATTAAAAATAGAAGTTCTGCTAGAGATACCGATACACTATAAACTCCTAATTCAGATGTTCCTAACATAAACTTTATAAAAAATTGGTCAATTTTATAATTCATGAAAATAAATAAGGTTGCTAGATATATGTTTATTCCAAATTTAAACTCCTTACTCATTAAGACTTTATTTATTTCAAATTTATACTTTTGTTTTGATTTTCTCATTAATAGTATTGAATTAAATATAACTGGTAAAGATAAAACTAACAAATAAGTATATATATTTAATAATTCTGCAAGCCATAATATTATAGTTAATGCTATTTTTATTATATTAGACGCTAAAGTAATTTTATTTACTTCAATAATTCTTTCATTACCTATATATACCGTTGATAAAAATTCAGCTATCATAGTAAATGCTAAAATTAATATTCCAAGAAATAAAGTTAAATAACTATATTCTTCAAAAATTAATCCAAAAGTCTTTGCTACAATCACAAAACTTGATTGTATAACACACATTAGCATTATGTAAGAAAAATTATTATTAAAAACTTCCTCACTACTATACTGTGTCTTCTTACTAAAATATGGTGTAGCATAAGTTATTCCAAAGTGACCATACTGTCCTATTGTTGTAAAAAACAATAGAAAGTATGCCACCTCACCTTTTCCTTCTGCTCCTAGCACTCTAGAAACTATAATGCTCACTATAAAGGCCAAAACTGACGTAATTATTTGAGTAACAAAGTTACTTGCTATATTCTTTTTATATCCCACAGTGAACCCTCACTTACTTATTTTTCATTTCCTTCATATCCATAGTAGAAAAATCGCCTAATGGAAACTTAACAGGCATTCCAGTTGCTGTAGACTTGTAAGCAGCTAATATTATTTCTAGAGGTTTTTTAGCCTCTTCTCCACTTACCAGTGGCTGTCTATCTTCTATGATAGAGTCTACTACATCTTTAAATAATAAAGTATGTCCAAATCCATAAACACTATCTGGATCTGCTTCTTGTGCTGCCAAAACTTTCTCCTCACTTTCTTCTGAACCTTCAATTCTCCAAGTTTCAATTTTATTTACTGCAAGGCCTCCTATGCAAACAGCTGCCTTTTCCCCAAAAATACTTAATGTTTCCTCTAAATTTGTAGGATACACACAAGCACTTCCTTCTATTATCCCTATGGCACCATTTTTAAACCTTATTAATATAGCTCCAAAATCTTCTGCATCAATATCTCTTAAGAAAGTATCACATTGAGCATATACTGTATCAACATCTGAGCACATCATCCATTGTAGTAAATCTATATTATGGATACATTGATTCATTAATGTTCCACCATCAAGTTCATAAGTCCCTCTCCAAGGAGCTTGCTCATAATATCCCATGTTTCTATTCCAAAGTATTCTTGCTGTACCATTAACCATCTTACCAAAATTATTTGCTTCAACTTCACTTCTTAGTTTTTGAATAGCAGTATTAAATCTATTTTGATGTGATACACATAATTTAACATTATTTTCTTTAGCACAAGCTATCATTTCATCAGCATCTTTAATTGATAACGCCATTGGTTTTTCAACTATAACATGAATATGTTTTTTCATACAATTTATAGCAATTTCTGGATGATATCCACTTTCAGTTGCTATATACACTATATCTATATCTTCTTTTTCTAACATTTCTTTATAATCTTTATATATATTAACTTTAACTTCCTTACCTAACTTGTCAATATATTCATTTTTCTTTGCAATAGCTTTTTCTTCTATAGGGTCACAAGTTGATACCAACTGTAGCCTTTCCTTGTTATTAACCACTGCTTCTATTCCCTTATAGGATATCCTTCCACATCCAATAACAGCTACATTAAATAATTTCATACCAATTCCTCCTAATATATTTTAGGGATTAAGACTAAACTCGAACCCTTTAAATATGGTTAATTATTACCAATATTATCTATTAAATTTTTATTCATAATTATTAGATACAGCACAAAAGACATTGTAGTGCTGTATCTAATACACTTAATATATTAAAGTTTATTTATTTTATCTCTATTTTTTTTAACATCCTTTGTCGCATTTCTTGTATCATAAAGGATCTTAGCCTTTTCAACCATCAATTCATAGTCGTAACAACTGTGATCTGTAGTGATGATTACTATATCAGCATTATCAATTTCTTTTTCCCAATCTACTGATATATATTCAATACCTTTATGTTTAAAAGACGGAATATATGGATCATTAATCATTATGTCCGCACCATTTTTGTTTAATATCTCAAGGACTTTCAATGTTGGTGACTCTCTCATATCATCTATATCTTTTTTATATGCTGCACCCATAACAAGTACTTTTGCACCATTTAACGCCTTTTTATGTCCGTTTAAAAGCTTCATCACGTTCTCAACTACAAATTCTGGCATAGAATCATTAATTATACCTGAAGTCTCTATAAGTTTTGTATGATAATCATACTCTTTTGCCTTCCATTCCAAGTAGAATGGATCTAGTGGTATACAGTGACCACCAAGACCTGGACCTGGATAGAATGGCATAAATCCATAAGGCTTAGTTTTTGCAGCTTCAATAACTTCCCAAACGTCAATTCCCATCCTCTTACACAATATTGCCATTTCATTAGCTAAGGCTATATTTATATTTCTAAAGGTATTTTCAAGAATTTTTTCCATCTCAGCTACTGCTGGTGACGATACCTCCATAATTTCTCCATCCAATACACATCTGTATAAAGTTCCTGCAACCTCAGTGCACTCTGGTGTACATCCACCTACAACCTTAGGTGTATTTTTAGTGTTATATTCCTTATTACCGGGATCTACTCTTTCTGGTGAAAATGCTAAAAAGAAATCCTCTCCACATTTTAATCCACTTTCTTCAAGAATTGGTTTTATAACTTCATCCGTTGTTCCAGGATAGGTTGTGCTCTCAAGAATTATAAGCATTCCTCGCTTTAAGTATTTTGCTACATCTTTTGTTGAGTTAACTACATAGGATAAGTCCGGCTGTTTATAAAGATCAAGAGGTGTTGGTACAGCTATACATACTGTATCTACTTCTTCTATGAAGCTAAAATTCGTAGTTGCTTTTAGCTTACCCGCTTTAACAAGGGCTGATAAGTCATTATCTACTATATCACCTATATAATTTTCTCCATTGTTAACCATAACAACTTTTTTATCTTGAACATCAAATCCTATAACTTCATATCCCGCCTTAGCTTTTTCTACTGCTAGAGGAAGTCCTACATATCCAAGACCTACTACACCTAGTTTAGCTGTTTTATTCTTTAATTTTAATAATAATTCTTCCTTTAATTGACTCATAATTGTTCCTCCTATTAGTAATTTATTACATTACACAATTCGTTACATATCTTAGTCTTTCTTTCTCTTATATGTAGGAACTTTTTCTTCAAGCAATTTTATTATTTCTTCTTTAGTCATATTATCTACATTTCTAAACTGTTTTATAGCTTCTTCAATAAATTCTATAGTAGCATCTTTAGGTTTTTCTACAAAAATTTTATTATGCTCTGTAGATGTAAGTGCTACTTCATCCATTAAAAGCTCTTCATACAACTTTTCACCTGGTCTTAATCCCACATATTCTATTTTAATATCTACATCTGGCTTATATCCAGATAATGTTATTAAATCTCTTGCTAAATCAACCATTTTAACCGGTTTACCCATATCTAATACAAATATCTCTCCACCATCTGCAAGACCACCAGCTTGAATAACTAATTGAGCAGCCTCAGGAATAGTCATAAAGAACCTTGTTATTTCTGGATGGGTTACAGTTACTGGTCCACCCTTTTCAATTTGCTTTTTAAATAGTGGTATTACTGAACCATTACTTCCAAGAACATTTCCAAATCTAACTGCTACATAATCTGTTTTACTAACTTCATTAAAAGCTTGAATTATAAGTTCACAAAATCTTTTAGTGGCTCCCATTACATTAGTTGGATTTACTGCCTTATCTGTACTAATTAAAACAAACTTTTTAACATTATATTTATTACAGCATTTAGCTACATTATATGTACCTAAAATATTATTTTTAATTGCATCCCCTGCATTTCCCTCCATTAAAGGTACATGCTTATGAGCTGCTGCATGGAATACCACTTCTGGTTTGTGCTCGTCAAATATTTGATCTATTCTTATCATATCTCTTACAGAAGCAATAATTACTTGTTTATTTATTTCTGGATAGTTTCTGTTAAATTCCATTTCTAAATCATAAGCATTATTCTCATATATATCCAGAATAATTATTTTTCTAGGTGAGAATTTTGCTATTTGCCTAATAATTTCAGACCCAATACTTCCACCACCACCAGTAACTAGTATTGTTTTATTTTTTATATATCTTTCTATATGCTCCGATTTTAGCTTTATCGATTCTCTTCCCAATAAATCATCAATGTTCACATCTCTCATATGATTTACATTTATGCTATCATCAATAATTTTATAAATACCTGGCATGGTTTTAATATTTTTTGTCACCTGTTTACATATATCTAGAATTTCTTTCTTAGTATTCTTATCCACTGATGGCATCGCAAGCATTATTTCATCAACTTTGTTTTGCTTACAAAAGGATATAATCTTATTTCTATCTCCTACAACCTTTACTCCATGAATTCTCTTACCTATCTTATTTATATTATCATCAATCAACCCAACAATTTTATAGTGCAAAGTACTATTATTATTTATTTCTTTAATAAGTATAGCTCCAGCATCTCCAGCACCTATGATTAACAAATTCTTTTTTTTGTTAATCGATCCTTTATCTGTTCCATTATTCTCCATGATTCTATATAAAAATCTAACTCCACCTAAGCTTATTACGCTCAATAGCCAAAATATAATATGAACAGTTATTGGAAATCTAAAAAATCTACTTTTTAACATAGTGTGGCTTATAAAATAACCATAGATTATAAATACTATATTAGAAGCAGTCATAGAATATACTATCGATAGTAACTCCTCAACAGATGCATATTTCCAAATATTACTATATAGTTTGAATATCATATTAAATATAATTGTTAATGCTACAACTGGAACTATTGATAATATAAAAAACTCTCTATAATCAGGTTGTATCCTGAAATCAAATTTTAGTAATAAAGCCAAATATAAACTTATTGCGACAAGAATTACATCTAAAACTATATTTTTATTTTCTTTTTTCATAACTTCACTTCCTAAATCAATTATGGTAATCAAATACTTCAAGATGTTTTGAAATGCAAATTTCAAAAGTTTATCACAGTTATTATACTGTTTTTTGCATGTAAACACAATTGCATTCAAAGTTATTCATAAAATATTATTTAATTATTTATATTCTATTGATACATTCTTTTTCGTTTGATTATCCTAATGTTTCTTCAAGTTCCTTTACAATTTCATCCTCTGGATCTAATTTTTTAGCTATATCTAAATGTATTTTTGCTTGATTAAAATCCTTAATATTTATATAACACATTATTAAATTAGTGCATACCTCTATAGATTTGGTAACCTCAAATACTTTCCTTAAATACTTAATTGCAGTTTCGAAATCATTCAAGCAAGCATAGTTTATCCCAAGTTCATTAAACACCTGAACATAGTTACTATCTATAGATAATGCTTCATTTAAATAGTATATAGCTTTTTCATAGTTTTGTAAAATTCTATAAGAAACTGCAATATAATAAAATATCTCAGCGCTATCCCCTAATACATCTATTAGTGGTAATAATACTTCTAACGCTTTCTTTGGCTCTTCATATACAAGTTCTTTCCCCTTATCAAAAGAATTGATTATATCTAGATTCTCTTTTAATACCTCAACCTCTTCACTTACATTTCCTCCCAATGATATATATTGTTTAATATTAAAATGAGCTTTTTCAAAATCTTTATCTTCATAACTTACTAAGGCTGAATAATAATAGGGTTGTGGATAATCCTTAATCTCTTTTCCAATTTCAATAAGTTTAATAATCTCTTCTTTAAATACAATATTATTTTTTCTCATTCCATCAATTAAAATAAAAGCTTTATTTAAATTATCTGTTGTAATTTCAACTTCCAATAATCCTTTTAATAATATATATCCATCTTCATACTTTTCATTTTTAATATTCTCAAATATTTTTCCTTTTATATAATTAACGCTATTAGGAATGGATTCTATTATTTCCTTATATACATGATTAAATTTAAAGTTTTTATCTGCTCCTAGTGCATAAAAAATTCCCTCTATAAAAAAATTAACAGGAATATTAGATAAATCATCTCCTTCTTTAGTTTTGGAAACTATTTTATCTGAATTTACTGGTAGATATATATTATCTTTAAATACATATTCATTTATTTTGCTACCTTTTTTTATTTCAAGAAATAGCATTTTCTCAAGTTTTTCTAAAAAATAATTTTCATTACTCATAATGCACCTTCTTACTATTCTATATTTTTTAATTTATTCCACTAAACTATATTACCATTTATTTTATTTTTAATCATCTGTTTTTTGTATAAAGTAATATTTTCGTATTTTTTTTATTTTTTATATAACACAATTTAATAAACGCATAAAATTTATATGCTTTATTATACATTTATAATCTTATAACTCATATAATAAGTAAAACATTATAAATATTTAATTATAAACTAAAATCTTATTGCATTGATACTAATATTATTCTATAATAAATTTGTTTTATAACTTTATAAATATTATATTTGGAGTAAAATTATTATAGGGAGGTCATTAAATTATATTATTGATATCTCTATACTTTATAAATTAGAAAGAGGGTATGGAATTGTATAAGTTAAACCAAAATGAAACCCCATTATTTGATGCCTTAATGGAATATGTGAATAGAGACACTCTTCCATTCCATGTTCCTGGGCATAAAAAAGGTGTTGGAGTAGACATAGATTTTAAAAACTTCATGGGCGAAAATCCGTTTAAGATTGACGTTACAGTTTTTAAACTAGTAGATAGTTATCATCATCCAACAGGTCCTATAAAAAAAGCTCAAGAATTAGCTGCTGATGCCTACGGTTCAGATGCATGCTTTTTCTCTGTTCATGGAACATCCGGCGCTATTCAAGCAATGATTCTTTCTGTAGTAGGTGCTGGGGACAAAATAATAATTCCTAGGAATGTTCATAAATCCATTACTGGAGGAATTATCTTAGCTGGTGCTATCCCTGTATATATGCAGCCTGAGTTAGATAAAAAGATAGGAATTGCAAATGGAGTTACACCTGAAACAGTAAGAACTACATTGGAAGCTAATAAGGATGCTAAAGCTGTTCTTATAATCAATCCAACTTATTATGGTGTATCTACAGACATTCAGCAAATTGCTGATATCGTTCATGAATATGATATTCCTTTAATAGTTGATGAGGCTCATGGACCGCATTTAAACTTTAATAAAAATTTACCTATGTCTGCCATGGAAGCTGGTGCTGATATCTGTGCTCAAAGTACTCATAAAATTATTGGTGCTTTAACTCAAGGATCTCTACTTCAAGTTAACTCTAAAAGAGTAAGTATTCCAAGGGTAAAACAGGTTTTAAACTTAATGCATACAACTTCGCCTTCTTATATTCTAATGGCTTCATTAGATACTGCTAGAAGACAAATTGCATTGGGTGGAGAAGAATTACTAGATAAAACAATAGAACTTTCTAATTATGTTAGAGATGAAGTTAATAAAATCCCTGGTTTCTATTGCTTTGGCGAAGAAATCTTAGGAGTTCCTGGAGCATATGCCTTTGATCCAACTAAAATTACAATAACTTGTAGAGATTTAGGTATAACTGGTTATGATTTGGATATGATTTTAACAAACAAGTATCATATTCAAATGGAACTTTCGGATTTATATAATGTCCTTATTGTAGGTTCCTTTGGCGATACTGAAGATGGCATGGAAAGACTTTTAAGAGCTTTGAGAGAAATCAGTGATGACTATTATGGCAAGGGTACTGCTAAAGCAGACTTCATAGACATCCCTTCCATTCCTGAGCAAATACAGATTCCTAACGAAGCCTTCAACAGTGTTAAAACTTCTGTTAGAATTAAAAATAGCGTAGGCATGATTAGTGGTGAATTCCTAATGGCTTATCCACCAGGAATACCTGTACTATGCCCGGGAGAAAAAATCACACAAGAAATTGTAGATTATGTTCAACAACTAAAAGATACTGGCCTTTATGTTCAAGGTACTGAAGATCCTGAAGTTGAGTATATAAATGTAGTTAAAGATGAGGATGCAGTATTTATTAACGTTGAATAATAAATGTGAATTTTATATTATATAAATTATAATAATTAATATTATATAAATTATAATAATTAAAGGTATGATATCTCTCACATACATACCTTTAATTATTTTTATTAATCTTTAACTGTATTGATCTTTTAATTTTTTTTCTTATTTCTTAACTCTAATAATTTAAATTCAGCATTGGTTCTTCCTGAATTTACTATACTTTTTAAATACTGATTATAAGACATGTTAATAATGCTTTCATAAGCTCTAATTAAACTTTCAAAATAACCCATCATATAGTTTACCTTCATTAATGGATCTGTATAAGATATATTAAATCTTATAGTATATTTTTTCCTTACTTTCTCTGCCGCCTTTTTTAAGCAGTTATAACTTGAAGATCCTTTAGCTATGAGTATCACCTTTTCATAATTACATGCCATCACTTCTTTATATGCTGGCATACATGCTTCAATAATATTTTCATCAAAGTATTTCTGTTTTGATGTTTCTTCCTGTACTACCTTAAGAAAATCTTGTAATTTCAAGTTAGTTTTAGCTCTAAGTTCTATTAGTTTTGATAATATATCTTTAACCTTTTCAACTTCCTTATGTTCAATATCATATTTTTTATTCATTTTCTCAATGATTTCAAAGCCTTTCATCATTAATTCCAAATCAGTTTTATTTTTTTCTACTTCTTCTTCATTTTGAAGAGCCTTAATTATACTACCATTATCATCATTTAAGAATGCTTCCATGAAAAAGAATATTCTTCCTAGTCTCATTATTGTTTTCTCATCTTCTACTACTTTATTATTTGCATCAATATATATATATCCCTTTTTCTTACCAATTAAGCTGACAATACCTTTCTTTTCAAATATTACCTCTTTATATGTATTTCCCAAAAATAGCGCTGGCTCAGATATCTTAATATCTTCAAATAACTTACTATATTTTTTTATAGCTTTTTTTTCTTCTGAATTTGGTGCTTTGTATATTCCCATTAATTATCCTCCCATAGTAATTTTACTTATATAATTATGAATAGTAACCACTAAACTTAATATACTCTTATTATCATTAGATCTACTTTTCAGACTTTTACTATAATATATTATATCAGAAAATAATGAAAATCATATAAATTTATTGCTTATATAAAAAATATTAGCTTTACCTCTATATAATAGAGTAAAGCTAATATTTTATAGAAACTTATTCTAAACCTTATAATGAACAAGCTTCAATCATGAAATTAACTCTTCTGATTTTCCTCTATACTTCCATTCCTGCAACTAAAGCTTTCTTATTTAACTCTACAGCCTTTGCTGGCACTAATGAAGCTACAACCTCTTCCCAATTTACTTCCTTTATATCTAGGGCTTTAAGTAACGCTCCTAGTAATACAACGTTTTGTGCTTTCATATTACCTAGATCTTTTGCAATTTCTGCCGCTTTAATTATAACTGTATTTTCTGCTGTAGATCTTAGTGCCTCATTTACACCCTCTGGATACTTTTCTAGTCCTATTAGTACTGGTACAGGATGAATTTCATAATCATTTACTATTAAATGTCCACCTTCTTTTAAATAAGGTAGTGCTCTTAGTGCTTCACTTTTTTCAAAAGCAACTATGGCATCAGCTTTTCCTTTTTCTATTAAAGGAGAATAGACTTTTTCTCCAAATCTAACTTGAGTAGTAACACTTCCTCCTCTTTGAGCCATTCCATGAACCTCAGACATTTTAACGTCATAGCCATTTCTTAACAAGCCTTCAGATAATATTTTTGAAGCTAGGATAGTTCCTTGTCCTCCTACACCTATAAATAATATACTTTTTACTTCCTTCATATTATTCACCAACCTTTTCTATAGCATCAAATGGACAAACTTGCTTACATATTTCACAACCATTACACATGCTTTCATCTATTTCCACTACACCATTTTGGAATTTCAATGCTGGACATCCTGTTTTTAAGCACATTTTACACTTCTTACATTTCTCTACATCAACTTTACACTTTAAGTTAGCTCTTTTCTTTAATACGTCTTTTATCAAAGCACAAGGTTGTTTTGTAATAATTACAAAAGGTTCTGTGCTATCATGAGCTTCTTTTACAGCCTTTGAAGTTTCTTCTATTTTATATGGATCTACTACCTTTATATTTTCCTTTTTAATACCACATGCAAGGACTAAAGCTTCAATATCTACCATTGGAGCTTCTCTATTTTGAAGGGTTCTACCTGTTCCTGGATTTTCTTGGTGCCCTGTCATTCCTGTGATTCTGTTATCAAGAATTACAGTTACTATCGGTGTATTGTTATAAACACTTTCAATTAATCCAGTTACTCCTGAATGGAAGAACGTTGAATCTCCAATAAATGCAAATACCTTTTTATCTTCTCTATTAGCTACTATACTAGCTCTTTCCATTCCTACACCAGCTGATATAGAAGCACCCATGCAAATTACAGTGTCAGTTACACTAAGTGGTGCATTCATACCAAGAGTATAGCATCCAATATCTCCAGAAGCTATTACATCCTTATATTTTGATACTGCATAGAATATTCCTCTGTGAGGACATCCTGGACATAGCACTGGTGGTCTAGAAGGTGGATTAGTATCTGCTGTATAAGTTATTTTATTTTCTTCTCCTAAAATACCTCTTCTAATAATGGCTGGATTTAGTTCTTCACATATAGGAATAACTTCCTTACCTATGCAGCTAATTCCTAAAGCTTTAACTGAATTTTCTAAGTATGGATCATTCTCTTCTACTACATATAATTTTTCTACCTTAGATGCAAACTCTTTAATCATTTCATCTGGTAATGGGTAAGAGAAACCTATCTTTAGGTATGATGCATTATCTCCAAAAACTTCTCTACAATATTCATAAGAAATACCACTAGTAATTATACCTATCTTTGTATTGCCCATTTCCATTCTATTAAGCTTTGTAGTATTAGAATATTGTCTTAGCTTCTCTAATCTCTCTTCTACTTCATAGTGTTTAATTTTTGAATGACCTGGAGTCATTATATATTTTTTAATATTTTTTTCATATGGCTTCACTTCTACAGCTTGTTTATCTCCAACCTCTACTACTGTTTTAGAGTGTGAAATTCTAGTTGTAACTCTAAATAAAACTAATGTATCAAATTTTTCACTTATTTCATATGCTTCCTTCATATAGTCAATGCATTCTTGTGAATTTGATGGTTCAACCATTGCAACCTTAGCATGAGGAGCATAAAATCTGTTATCTTGCTCATTTTGAGAAGAGTGCATTCCTGGATCATCAGCAGTTACAACTACAAAACCTCCGTTAACTCCTTCATATGCCATAGTAAATAATGGGTCAGCAGCCACATTAAGTCCTACATGCTTCATTGTAGTAAGCACTCTTGCTCCTCCAATAGATGCACCTGATGCTACTTCAAAACCAACCTTTTCATTTGGTGCCCATTCTGCATATACACCTTCATATAATGCAAAGTTCTCTAATATTTCTGTACTAGGTGTTCCTGGATAAGCTGATGCTACATGACATCCAGCTTCATAGGCACCTCTAGCGATGGCTTCATTACCAGTCATTATAACCTTTTTCATATTCACATTCCCCCATTACAATTTATCTTTTAATAATTAATTAACTATCCTACTTCAATTATTCCCCAATAATTGTTTACCCTAAAATACTACCTAATGCTATTGAATAAAGCTTGGATTTTGCACTATCTGCTCTAGAAACCAATACTACGGGGCATTTTGCACCTACAATTACTCCAGCACTTTCAGCACCAGCAAAATAAGTCATAGACTTTCCTAGGAAGTTTCCAGCTTCAATATTAGGTACAAGAAGTATATCCACTTCTCCTGCTACATCACTTACAATTCCTTTGTGGTGAGCCGCTTCCTTAGATATAGCGTTATCAAGTCCCAGTGGACCATCTATTATACAACCTTTAATTTGTCCTCTCTTATTCATTGCTGAAAGAGCTGCTGCATCTAAAGTTGCCTGCATTGATGGATTAATTACTTCTACAGCACAAATTGGTGCTACCTTTGGCATATCTATCTCTAGTGCTTTTGCCACTGTTACTGCATTCTTTAATATTCCTATTTTATCTTTTAATTCTGGATATGGCACCATTCCTCCATCGGTAAGAAGTAACAGCTTATCATAAGACTTTACATCATACACCATTACATGAGATAGTAAATTATTTGTTCTTAGATTTGCTTCCTTATTAAGTACAGCTCTTAATAAATCTGAAGTCCCAAGTAATCCTTTCATTACATAATTAGCCTCGCCCTTTGTAACCAATTCCACAGCCTTTGCTGCAGCCTTAGTTATGTCACACTCATTAATTATTCTTACTCTAGATAAGTCTATATTAGAATCTTTTGCTATAATTTTAATTTTCTCTTCATTTCCAACTAATATAGCATTTATGATACCCATGTCCACTGCCTTTATCACTGCTTCTAGAACAACATTGTCTTGTGCTACTGCTACTGCCATAGTTTTCTTTTCTTTTTTCTTTGCTAATTCTAACAATTCTTCTAAACTTTTAACCATATTTTCACTCCTTATGTATAGGTTTACTAAAAAATTGAAATAAGTAGTAGATATCCAACACTTTTTTTATAATATTTTATATTTTCTTACTTTTAAGTATAATGTGTAATCCTTTCTGAGTCAATTTTAACTGCTAAAGTGTAATAGTGTATTTTTTATTTAAAATTAACAAAAATAGATATCTTAAATTATACAATTTAAGATATCTATTAAAAATTTTTATTACTTTAAAAAACTTTACTTATTCGATTATTTTCTTTGGAATATAATTCTCTTATCTATACTATCTACATCTTTACATCCCGTAAGTACCATAGCAGATTTCAACTCTCCCTTTAATCCATGAACATAAGTTTTTACACCATCTCTTTTACCACCAAAGGATGCAGTTACAAAAGGCCTTCCTATTAATACAGCATCTGCACCAAGGGCTAAGAATTTAAGTACATCTACTCCTGTTCTTACTCCTCCATCAGCTAAAATCTTAACTTTACCCTTTACTGCTTTTGCTATATCTTCAAGAACATCTGCTACACCTGGAGTTTCATCTAAAACTCTACCTCCATGGTTAGAAACTACTATAGCATCTACACCTGATTCTACTGCAAGTAATGCTTCATCTACTGTCATAATTCCCTTTAGTATAAATGGAAGTTTAGTACTGTTAACTAATTCCTTTATCTCCTTTACTCCTTTAGGCATTACTGGCTTCCCATGAAGAGCTAAAGTTATAAGTCCACAGGCATCTATATCCACGCCTACGGCAAATGCTCCTGACTCCTCAGCTAATTTTATCTTTTCAATTATATTTTTATTTTCCCATGGTTTTATAAATACAATACCTTCACCATTAAACTCCTTTAACACTTTTAAATTAGTTGTTAAAAATGTATCTACTGCTGTATCTCCTACCATTGGGTATATACCTGCATCTAAAGTACCTCCAATAACCCAAGAAATATACTCTTCTTCAGAATACTTTCCACCCATGTTAAGAGTAGTTCCTGAAACTGGAGCTGCAAAAACTGGTATATCTAACTTCTTACCAAAAATCTCAATAGCTGTATCTGGATCCTTAGCATCGTGAATTACGCGCATATTAAGCTTATATCCTTCAAGAGCTCTAATGTTTTCTGTAAATGCATTTCCAGTACCTTTTCCACCCATACCTGGGACTTCTCCTGCACAAACAACTCCATTGCATACATTACATACTTTACAGCTATTATTTAAATTAACTCTAGCTTCTTTTCTAACATCACTATAATTCATAAAATCCCCACCTAACTATAAAACTAAATATTATTTTCCTCAAAGAATTTATCCAATTCATCTTCAGTATAAATCTTTATATTATTTCTAATTAAAATCTCTGCAGTTACTCCATTACCTGTTTTTTTACCACCTGAAAAAGTACCATCATATATAATTCCTTTTCCACATGATGGACTCCTTGCCTTTAAAATAGCTGTATCAATTTTTAACTCTCTAGCTATATTTAATGTTTCCTCTGCACCTTTAATAAATTCACCAGTTACATCATCACTTACATCTCTTCCTAAAACCCTACATTTTCCATCTAAGACCATAGCACCATCACCATTTACAATCTCATGAGCTTCTCTAGGAGTCGCCTGTCCTCCAAGTTGCTCTGGACATACTGGTATAGCCTTCCCTTGTCTTAAAAGTTCAAGAATTTTTTCATTTAAATTATTGTTACCGTCATATTTGCAGTTAATACCACAAAGACATCCACTTACCAAAATCATTTCGTCGACCCCTATACTCTAGTATTACTTTAACTCAACCACAGTAACTCCTGTTCCACCTTCTCCATAATTACCAAGTCTATAGCTTTTAACATGGGGATGATGTTTTAATAAATCAGTTATAGAACTCTTAAGTACTCCTGTTCCTTTACCATGAATTACTGTAACTTCGCCGAGACCACCAAGATAAGCTTCATCTAAATACTTATCTGTGGTATAAATAGCCTCCTCGGAATCCATACCCCTTAAGTCTACTGAAGATGATACTGCTTTTAGATTAAGCTTAGCTTCTCTTCTTTGAACCTTAGCTTTTTTCTTATCTTCACTAGACACTTTTCCCTTCCTTAAATCCTTAAGCTTTACAGAGATTTTCATTATTCCAGCTTGAACTTGAACTTCTCCCTTATTATCCACCTCGGATACTACTATAACATTCTGATTTAAAGATGGAAGATATACCTCCTGTCCTTGAGTTACAGAAGTTAATCCTTCTCCCTTAGGCTCATCTTTTTTACTTAATTTTTCTTCCATGTTATCAAGAGAATCCTTTATCTTCTTTCTTTCATTCTCTATTTTAGTTCTAGCTTCTGAAGAATAGCCTAACCTTTCAAGTTCTCTTATATTTTTAACAATGGAATCAGCTTCTTCCTTAGCAGCTTTTATAAGCTCTTTAGCTTCTCGTTGTGCTTCATAGATAGCTTTTTCTCTAACATTTTCGAACTTATATAACTTTTCTTCATATTTATTTTTTAGTTTTTCTGCTTCTGCTTTTAAACCTTCTGCCTTCCTAGCATCATTTTCTGCTTTAATGCTCTTTTGTTGAAGATTTTGTATTAACTCTTCAAACTTTAAGCTCTCTGTGGAAATATTTTCTTTAGCACTATTTATAATATACTCTGGAAGACCAAGCCTCCTTGATATTTCAAAGGCATTAGATTTACCTGGCACACCTATAAGCAAATTATAAGTTGGTCTTAAAGTTTCAACATCGAATTCTACAGAGCCATTTTCTACTCCAACAGTTTTTAAAGCATAACCTTTAAGTTCACTATAGTGAGTAGTTGCTATTATTTTTGTATTTCTATCCCTTAAGTTATCCAAAATACTCATAGCAAGAGCTGCACCCTCCGTTGGATCTGTTCCTGAACCAAGCTCATCAAAAAGTGCTAAAGTATTTTCATCTGCTTCATTAATAATATTTACTATATTAGTCATATGAGATGAGAAAGTAGATAAACTTTGTTCTATACTTTGTTCATCACCAATATCAGCAAATATATTTGAGAATACACTAACAGCTGAACCTGCTCTTGCAGGAATCATCATTCCACTCATAGCCATAAGCTCTATTAAACCTACAGTTTTTAGTGTTACAGTTTTACCTCCTGTATTAGGACCTGTAATAACTAAAGAAGTAAACTCTCTACCAAGATAAATAGTGCTTGGTACTACTACCTTTTGGTCTATTAAAGGATGCCTAGCCTCTATTAAATCTATAATTCCTTTATCATTTACCTCTGGACATATACAATTTAATTCATTGGCATATTTAGCTTTTGCAAATATAAAATCTAATTCCCATATAATACTTCCATTATTCTCTATAACATCAATGTTACCTGCAATTTTTAAAGTAAGTTCCTTAAGAATTCTATTTATTTCTGCCTTTTCTTTATTTCTAAGTTCTCTTATTTCATTATTAAGATCTACTAGTCCCATAGGCTCTATAAATAATGTAGCACCTGTACCACTCTGGTCATGGATCAAACCCTTAACCTGTTCTTTATACTCAGATCTTACAGGAAGTACATATCTATCTCCTCTTACAGTATAAAGACTTTCTTGAAGATATTTAGAGTAGGTCCTAACCATGCTATTAACTCTGTCTTTAATGGAAGAACTTTTATCTTTTAGTTTCTTTCTAATTATAAATAAAGTTTCACTAGCTCTATCTGCAATTTCATCCTCTCCAATAATAGCTCTAAAGATTTCATCTTCAATATTCTTAAAGGGAACTATACCTGCTATTATATCTTCCAAAACTCTATAAGTTGTTTCATCGTCCTTACTCTGTACATATTCCTTAAAATTTCTAGAACTTTTAAGCATATTACCAATTCTAAGTAATTCTACTGGCATAAGTGTGGAATTTTTCTTAGCTCTTAAAAGCGCTTCCCTAACATCATATATTCCTTCAAAGGGTGGTGCACTTTTTGTAGTTAATAAAATTAATGCTTCCTTAGTCTCCTCTAAATGCTCTTTGATTTCATAGAGATTGTTATATGGTTTCAGATTATCAATTAAATCTTTCCCCGCTTTTGTAACTGTATACTTTTTTAATATTTCCTTGATTTTATAATACTCAAGTACTTTAAAGGTCTTTTCATTCATTTTTTATCCCCTACTTTCTATTCAATTCCCCTCTTATAATGTCCTTTTGTAGTTTTCCCTAAATCTACATCTTCATCTTTAAATATATATTTCATCACCTTTAAAACCTGATTATAATCTTCATCTATAAAGTCAACTCTATAATTGTTAATATTATTTTTCCTTAATTCCTTAATGAATGGAACTATATTTACAGGTAATGTATTATATATATGGCTTCTACAATATTTATCCGTAGTAACCAGAAACTCTTCATTCATCCTATCTCTTAATACAAACTTATCCTTGTCACATCTGAAATTACAGTTTGAAGTAGAGCTCTTATCACCAAAGGTACTGCCAATTACACAGTATTCACTTACCATAAGTTCATACTTACCATAAACTACTACTTGCACTGGAGTTTTAATATTTTTAGCTATAGAAAACATTTCTTTATTGTTAAGTTCTACACTTAAAGCTGATATATCTGTATACCTATTATAAAAATCATAGCTTTCACTATTTAAAATATTTAACTTATAATCTCCAATTATGTTAAGTCTGTTTTTAAACACATTTATTATACCTAAATTAGCTGTAATTAACCCCTTAATTTTAGAAATATTCTTTTCTATAGCTTCAGTAACTAAATTAAATTCACTTTTTATTATATTAGGAACAATCATATATAAATTTTCATAATCTACTTCTTCTAAATTAAAACCTCCACCCTTTTTAAATAAATCTACTCCTATAGCTGGATCTATATCTGGATTTTCATCTATAAAACTTAATACACTTTTTAATTGTTCTAGAGTTTTAACGCATATTAGATACTCATCATTAAATATATCTTTAGCTTCTTTAGAATTCCTATTAAATTCTTTATAAGCCTTTTCTTCCACATGCCGTTTATCACGAATTTTAATATACTTCATTATATCTTCAATAAGCTCACGTCTTACACTATTTATAGATGATACCCTTAAAAATCCTTCTTCAAAGGTTTCAAATTCAATGTTTTCTAGTTTAAAAGGAGTATCCCCTAACTTATTGAGATTTTTAATTATGGCTTCCTTATCCATAGGCTTATTAGCTGCAACCTCTACATTTTCTCCATAGACTTCAAATTCTTTTTCCTGATAAACCGTAGATAAATAAAATCTTTCTCCTGGAGCAAATCTAACCTTTATAGTTAAGGGTAACTTTACACCATAAATATCTTCATAATTTTTTTGAAGTTTAGTTAAAAGTTCAGTATCTGAAGTTACATATACTTTATCTCCAACCTTATATTTAGTAGGCATAAGCTTCACTTTTTCGCCTTTAGAGGCTTCTTTAACCTTTTCTTTCCCCTTTAAAATATTTGTGATTGTAAATCCACTATTATCAGTTCTAACTCCATCCTGGGCTTTTATATCCTTTTGAAGCTGTATGGTTAAATCTTTTTCAACGGTGCCTAAAAATACACCTGTATTTTTGGGGCAATTATATGCCATCATGTCTCTTCCAATGTTTCCTCTAAGATATGCCTTTGAAAACCCTTCTCTATTAAATAATTGATTTAATATGGCCTTTTTAGGTGCTATCTCAAAACATTTGTTGTGATACACACTATCTATAGCTTCTCTATAGGTAGTTACAACACCACTTACATATTCAGGCTTTTTCATTCTACCTTCTATCTTTAATGATGAAGTCCCACTTTCAATTAAACTTTTAATTTCATCTATAGTACAAGTATCCTTTGGACTTAATAAATACCCTTCTCTATTTTCTCCACTAAATTTTTTTATTATAGTATAAGGTAATCTACAGGGCTGTGCACATCTTCCTCTATTTCCGCTTCTTCCTCCTATGATACTACTCATAAGGCATTGTCCAGAATAACTTATACATAATGCTCCATGGACAAATATTTCTGTTTCTATATCTAAGTCCTTTGAAATATATCTTATTTCATCTAGACTTAACTCCCTTGATAAAACTATTCTTTGAAAGCCCTCATTCTTTAAAAATATAGCCCCTTCTCCATTATGTATAGTCATTTGTGTGGATGCATGAATTTCAAAATCTGGTATAGCTTCTTTTATAATTTTAAATAATCCCATATCTTGAGTTATAATAGCATCTACACCAATTTCATATAGAAACTTCCCATACTCTAAAGCTTCACCTAACTCATCTTCTTTTATCACAGTATTAAAGGCTATATATACTTTAACATTATATAAATGACAATAATTCACTACTTCTATTAATTCTTCTTCATTAAAATTATTTGCATAGGCTCTAGCAGAAAACTTACTCCCGCCCATATATATAGCATCTGCACCACCTTGAACAGCAGCATAGATACTTTCTTTACTTCCACCTGGCGCTAATAATTCTATTTTATCCATATGTTCTCAACTCCTATCAATAAGAAATGTCTTTATTCTATATTAAAAAAGTCATACTTATTTTATTAGTACTTATTTTTTACTTCTCATGGATTATTATATCACAATTCTCTTTGTTACAAACTGTAAAAAATAATAGGAGCTAATACCTTTTTATTGGTTAGCCCCTATACATCTTAATTCATCAATTTTAAATATCCCTCATATATGCCTTCTAACATATTCTTCAAGTTATAATTATATCTTATATATTCTTTTAGTTTATTATTTTTTCTTTCTGCCCTACTTTTCTCTACTGCTAATTTTATACTATTATGATTATAAGGATCACAATATATTGCCATATCCTTAAAATATTCCTTTGAAGCCCCTTCCTCCGTAACCACTATGTTACATCCATAAGCTGCTGCCTTAAGGGATGATAAACTTGTAACTTCTGAAAAACTAGCTAATACGTGAGCACTAGAAAAGGTGTATGCATTATACAAATCATAGTCATTCATAAATCCTAAATAATGTGTAGTCGGATAAGCTAAACATTCTTTTAAGTAACGCTCCTCTGATGCCGTTCCAACTAAAACTAAGTCTACTCCTATTTCATTACATATCTTACTTAATTCTAATTGGTTTTTCACTTCACAAATTCTTCCTACACACAATATATAATTATCTAAATTATATCTCTCCTTAAAATTATATAACGGAACCTCATCATAATTTATATCTACTCCATTATAAACAACTTTAATATCTCCCTTTGTAGTGAAATCCTTGGTTATTAAAGACTTTTCGTATATACTATTGCAAAATATGATTTTACTCTTCTTCAAAATTAATTCCTTATAAGCTTTGCAATTATTCCATAGATTTTTTCGTTCCATATTATTACTATATTCGAAAAACTTCTCCATATTAAAATACATCGGTGATACTACTATACTACATTTACTATTACTAGCCAATTTAAAATGTTTATAAGCATCAAATATATTTTTAATATCAAATAGATGTACTATATCATAATCATCATAATTAGCCTCCTCATTGGCTCCACATATATCTACATTAACCCCTTTCTCTTTTAAAAAAGTGTATATTTTAAATATTATAGTAGTATCTCCTGAACTTAAATTTATATAATTACTTCTAGCACATAGCAAAACTTTCATGTATAATCCCCCTAAGAATTATGGTTTTACCTAATACCTATGCCCATAAAATTTTAATTATCACAATATTAAAGAATAAAATTATATTTAATTCATAAATATAGCTAATTATCCTAAAATAAAAAATAGGCGATAATATATAAATATAATATTATCACCTAAACTTTTACTTTTTTCTTACATTAACTTGTCCATTTTTCATAAGCTGAAGGTTTTTATCCTCAATCTCATGACTAAGTTGCTCTAGCTGTCTTACTCTAGCTATTTGGTCATATCTTAAATTATTATTTTCAGATAGAAGCTTTTTATTAAAGGTCATTTGTTTTTTATTATCCTTTTTTAACTCTTGAACAACTTGATCCATAAGTTCTAATTGCTCTTTAAGATATGTAACCTCATCCTTTAGCTTTCCTATCTCTTCATCTTTATCCGAAGTGTTAACTTTTCTTAAGTCTTCATTTTCTTTTTTTGCAGCCTGTAAATCTCTTTTTAGTCCTTCTACTTCGGAAATAAGATTTTTTTGTTCCTTTGCAATCATTTTATAATTTTCATTTGCCCTTTCGCAGGCCTCTTTATTTTTAAAAACCTCATCTCCTAAATTAATTGCTGCAAGAATAGTAGCATCAGGACGACTTATTTTAGAATTCTTAAACATTAGACTATTTATTTTATTATCTACATATTGAGCAACCATTTGTAGATACTCATCATTTTCTTCTCCTCTAAGGTTATATTCCATTCCATTTATCTTAACTGTTATAATGCTCACATAAACACCCTCTTAATTATAAATTTACATCTGCATAAACTTATAATCATTTTAACATATATTAGCTATTTATTAAATAAGGTATTTAATAAATATTCCAAATACTTGTCAACAATATGTTTCATAAAACTTAATTAAATATAAATATAATATATTATGGTACATATTTTATAATTATATTGTAAAATTTTACCATATTATCAAGCCACAGTTTTTATAAAAATTATTCTTTTCTAACTACCAAAGTATTGCAAATAAAAAATGTTACACAACTATTTCTTTATATTAGTTATGTAACATTCTTCTTATTTACCCTCTATAATCATTCCATCAGTAATAGTAATAATTCTATCTGCCATTTGTGCTATACTACTATCGTGAGTAATCATGATTAGTGTTTGATTATACTTTTCTATGGTTGATTTTAGTAGTTGCAATACTTCTTTACTATTTTTACTGTCTAAATTTCCTGTAGGTTCATCTGCAAATATTATGGACGGTTTATTAGCTAGTGCTCTAGCAATGGATACCCTTTGCTGCTGCCCTCCAGATAGTTCACCTGGAAGATGTTTTCTTCTTTCTTTTATATCAAGAACATCCATAATTTCATCAATATACCCTTCATCTACCTTTTTACCATCCATTAATACTGGAAGTTTTATATTTTCCTCTGCTGAAAGTATAGGAATTAAATTAAAAGCTTGAAATATAAATCCTACGTTCTGTCTTCTATATCTAGATAACTCATTTTCACTTAACTCATAAATATCTTGTTCATTAATAAATACCTTTCCTGCTGAAGGCTTATCTAATCCTGCAAGAAGATGTAGTAATGTACTTTTTCCAGAGCCACTAGGTCCTACTATGGCTACAAATTCTCCTTCTTTAATCTCTAAATCCGTAGGTTTTAACGCCTTTACTGCAGTTTCATTCATTCCATAGGTTTTAGCTAGACCACTGGTTATTAACATACTCATATTAATTCCTCCATTACTCTTCTACTCTACATCCCTAATACTCTCAACAATACTTGATTTAAATAATATTTTTGACGGTAATATAGATGATAGTAGTGTGATTATGATTGTAATTATTATAATTATAGTCATTTGGCCTATTGGTATATGCCAGCTTATAATCTGACCTAGCCAAAGCTCTGAATTTTTAGTTATAATTGCTGAAATTCCCAAAGTTAGCAGTACTGAAATTGCAGAAGATACTATTCCATAAATGGCCCCTTCCCACATTATGATCTTCTTCACCTGCTTTCCACTAAGGCCCATAGCTCTTAGGAATCCAAACTCTTTCTTCCTCATAATTGCGCTCATATTCATGATATTAATAAGATTTATTATGCTTACTATGGCTACAACAATAACTATACTGTACATGGCAAATATAATTTGAGCATTATTTACCTTTACTTTTTCTAGTTCTTCTCTGTAAGATAATAATGTAGCTCCCTTATCACCATCTACAACTGCTCTTAACTCTTCTTCAACTTCTTCATAGTCATATCCCTCCTTAACATTCCCTTCCCAATATTGATATTTAGTCATTTCCATATGTTTCTTCATGGCAGAGTCAGGTAGAATTATTGCTGATGAGTGTACTGTTGTGCTTGGAGTACCTAAAGGTAATCCTTTTATTGCATCTTCACTAACTATAGCTCCAACTTTAAACTCTGGATAAGTTCCACCTAAAAATTCTCCATTATCATTTAACTTAGTAAATGAAGGTTGTACAACATCTCCCACAGATAAATTAGTGTAGTTCAATCCATCTATATTTTGTACAAGAATTAATATATCTTCATTTTTCATCTTGTCTATATCTATCTCACCAGCAATGACATTTTTCTTTAAAGCTTCTAACTCCTCATCACTACGTCCTAAAATTGTAACTTCTATTAAATATCTATCCCTAGATATACACTGTGATATATACTGTACAGACTTTCCTAATTCTTCATAGGTTCTTAATCCTTCTTCTGTATAATTTTCTTTTTCAATATCCATAGTTGTGCCTCTTCTCTTAAGCTTTAAGGTTACATCCAATCCTTCCACAGAAGAAACCTTTTCTAGCGATAATCCACTTTTAGAATCAACTTTAAAATCTACCTTGAAGCTATCTTTAAAGATTGCCACAGGATTTGTAGAACCTACCACATAATTTACTGTCATAAACATGGTTATAGTTATAATTAAAGATAAACATGTAGATAAAAATCTTTTTTTATTTCTAATTATATTTATAAACGCCAAATTGATTTCAAAAGATACCTTTTTTAAAATAGATTTATCTAAGCTTCCTCTCATATTACTACTCTTTAAACTAGTATTTGCTCCTCCAGTTATAGCCTCTGTGGGTGATATAACCGAAGCTTTTCTAGCTGGAAAATAAGTTCCTATAAATGCAGTTAAAAGTCCCACTACAATTGCTACTAAGATAATTTTAGTATCCATTGTTCTCACTGTACCTAAATTCTCTATTCCAGTGACTATTTTTATAATATACCTAGTTATCCAGTTTCCTAATAAAATTCCTATAGGAATAAATACAATTGTTATAAGCATACCCTCAATTAAAATCATGGCTTTTATTTTCCATGGAGGACATCCCATTGCCCTAAGCATACCAAATTCTTTAGTTCTCTCTGATACACTAACATTAAATATGTTATAAACTATTACACTAGAAATTACTATTAATATTAATGAAACAAAAAACATTATATTATCATATTTTTCATATTCACTTTTTAATTGTAACTTAGGTTCGTTAGCAAAAAATCCTCCGGTAGAATATCTTGATTCAGTTAACTTTTTTACAGCATCCTCAACAGAGTAAGATGGCTTTATCATTATATATCCGTCAGCTTCTACACTTTGCATAGTAAGCTTTTTCTCTTTTAATATCTTTTCTCCAAATTCAGGTGTAATATATGCATTCCCTTCCTTTGGATAGAACCAGTTTCTATAGGTAAAATCATAAGTCCCTGTAAGTACGAACTCTGTTTCACCCTTCTCATAATAAAATTCTGTACCTCTGCCTCTGTGAACTATGGTATAAGGAATGGTTATCTTATCTCCTATTTCATACTTTTTAGGAAACAAATCTAAAATCCACTTTTCTATAGCTATTTCATTATCCTTTTCTGGATATCTACCTTCTATCAATTCTAGATTTAATATATCTGTAGCATTTTCTTTAAATGCCGAAATTTGAAGACTATTATCTGTATTCGGCACATCATATCTGCCAATTGGCCAAACCGTAGTAACTTCTTTTACAACCTCTTCTTTTGCAACTCTATCAAAATCCACATAACCTAAAGTTCCTAAATAGATATCATGTATTCCTCCTGAATCATCCTTCATCTTCTGATATAGCGATTCCTTTAAAGCTTCTGATATAGTGCCTAATGATACTATTAGTGCCATAGATACTATAATACCTAAAGCTACAAAGATAATTCTTTTTTTCCCCTTTTTAATATAACGTGGAATAATCCCCCAAAAACTTTTCATATTTCACCTCCAAAATAAGAAAATAAATCTTTTAATATTAATATATAAAAGATTTATTTCCCTAAATTAAAATATTATTTTTGATAAAATGCTATCTTTGAACTTTTATAAGTTTACCATAACAAGAATCTCCACATGCATTCATACAAGTATAATCTTCACAAACTATAATTGTATGGATTGCCTTTTTAGCATTTTTATTCTTTTTTGAAAGTAAATGTTCCATGATTTCACCCCCCTTAAATTTAATATATATAATAACATAAATATGTTATTCACTTTATATATATTTTAGAATAATCTCTCCTGTATAAACATCCACATATATATCCTCACTATTCTTAATAACTAGTTCATATCTCCTCTCAATCTCATTCCACCACTGTGATATTTCTTTATCTATTACTTTTATATCTTCTTCGACTTTATCCAGTAAATCTTTTCTGCTATTATTATTT
This sequence comes from Clostridium sp. UBA5712, assembly GCF_002419845.1. Taxonomy (NCBI): domain Bacteria; kingdom Bacillati; phylum Bacillota; class Clostridia; order Eubacteriales; family Clostridiaceae; genus Clostridium; species Clostridium sp. UBA5712. Next base: position 125,383 of record NZ_DIGW01000016.1, on the reverse strand, counting down.
AAAATTAGCTTTAACTCCTCAAGAGAATTTTTTCTTTCTGTGTACACTTCAAAATCTTTTATGTCATTTGCATCAAGAATTGAAATTATCTTATCTTTTTCTTCCATTTAAACACCTCTTACATAACCTTAAAATATTCTATAGGATCTTTGTACATATTACTCTTTATATAATTGGAAATATGTTTTATATTAATTAAATTATTATTAATTAGTAGTTGTTGAAGCATACAAGACTTTTCTTTTTCTAGATTTGATATTAAACATTGTATTCTAGGTGACATATTAATTTCTTCAGTCATTAACTCATTAATAAACTTACAGTTTTTACAATGATAGCTATCACACTTTCCACACATAATTAAATTTTTAGATTTAAACTCTTCATTAAGATTTTTTAAAATTCCATCCTCTATACTTCCCATGTACTTATTCTCGTCATTAAAATACGCTGCTGGACACATGTAAACTTTGCCATTAGGTGCTAATGCATAGGTATATACGCCTGAACTACATCTATTATGTTCTTGTAATTCAAAGATATCTGTTAACACATTTATATCTATCACTTCACTATTCTTATAGATTTCTACTATAATTTTTATTAGTTTATCTAATTCATGAGAATATTTCTCTACATCTTTTTCATTCCAGTATGGAATATCTTTTATAATTAAGTTGATTCGAGAATAGTTTTCTTTAATTTTTCCTATAAAATTTGATAGTTCATGTAACTTTTCTTTGTATACATTAACAATGCAAGCATCATTGTAATCTTCACCTATAAGTTCTTCTGACATATTCAATACAGATATTCCATTTATACCTTCTATATCACTTGTACCCTTCATAATAGTTAATGAGCTGTGTCCATCATATTTAAACTTATTGTTATTATCTTCAAGTATTACTGGCATAAAATTATTATCTTCGCAAAAACTCAGTCCCTTATTAAAAATTTCTTCACTCATCACATGATCTCCACCACTGTTTTCATATAGACAATGAGATGTAGCTTTATCGGATGTTATAAATAGCATATACTTTTCCGGTGTATTTATTTTCTTTCTTTCCTCTTCAATTTCTCTTCTTGGTGATTTCATACCTGTAACTTTTTCAAACTTATCCCAATAATATTCATTTGCTCTAACATTAGCCTTATGCATTTCACATATATACGTAGCTTTTTTATATATGGTTCCATAACAATCATAATTAAAGCCTGTACATCCTGTACATCCTGTAGCTACTTCACATTCTAAACATTTGTCTTCACTTTCCTTTAAAGTATTTAATTCCAAAAATGGCCTTACCTTATCTAAATCCATCCCTTTATTAATATCCCCTACTTTTCTACCTTTTCTATTATTCATAGAAAGGTCCAAAAATCTAACACATGGATAAAAGTTGCCATCACAATCTATTGCAAGCATTCTGCCTGCTCCACAGCTATTACTTTTAAGTTCATTTTCTAAAAGTGGAAATCCCTTATTAGGATCAAAGAATGACACAGTATATTTATCCCAAATCTTATTTTCTAATATATAATCTCCTAAAGCTTTGAGTTGTTCTTCAAATATAAGCGGATCTTCTTCATCCCAAACTTCTTCAAATACCACATTAGCAGCAACTTGTGATATTCCTAAATCCCATAGATTTATAATACTATCTTTTAAATATTTTATATCTCCATGGGCAAAAGTTGCCTTTGTAGCCGCTTCTGGAAATTGCTCTAACCATAAGGGTACATTTTTAACTACATCATCATATGATCCAGTTCCATCTAATTTTACTCTTTGTAAATCATGTTTTTCTTTATTTCCATCAACACTTAATCCAATAGATACATGCTTACGATTCTTTTTAATATATTCTTGCACTTTAGGGTGATCATATAATATACCATTACTTGAAAAACTTAATCTATATTTATTAAACCAAGGATGATTTAATTCATAAGTTCTTACTTTTATATAATCTGTTATTTTATCAATCAAATCCATTTCTAAGAAAGGCTCCCCACCTATGAAGTTCCAGATTACTCCAAGTTCATTAAAAGTTTTTCTATCTTCTAATATATAATCAATAGCCTTTTTAGCAGTTTCAAAGGACATTTTTTTTACATTGTTTTTTCCTGTCATATAGCAATATTTACATCTAAGATTACATTCCTCAGTTACTGAAAATGTAATATCCTTTATTCTTCTGTCCCCCCATACTACAGGTAGTTTTCCCATTGAAATATTATTGTCCATAATTAATACTCCCCTTTTTCTAGTTTTCTCTTCCCTTTAAATATAAATTTTTATATAAAGACTCGTAACTCATTAACTCCTTATGTGATCCCGATTCAATTATTTGACCCTGATTTATAAGAAAAATACTTTTTGCATTAAATATACCTTTTAATCTATGCGTAATTACTATTACTATATGATCTATTGATATATAATTAATTAATTCATTTATAGATTCCTCTGTATCATTATCTAATGCGGATGTTATTTCATCTAAAAGTAATATTGATGTTCTTCTTAATAATGCCCTTGCTATGGCAATTCTTTGTTTCTGACCTACAGATAAACCAACTCCACCTTCTGAAACTACAGTATCATAATTATTAGGAAGACTCATTATAAATTTATGTATATTGCAAATAGAACATACATGTTCAATCTCATTCATATCACTACAAGAGTTTCCTAATAATAAATTGTCCTTAATTGATAAATTAAACAAATATGGTTCCTGTCTCACTACTGAAACATTATTTCGTAGTGAAACATCACTCATCTCTCTAATGTTAACTTCATTGATTAATATTTCTCCATCATAATTATCATAAAATCTTAATAACAAATTAAATATTGTACTTTTACCACTTCCACTTTCACCAACTATTACATATTTTCCAAATCCATTAAATGATACATTTAAATTACTGATAACATTTTTATCAGTATAGCTAAATGAAACATTCTTTAATTCAATCTTTTTTTCTTCTTTATGAATATCTTTATTACCAAATATATTCGTATTAAAATTTAAATTATTATTTAAATCATATATTCTTTTTAATGACACAATAAGTTTTTGAATAACAGCATTAACCTTAGTTAAGCTAGAAAGAGAGTTTGAAAACAAAATTGAGTATGATAAGAATGTTATGAATTCCTCAATACCAATTTTCCCTAAACTAATTAAAACTATTGCAATGAAAATAAATATTATCATATCTAGATAATTTACAGCTTGTACAAGCATATTACCTTTTATAGTTATATATTGGGACTTTATTGCTTGGTTAGTTGCTTTATCTAAAATTGATCCTAATCTATTCTCCATCTTATCTCTAATGCCTAAAGATACAATTTCTCTTATACCTGTAAAACACTGTGCCTCAACTCCATAGCATTGATCATTAAATTGTTTATAAAGTGAAATTTCCTTCTTAACTTTTTTTCCACTCCACTTAAAAATTCCTAAAGTTATAGGAAATGTTGCAGCAATTATTAAGAATAAATAGACATTTAAACTAATCATTGAAACGCCAATAAAAGTTACTACAAATAATGAATCTAGTAGTGATATAGAATAATTAGCAAATACATTTGATATATCTTCGATGTCGTTATTCATTCGTGATAATAATTCTCCTGTTTCTGTATTGTCGAATACCTGGATAGGAAAGTTAAGTATTTTAGAAAACAAATCACTTCTTATATCTTTACATACATTACAATCTACTTTAGTTAATATTCTAAATTTAAATGCTTCTGTCAATACTTGTCCTAAATATATAAATACTAATAGTAAAAGCATATTTATAGCTAAGTTATATTCAGATCGGAATAACAGGTTTATAATTTTAGCTTTTATTTTAGGTTCTATTGAAACTAGCAATGTAACTATAGTCATAAGAATAATCATCAAAGCTATTTTTCATGTATATGGTTTTACATAATTGAATGCCCATCTAATAACTTTTTTATCTTCTTTAGATAAAGTTTTCATATATACTCCTTTAGCTGATTTTCATTATACGTTCATAATTATTATATTTCTATAAACCATTAAAATCATTATTTTAATGATTTATAGTTTACTAACTCCTCATTACTAACACTAAATTGATAATTATATTTATTATTCTTTTAATAAATATCCCCTTTTACATTTATCAAAGTTAAAGTGCTAAATATAAATATTAAGAAAAACATACTAATAACTTCTTCATAATGTTCCATTCTTAATTTCTCTTATAGTATCTAATAAACTTTTATTTATATTTTTATTAGTTATCAATCCAACTAAAATATCATTAAGTAACTCTTTATGATTATCATACATATGTTTATTACGATTTAAAATTATTAAATATTGATTTGTATAATTTGAATTTAGTAACTCATCATGATAATCTTGTACTATATTTTCATATATCTTTGTTAGCCATAAAATATTATTATCATTAATACATAATTTGATCGCAGTATTATAATGTTTAACAGCAGCTTTAACATCAAATTTAATAAAATAGTTTTTTATTTTTATTAAGTATGCTATATATAAACTAGCATCCTCACTTTTAAGCCTATCGCCATTTATTTTATTTAAATAGAAGTTAGAACGCTCTTCATCTTCAACTAATTCATACAATGTAATTAAGTTAATTATTACACTTGAATTATCTGGAAACTCTTTGTGTAATTTTATATAACTATTTATAGACTTCTCTATATTACCAACTTCATAATTCACATTAGCTTCCAGTATGCTGCTATCTATAATAAGTTTTGACTCTACATATTCTAATTTTTTTATACTTTCTATATATTCTAACGAAACTTTATAATTATTAATCTCCTTATTAATCAAAGCTACCCCGTAATATACCCGTGACTCAATATCTTGAATGTTCCTAATTTCATAATTACTCCTTTTATAAACTAGCTTAATTAATATTTCTGCTTCCGTATAACTTTTTAAGCCTAATGCCCAATTGCATAGGCATACATGATCCCACCCAATTTTATTTAAAATATCTATGTAGGAATATTCTTCCAAGCATCCTATATCTTTTGCTTTGGTATAGAAATCAAGAGATTTTTGAAATTCATTTTGATTTCCAAAAATTTCACCTTGTAGTTTATAATAATCCTGTAAAATATTTTTAAGATTATACTGTAAACATATAGTTTCAAAATTTTCTGTATCTATTTTTTCTTTTTTTCTTAGTTCAATCTCACATAAATATCTTGCATAATCTTCATCCTCCATTACTAATTCTTTAGGATATACATTTAAGCTAATATTTTTATGTTTAGCTATGTAATTTAAATGATTACTTATTATTTCAGCTGTTCTATAAGTTATTTTTCTTCTTTTGGTTTCTATAAATTTAATTTGTTGTAATGATAAACTCTCTGTTACCAATTCCTTTTGACTAATATTTAACATATTTCTATAATATTTCAATCTATTTGTAACCTTAAAATTGCTTATCATTTGTTCCTCCTTTATTTTAACATGATTTCATATAAAAAATAGTCTTTATACAAAATTATATATAATAATACATATATAACCATAATTGTACATTAATGAGTTTACAAATTCAACATTTATAGACTATATTTTGTTTAAAATTGTAAACTATTCACTTCATAGAAAACTCCATAAAAAAATAAGTAGATGTAAATTTACACCTACTTATTTTAATTAATAATTATCTTAATTCTGCACCTAGCTTATGCTCTAAGCTTCTTAAAATCTTATCATGGACCTTATTTACTTCAGTATCAGTTAAAGTTTTATCTGCATGTCTATAGGTTATAGCATAGGCTATACTCTTCTTACCTTCTGGAATTTGACTTCCTTTATAAACATCGAATAGCTTAGCACTTTCTAAGATGCCGCCACCTTGTTTTTTAATAGTGTCTTCTATCTCTTGTACTAGAACTCTATCATCTACTAAAACTGCAATATCTCTTGTTACTGCTGGGAATTTAGGAAGTGCTTTATGTTTTTTGTCTATCTTAGCACATTCCATTAATATATCTAAATTTAATTCAGCAACAAAACATCTTGTATCTATACCATAATTTTCACTTACATCTGGATGAATTTCACCTAAAACTCCAGAAATTTTATTTCTAAGTTTTAATGCAGCAGTTTTTCCTGGATGGAAGCTAGGATTCTCACTTTCTCTAATAAAAATTCCATTATCTATTCCTAAAGCATTTAGTACATTTTCTACCACACCTTTAAGTTCTAAATAATCTCCCGCTCCATACATTCCTAAGGTTAAAATATTTCTTTCTTCTGGCAACTTCTCTTCATCAGTATTTTTTATATATACTTTACCTATTTCAAAAAGCATTGCACTTTCATTACTCTTTACATAGTTTCTAGCTAAAGATTCCATCATTGATGCAAGAGTAGTAGTTCTCATAACCTTGAAATCTTCTCCTAGAGGATTTCTAATTTCAACTACATTTCTAAGTTCACTATCTTGTGGAATTAAAAGTTTATCAAAAATTTTATTGCTTACAAAGGAATAACTTATAGATTGATTTATTCCACTGGCTACTAAAGCTTCTATTATTTTATCTTCTAGCTTATGCTTATCTGATTTTCCAGACTTTATAGCCTCACAATGAGGAAGGGTAGATTCAAAATTATTATATCCATGAATTCTAGCAATTTCCTCTGCTATATCCTCTTTTATATTTAGATCACTTCTAAATGTTGGACAATTAACAACTAAAACATCACCTTTAATTTCAGTATTTAAATCTAATCCATCTAAATATCTTTTCATATCTTCTTTTGATATATTACTACCTAAGAATCTATTAACCCAGTTACTATCTACTTCTAAGGTATGAGGTTCTATAACTTCATTATATATATCTATAACCCCAGTCATAACCTTACCTGCACCTAATTCTTCCACTAGGGCACATACTCTATCAATAGCTAACTTACATAGGTTTGGATCTAAATCCTTCTCAAATTTAGTTGAAGCTTCTGTTCTAAGTCCTAACTTTTTAGATGTATTTCTTATATTAAGACCATTAAAATTTGCACTTTCTAGGACTATCATAGAAGTATCTTCTTTAACCTCTGAGTTTAATCCTCCCATAACTCCTGCAAGTCCTATAGTTTTATCCCCATCCTTTATACAAAGCATAGAGCTATCTATAGTTCTTTCCTCTTCGTCTAAAGTAACAAATTTTTCTCCATCTTTTCCAGTATCAACTACTATAGTATTAGATACTATATCTCTAGCATCAAAGGCATGTAATGGTTGACCTAACTCTAACATAACAAAGTTTGTTATATCTACAATATTATTAATAGGTCTTACATCAGCTTCTAATAATCTCTCTTGCATCCACTGTGGTGATGGTTCTATCTTTATATTGCTAATTCCTTTAGCCATATATCTTCTACATAGTGGACTCTTAATTTCTACTTTATAACTATCAGTTATATTAGTTTTATCTTCTTCACTATATTTAAGATTTGGCATTTTATAAGTTAACCCTAGAGTCGCTGCTGTTTCTCTTGCCATTCCAATTATACTAAAGCAATCTGCTCTATTAGAAGTTATTTCAAAGTCAATAATAGCACTTTCAAGAGGTATTACAGACTTGATATCTACTCCAATAGATGTATCTTTAGGTAATATCATAAGTCCATGTACTGGCTCATCTCCAGCAATTCCAAGCTCTTCTTCTGAGCAGAACATACCGTTTGATACTACTCCTCTTAATTTACCTTTTTTTATTTTAAGTCCGCCATGCAGCGTTGCTCCGTGTAGTGCTACTGGAATAATATCCTGCTCCTTCATATTTGTAGCAGCAGTTACTATTTGTATTTCTTCCTCTTTGTTAATATCCACTGCACATACAACTAGTTTTTCTGCATCTGGATGTCTTTCTATCTTTGTTATCTTTCCTGTAACTACATTAGAAATTTCATCTCCTGTAAGTATAACCTCTTCAACATGAGACCCTGAAAGATTTAATGCATCTGCAAGTTCTACAGGGGAAACATTTATATCAACATAGTCTTTTAACCATTTAACTGGATACTTCATAATCTTCCTCCTTATATATTAAAACTGATTTAAAAATCTCATATCACTTTCATATAATAATCTAATATCTTCAATACCGTATTTTAACATTACAATTCTATCTAATCCAAATCCGAAAGCAAAACCGCTATATTTTTCTGGATCAATTCCGCAATTTCTAAGTACTTGTGGATGCACCATACCACAGCCTACAATTTCTATCCATCCACTACCTTTACAAACTTTACATCCCTTACCTCCGCATACAAAGCAAGTTGCATCCATCTCTGCTGATGGTTCTGTAAATGGGAAGTGGTGCGGTCTAAATTTAACTTTCATGTCATCTCCAAACATCTTTTGGATAAACATTTCTAGTGTTCCCTTTAAGTCTCCAAAGGTAATATTTTCTGCCACTACTAATCCCTCAATTTGATAGAATATTGGTGAGTGAGTTGCATCTACAGCATCTGAACGATATACCTTTCCTGGTGCAATCATCTTTATTGGTGGCTTTTGATTTTCCATAGTTCTTATCTGGATTGGAGATGTCTGAGTTCTTAATACTATATTATCATTTATGTAGAAAGTATCTTGTTCTCCTCTCGCTGGATGATCCTTGGGTATATTTAAAGCTTCAAAATTGTAATGATCAAACTCTACTTCTGGTCCTTCTTCTATAGAAAAACCCATAGATAAAAATATATCATTTACTTGATCAAGAGTTAAACTTAATGGATGTTTTTTCCCCATAGTTTGTTTCTTTCCTGGCATAGAAATGTCTATTACTTCACTATTTAATTTTTCAGTCTTTTCTGCACTTCTAATAGCTACTACCTTTGTATCAATGGCACTTTCTATTTCTTCTCTTACTTCATTAGCAATTTTACCTACCACCGGTCTTTCTTCTGCTGATAGTTTTCCCATACCTCTTAAGATTGCAGTAAGCTCTCCTTTTTTCCCTAGATACTTTACTCTAATATTTTCAAGTTCAGCTTTATCTGTTACTTGACTTAGTTGTTCTAGGGCAATTTTTTTAATTTGTTCTAATTGTTCTTTCATATTCTAAGCTCCTTTCTAAAATTCATGAGTTCATTTAAAATTATGGATTAAAACTTTCTTTGGAAAAAAATTTTCACTTCATAATTAATGAAATTTCTACTTAATTCAAGTATAAATAATAGTTTCTGAAATTAAGTTTTTGCTTTATAGACATAAAAAAACCGTCCCTAAAAAGGGACGGAAAATCCGCGGTACCACCCTAATTGAGTTTTATTAAAACTCCTCTTAGTAAATCTATCGACCATAGCCGCTAATTACTACTATTACTTCATAATTAGTACTCAGAAGTGAACTTCGATATAATCCTATAAGAACAGCTTTCAGTCTTTGGCTCTTCATCCCTTATATAAAAATATATATCTACTCTCTTCGTCATTGTATAAATATTTTATTTTACTAAACCAGTTTGGATACTATTTCACTTAAATAACATTTAAATCCTAACTTGATAGAAACATTATACATATAATATATAAAAATTTCAAGTATTAATACTTTTTATTTAACTTTTGTCTTACACCTTCATATATCATAATAGATGCAGCTATAGCAACATTTAAGGATTCTGTATTTCCTAGCATAGGAATTTTAACCTTAAAGGTAGCTAAATTCATAACTTCATCACTAATGCCATTACCTTCATTACCTACAGCTATTATTGCATTATCTACTAGATTAACTTCATAAAAGTTTTTTTCTGTGTCAAGGGAACTACATACTAAATTATACCCTTCACTAATTAATCTTTTTGTGAAAACTAAATTTTCATCATGGATTATAGGAATATTAAATATGGAACCCATAGTAGCTCTTAAGGTTTTTTCATTGTATAAGTCTACTGTATCTTTACTTAAAATAACTCCCCTACAACCAGCACTATGAGCTGTTCTTATTATAGTTCCTAAATTGCCTGGATCTTGTATCTTGTCAGCTAAAATATACAGTCCTTCTTCTTTATTAAAATTTTCCTCTTTCATTTGAAGTACAGCTAAAACTCCTTGAGAATTTTCTGTACCTGAAATATTTTTAAATAGACTGTCATTTATAATAAATAATTTTTCTTCATATTTATTAATATAAAAAGAAAATTTTTCTTTAAATTTATCAACTGAGCTTTCCTTTATAAAAAGTTTATCTATAATAAAATCTGATTTAAAACCTTCTTCTAGAAATCTAAATCCTTCTACAATAAACTTCTTATTTTCAACTCTATATTTTTTTTCTTTTAATTTTTTAATTTCTTTTAATGTATTATTATCCTTACTTTTTATAACCTGCACTTATAAATCTCCTTATCTAACTAAACTTTCAATTCCGTTTAGCTCAGCAGTTCCTCCTATGGCTACTATTATATCGCCTTCCTGTATAACCTCATCTGCAGATGGAGATACCTCTATGTTATCATCTCTTTTAATAGCTACCACATTTACACTGTACCTCACTCTTAAATCTAGCTCTTTTAGAGAGTGACCTTCCCATTCCTTTGGGGTAACAATTTCTGCAATGCTAAAGTCTGGTGATAACTCTATATAATCAAGTATGTTAGAAGAACAAAGGTTATGAGCAACTCTAATTCCCATATCTCTCTCTGGGAATATAACTCTATTGGCACCTATTTTATATAAAACTTTTGCATGCAATGCATTATTAGCCTTAGTTATAATATGCTTAACATTCATTTCTTTAACTAAAAGAGTAGATAGAATATTAGCTTGAATATCAGAACCAATACTAATTATAGCCACATCAAAATTACCAATTCCAAGGGCTCTTAGGCTAACCTCATCATTTGCATCTACTTGAACAGCATGAGTAACTCTTTCTGCAATGTTTTGAACAGCTTCTTCATCTATATCTACAGCTAATACATCATTACCAAGTGCATATAAAGTCTCTGCTACTGAAGTTCCAAATCTACCTAAACCAATAACTATAAATTGTTTTTTACTCATTAATATATCCCCCTTTATCCAACTAAGATTTTATCTTCTGGATACTTAATAGAATTTCCTCTTTTACTTTTTCTTATAGAAATTGCTACAACTAATGTAAGTGGCCCAACTCTACCCGCATACATAGTTAGTGCTACTATAGCCTTGCCTATAGCAGTAAGCTCTTGAGTTAATCCTAATGTTAACCCAACAGTTCCAAAGGCTGAAGTAGCTTCAAATAAATAATGTTCAAACGGAGCACCTGATGCTCTTTCTGTAATAGATAATAATATGGTTGTAGTAAACACTAACGCCAGTGCTATTACTACTACTGCTAAAGCCTTATATACAGTTTCTTTATTTATTTTTCTTTTAAATAACTCTGTATCTTCTCTTCCATTTATAACTGATAGTATTGTCATAAAAAGCACGCCCGCGGTAGAAGTTTTTATTCCCCCAGCCGTTGATCCTGGTGAACCACCAATAAACATCAACATTATGGATAAAAATGTAGATGCCATAGTCATCTTTGTCAAATCTATAGAATTAAATCCTGCTGTTCTTGGTGAAACCGATGCAAAGAATGCTGACAGCACTTTTTCTTTAATCCCCATAGGTTTTAAAGTATCTGGATTAGAAAGTTCAAATACAAGAAACATTATAAATCCAAACAAAATCAATCCTGCACTTACAGCTATTACTAGTTTAGTCTGAAGTGTTAATCTTTTAGTACGTTTATAATTAAATATATCATTCCATGCATAGAAACCTAGTCCACCAATTACTATTAAAGAAGATATAGTAAGTATTATCAAAGCATTATCACTATAGGCAGTTAAGCTACCGTAATTTCCCATAAGATCAAATCCAGCATTACAAAATGCAGAAACTGCATGAAATATACTATAATATATACCTTTAATAATTCCAAACTCAGGTATAAATTCAAAGGAAAGCAGTAAAGCTCCTATAAATTCTATTGAAAAAGTAAAAACTAATATATATCTAGCTAATTTTACTATTCCCTGAAGAGATGTTGAATTTAATGATTCCCTTATAATTAATCTTTCTTTTAAAGTTATTTTTTTACCAATAATTAATGATAAAAGTGTAGCAAAAGACATAAATCCAAGACCACCAATTTGTATTAAAATAAGTATTACTGTTTTTCCAAAATAACTCCAATAAGTACCAGTATCTACAGTAACTAATCCTGTCACACAAACTGCAGAAGTTGATGTGAAAATACAATCTATAAATGGAGTTCCTACACCTTTTATAGTAGCAATAGGTAAGCTTAATAATAGGGCACCTGTAAATATTATAGTTGCAAATCCCATAGCTATTATTTGAACTGGAGTAAAGTTTTTACGCCTTAGAACATCCCTTAATCTTAACTGCATAAATAACACCTCAAACTTTTAAAAAAATTTATCACGATTATATATTTATATATAGTTTCCCCATTTCCTTATTAAAATATATATAGTATAAAAATGTAGCCATGGCTACATTTCTATACTATATATATCCATTTATTTATTATCTTTATTTCTTATATAAAAATAATAAATAATTATGTACATTAAAATTTAGTCTAACAAAATCCAGAGACATGACATAGTCATCCTCTGGCTTTTATTTTTTATATTTAATTAATCTTATAGATGCTTCTTAGCAACTTCTACTAATTCAGCAAATGCTTTTGGATCGTTGATTGCTATTTCAGAAAGCATTTTTCTGTTTATTTCAACTCCAGCAAGCTTCATTCCATTCATGAATTTTGAATAAGAAAGATCATTCATTCTAGCAGCTGCATTTATTCTAGCTATCCATAGTTTTCTGAAATCTCTTTTCTTTAATTTTCTTCCAACATAAGCATTTCTTAATGCTCTTATTACTGATTCATTAGCTGTTTTAAATAACTTGCTTTTTCCACCGTAGTATCCTTTTGCAAGTTTTAATACTTTTTTATGTTTTTTACGACTATTCATCGCTCTTTTTACTCTTGCCATTATATTTACCTCCTAGATAACTTCCTACTATAAGTATGGTAGTAATTTCTTCATTATTTTTTCTTGAGTAGTTGAAACGTATCCTGTTTTTCTAAGATTTCTCTTAGTCTTTCTGCTCTTCTTAGTTAATATATGGCGTCTAAAAGCTTTAGATCTTTTTAACTTACCTGTTCCTGTCTTTTTAAATCTCTTTGCTGCACCTCTATGTGTTTTCATTTTTGGCATTGTAAAGTCCTCCTCTCGGTTATGCTCTTTTTGGAGCTAATATCATTATCATATTTCTTCCTTCTTGTCTAGCTGGCTTTTCAATAACATAAACATCGCCTAATTTTTCTACAAAAAGGTTTAATATCTTGTGTCCTACTTGCGAGTTTTCAATTTCTCTTCCTCTAAATCTCACAGTAACTTTAACTTTGTCTTCATCTAATAAGAACTTTCTAGCATTATTAGCTTTTATCTCAATATCGTGATCTTCTATGCTAGCACTTAGTCTAATCTCTTTAAGAGTAGTGATTTTTTGTTTCTTTTTAGCTTCTTTTTCCTTCTTTTGTTGCTCATAAACAAACTTACCAAAATCCATGATTTTGCATACCATAGGTTTTGCATTTGGAGATACTACAACTAAATCTAATTCCTTTTGTAATGCAATTTCTAATGCTTCTTTTGTAGAAATTACTCCTAGTGCTTCCCCGTCTGAGTTAATAACTCTAACTTCTTTGTCTCTTATCTCTTCATTCATCATGAAATCTTTATTTTTACTGATAACATTCACCTCCGGCTTTTAAACCACATATTTTTATCTTATATAAAATAAAAAGGACAGCAAACGCCGTCCTGTTATTACAATCATTGTAAACCAAAATTTTACCTTACTAGCAGTACTGTAAGGTGAGAAACGGCAGTTTCTACTTGTTAATTAGTTATTTACTTTTTCACTAACATAGTTAATCTTACTACACCTTTATATTATTGTCAATAGGCATTTCTATAATTTCTTTAAACATTAAACATTCATTACAACCACTACAATGATAAATTCTATTCTCAAAAACTTTCTCTAGAGTATTAATTAGCTCCTTATTTTTACATCTATTAGCAGAATGTATTACTATTTTTTTCGGGCACATAGTTATTAGTCCACTTATAACTAAATCATCTTGACTAACGTCTACTATATTTTTATTTTCGCAAATTTCATTCAAAAGGGTTTCCATAATATTATTTCCAAATTCATCTCTGAGTATATATGAATCTCCTCTTTTTCCAATATACAAATCTACCTTTTCAGCCTTACTTTCTTGTATCTCAACAAAATACTTTAAAAGACTAATAAATTCATTATACTCCTTTTCTATCATATAACTTTCTACCACTTTTTCTATTATCGCATATATCTGTGGCATTAATTCCTTGGATCTAAAGTCCATAAACCCTTTAATATTTAATACGTTACCTTCTTCTATACAATTAATAATTCTATCTAAAATACTATTTTTCTTATTCATATAATATATCACAGTATCATCTATAGGTACTTCTTCTTTTAAAATTTTATATATATCCTTTTTTACAATACTTATATCGTTATAGTTAAGAAAATTATATGTTTCATTCAGATGTTTATTAACCCTTTTTTCTAAAAATTCATTAATAATTACACCATATAAAATATTAGCTGTATAATAGTTAAATAATTTCTTAACTTCATCCTCAGTGTAATCACCATCTTCCCAATATATATGTATACATTCATCTAATTCATCATTTTCAATTTTCAAATTTATACTTTTCTTTTTTTCTCTTAAATACTCACTCATACTCTTAACTTGATTTAATACATAATCCTTATAACTATTATTTACAATGGTCAACAGTAGCATTCAATCACCCCACTTCATGTTAAGAATTTTATAGATACAGAACTTTACTTTAATATATTATGTATATTATGTGTTTTTATTTTTTACTATATACAATTTATTAAATCCAATTTATTCTACAAATAATATAACATATATGATATATTATTTTTAAGTTAGTAACAACTAACCTTAAGGTGGTGATATTTTTGAAATATGCTTTTGTAGACTTTAGAATTTCTTTTGAGGAATTATTTGCTTTAGAAAATTTAAATTGTAAAGTTATCCTTTGCGAACCATGCAATTCATTATATCCAGCTATATGTGGTCATCCTGATATTCTTATGCATTTCATTGACAATAATAATGCCATCATTCATAAGGATGCATCTTCTACCTTTGAAGAA
The DNA here is from genome assembly GCF_002419845.1 of Clostridium sp. UBA5712. Taxonomy (NCBI): domain Bacteria; kingdom Bacillati; phylum Bacillota; class Clostridia; order Eubacteriales; family Clostridiaceae; genus Clostridium; species Clostridium sp. UBA5712. The sequence goes on along the minus strand of NZ_DIGW01000016.1, from coordinate 110,027 downwards.
ACTCTAAAATCTCTAAATCTAACAGTATTGAGAAGCACTAGCACTTTAACTGATAAATATCCTAATGATATTATCCTTAATGCTGTAAATACTCCTGATTTTTTTATGCATAATATAAGGTATACTGATAAAACTTTATTAGAAAATATTAATCATAAGACATTAATAAATATAAATCAAGGTTATACTAAATGCTCTACTGTAGTATTATCTAATAAGGCCTTTATAACTTCTGATATATGCATTTACAAAGAATTAAATAACTGTGGATATGATGTACTCTTAATTCCACCAGGTGACATTCTTTTACCTCATTTGAATTATGGCTTTATTGGAGGAACTTGTGGTATGGTAGATTCTAAAACTATAGTTTTTTATGGAGACCTAGATTTATATCCTCACGGGAATTTAATAAAAAGATTTTTAGATAAGCATGGCATAACACCTATTTCTTTAGCCAACTCTCAATTAATTGATAGAGGTAGTATATACTTTTTAGATATTCAGTAACTCATCTATACAAAATACTACAATATGAATTTTTAATACTTAATTTTAATGCCTCTCTCTAAGAAGCACATTTATATAATGCACAAAAAAAATAAAAAAGCAAGTAAATAAATTACTTGCTTTTTTGGAGGCGCCACCCAGATTTGAACTGGGGATAAAGGCTTTGCAGGCCTCTGCCTTACCACTTGGCTATAGCGCCATATTGGAGCGGAAGACGAGATTCGAACTCGCGACGTTCACCTTGGCAAGGTGACGCTCTACCACTGAGCCACTCCCGCGTAATAATGGTGGCTCGAGCAGGAATCGAACCAGCGACACGAGGATTTTCAGTCCTCTGCTCTACCGACTGAGCTATCGAGCCAGACACAAATTTTAGAATTTATTGGCGACCCAGAAGGGACTCGAACCCTCGACCTCCGGCGTGACAGGCCGGCACTCTAACCAACTGAGCCACTGGGCCATATGGTGGTCGCAACAGGGATCGAACCTGTGACCCCCTGCTTGTAAGGCAGGTGCTCTCCCAGCTGAGCTATGCGACCAAAATTTAAATTTGTGACACCATTATTAAAAATAATCTTTGCTAAGCTTAAAAATCAATAAATCTTCCAAGTCTTAACAAAGACTATTATATTAAATTTTTAGTTTATTGTCAATATGGTTTTTAGAATTTATTATAGAAATTAGTCAATAGCTTCTAATATTTTTTTAATATCTTCTGGTTTAAAATTATAGGTTTTATTACAGAAATGGCACAATATTTCTTCTGTCTTGCCCTCATCATATATCTCTTGTAAATCATCTTTACCAATACTAATCAGTACTCTTTCAACTCTTTCTCTTGAACAGTCGCATTTATACGCTGGTACTAAAGCATCATATATTTTCAAATCCATATCTTCAAATATAAATTCTAATATTTCTTCTATAGTCATTCCCTTCTCTATCATAGCTGTTACTGATGGAACTTCTTCCAATCTATAAGTTATAATATCTGCTAAGAATTCTGATGCACCTGGCATCATTTGTATAATAAATCCCCCAGCAGCTTTTATAGATAAATCCGTATCTACCAATACTCCTAAAGCAACAGCAGATGGTGTTTGCTCAGATACCGTAAAGTAATACGCTATATCATCGCCTACTTCTCCTGTATATATAGGCACTTGACCTACATAAGGTTCTTTAAGCCCCATATCCTTAATTACTTTTAGATATCCATTTTTACCTATAGCACCACCAACTTCTAATTTACCTTTTTCATTTAAAGGTAAATCCACTTTTGGGTTTCCTATATATCCTTTAACACTTCCATCATGATGGGCAGTAACAGTAACACCTTTTGCTTCTCCACCACCATCTATTTGAATAGTTAAACTATCAGTATCATTTTTTAGCATAGCACCCATTAAAACCCCACCAGTTAACATTCTCCCTACTGCTGCTGAAGCTGTTGGCATACATTCATGAGTTTTAGTTGCTTCATTCACTAATTCAGTAGTAATAGCTGCAATTATTCTTACTTGACCATCCTTTGCAGTGGCTCTAATTAATTTATCTTTCATTACTCTAACATCCTTTCTTACTCAAAACATAGGTTATTCTTTGTGTATTCTCGCCTATGGCAACTTCTTCATAGCAATTAAGTTTTTTTTCTATGACAAGGTTTGCTTCTTTTATAAATTTTTCTATTTTACTCTCACTATAGGCTCTCTCTCTGTGATGTTCATCAAATCTATGATACACTTGTCCTTCTTTAACAAAAAAGGTTAAGTACATATCAACAATATCCTCTTGTAATTGATTTTCCCAAATATATACCACATCTTCTCTGTCATAGTTAAAGCTATTATTTCCTAATATATTTTTTATTTTGTACTCTGTATTAATGTCAAAAATAAAAACGCCATCATCCTTTAAGTGTTTATTAACTGACACAAAATATAATTGAAGTTTTTCATCCTCAATTATATAATTAGTAGAATCCAATCCACAGGTTATCAGATCAAACTGCTTTTTAAGATTAAAAGTACATATATCTTGGCACATAACCTTAGCTTTAATTCCTTCTGCCTTTAATTTTTCATCAGCAATAGATAACATATACTCTGATAAATCTATAGCCGTTGTAAATATGAAGTTTTTCCCAATTAACTTGGTAAAATTCCCTGTACCACAAGCTAAATCTAAATACTCTCTTCTTCCAACATTATATTCCTTGCAAATCTCAATAATTTTATCTGCCCAACCTCTATAATTGATATCTTCATTAATAAGTTCATCGTATATATCAGCAAAATCATTATAACAGTCCATAGGTTCACCATCTTTTCTATATAATCACCTATTTATTTTACATTACTTTTTTTATTTTGTCTAAGAATTCTTCCATGACCATGTAACAAATCTCATATCTATATGTTTATTCATGAACTAAGCTATAATTATATCTCTTCACTAAATTAATATAATTTATCTTAATTATTCTAACAAAGTCTTAGTTAAACTTGATTATTATTAGTATATTATATAAAACTAAAAAAACTCATCATTCTTGGGAATATTTAGACCCTTCTTCTTTTTGGTCATCATACCTCCAATTCTCCCCGTTTCTTCTGCAGTTAAACTACTCCATCCAAATTCATTTACTTTTTCAGCCAAACCTAATTCTTCTACTATATCATATTTTATTTGCTCTCTTAAAGCCTCCTGTGGAGTTAATTCTTTATTAGCTTTTAATTTAGATTTTATTACTTTTTTTATAGGAGTCTTACCCACAAGCTTCCACCTCCGCGTTATTAAAATATAGTTTTAATGTAATAACTATATTTTCTACCATAGACTTTTTTTTATTCATTTCCTTTATAAATTCTACATTAGTTATTCATCCATCCCCTATGTATTATCAAAATAAATAATTAATCTCATTACATATTTTCACTTAAATAAATATATTTACATATAGTAGTTTTTTATGTATAATTATATATTATAACAATTAAATCTAATTATTATTTTAATATGAAATATTCACTATATTATTTCATATAATTTCATATGAATTAATATTTTTTCAATATCATTAATTATCTATCATCATTATTGTGAACTCTATTTCATTTTTCACTTATTAGCTTCACAAACTTTTATATTTGTGAAATATATATTTATAACTTTACCAAACCTTATTCAAATTAAATATAACCATTTTTAGTTTAACTTACATTACTTTTGCAAAATTTTTAATAATATCTCATCTTCGTTGATATGACATAATTCTTTAATTAGAGAATTATATTAGCATTGCTAATATTTTCATATTATAAATAGGGGGAAATATTTATGAAAAGCAAAAATATCTTAGCTTGTATTCTTACTTTATCCATAGCATCAACTATAATACTTGGATGTGGTAGATCAAGCAGTTCAGAGAACTCCGAGAAAACTAAAGAAGGCACTATTGATGAAAATCAATATATTAATGTACTGTTAGGTGCAGAACCACAAAGTCTAGACCCTTCAAAAACTTATGATGTCTATTCATCATACATCCATACTAATACTATGGAGGCTTTAACTAGATTAGGCGTAGATGAAGATGGTAATGACTTAGTTAAAGAAGGAATATCTAATAAATGGACTCAATCCGAAAATGGCTTAACTTGGACATTTAAATTGAGAGATGCTAAATGGAGTGATGGGCAACCTGTTACTGCAGATCAGTTTGTGTATGGTATCACTAGAACATTAGATCCAAATGTTGCTTCTCCAATGGGATATTTGCTTTATCCAATAAAAAATGCCGCTAAATTCAATGCTGGTAAAGCAAAAGCTGAAGAAGTTGGTGTAAAAGCCATTGATGATCACACTTTAGAAATCACATTAGAATCACCTTGTGCATATTTCTTAAACATGACTTACTTGAAAATAATGGAACCTCAAAGAAAAGACTTAATAGAAAAACATGCAGATAAATATGGCTCAGATGCAGACACTTTAATCTTCACTGGTCCATTTAAAATCTCTGAATGGGTACACAACAACAAAATTGAATTAGTAAAAAACCCCGAATATTGGGATGCTGAAAATGTAAAACTTGATAAAGCTACAATGAAAATAATTAAAGAAGAATCTGCTAGAATGAATGAAATATTTAATGGTTCTTTAGATTTAGCTAATGTAAGTTCCAAGGATTGGATTAACAAATTAAATGAAACCAGAAATTTTACAGTCAAAAAAGGTTACGATACTTCAATATGCTATAATTTTTTTAACCAAGAAAACAGATACTTCAAAAATGCAAAAATAAGAAAAGCTTTTCTCATAGCTGAAGACCGTGAAGGTGCAGTTTCAGCATTGTATAGAAACTTAGCAGAACCTTGTACAGCTTGGGTTCCACCATCAGTTAAAGTAGGTGAGGAAGAGTTTAGAAGTGCTACTGATTTTAATCCGGTAACCGAGCTAATAAAAGAAAATCCAGACCCTAAAAAATTACTTATAGAGGGTTTAAAGGAAGAAGGTTTAGATCCAGATCCTTCAAAGCATACTATTAAACTTCTTCAATCTGGCACTAGTTCTTACAGTAAAGAAATGGCAGAATTTTCTCAGGAGAATTATAATAAAACATTAGGAGTTAACATTGATGTAGATTATGTGGAATGGGCAATTTTCTGCGATAGGACAGATAACATGGATTATGAATTAGCAGGAATGTCAGTTACTGCCGATTATAATGATCCACTAACTTATTTTGATATGTTCCTTCATGATACTGCTTCCGTTAAAACTGGATGGAAGAACGATAAATATGAAGAGTTAATACAAAAAGCTAGAACCACTTCAGATCAAGAAACAAGAAAGAAGTTATTCCAAGAAGCAGAAAAAATTTTTATTTATGAAGATGCAGTGTGTAGTCCAACTACGTGGAGATTTAAAAATACTTATATTTATAATTATGTTAAAAATTATACTTCTCCAACCTTTGGATCTTTAGATTTAAAAGAAGTGTATACAGAAGGTAGACCATAATATAGAATTATAAAATAAAACTGTGTTTATATTACTTAAAGAACCTAATTAAACACAGTTTTTTATTGTATTTGTTAAAAACTACAGAAAAGGCTATCTCAAAGAAATGAGATAGCCTTTTTAAAATTATAATACTATTTTATATTATTTTCTACCTGAAGTGTAAGTGTATTTTAAATCAACTGTTCCAAATAATGGAGCACTGTAACTCTTAATATACTTTCTTACATATGTGTTTTTAAATCTCCAAGACTCTGGACTTATAACAGCATCTTCATATAATAAAATTCTTTCTGCTTGTTTAAATAATTCGGTTCTTTCTGCTGGGTCTACAGTTTTTGCTGCATCAGCTATAAGCTTATCGTATTTAGGATTTGACCATCCTGTCATTACAACGTTAGCTCCAGTTACCCAGAAATCAAGGAATGTGTTAGGGTCATTGTAGTCACCACCCCACGCCATAGCTGCTACTTGATAATCAAAGTTATCAGTTCTTTCTTGGAATTGTGCCCACTCAACATAATCAACTTTTACTTTTACACCAAGTTTATCTTCATAAACACGTTGTTGGAATTCAGCCCATACCTTATTTTCAGCTGAAGTACCTGATTCTAAGTAGTTAATAGTTATTTTAGATGGATCATCTCCAAGTCCTAACTCTTTCATTCCTTCAATTAATAGAGCCTTTGGATCTGGATTTTCATCTATAAGATCCTTAACTGGAGTATCACTTACTTTATCTCTGTAATCTTCTCCACCTATTTGTACTTTAGGAGGTACAAAAGACATAGCTGGCTCTCCTAGACCTTTTCTTAAAGTCTTAATTTTATTTTCTCTATCTTCAGCTACCATAAATGCTTTTCTTACTTTAGCATTACTAAATAACTTATCTTTATGGTTGAAGAAAGTATAAGTAGTAGAACCATCATATCCTTTTTTAGCCTCATACTCACCAGTTTTATCAAATTTTTCTATCCATTCTGGTTTAGAAACTGCTGCCATATCTAATGAACCATTAAGTAATTCATTCATTTGAGCAGACTCTTCTTTAATTATCTTCATTGTAGCTTTATCAAGTTTTACATTTTCAGCATCCCAATATTCTGGATTTTTAGTAAATTCAATCTTATTGTTGTGTACCCATTCAGAGATTATGAATGGTCCACTATATACCATTGTATTTGCTTCAGATCCATATTTATCGCCATGTTCTTTTATTATATCCTCTCTTTGTGGTTGCATTACTTTAAAGTATGTTAAATCTAAGAAGTATGAACATGGTGAATTTAATGTAAATTCAATTGTTTTATCATCTACAGCCTTAACACCTAAATCTTCTGCTTTAGCTTTACCTGCGTTAAATTCTGAAGCATTTTTGATTGGGTATAATAAGAATGCATATGGTGATGCAGTATTTTGATCTAAAGTTCTAGTGATACCATAAACGAAGTCTTTTGCAGTAATTGCTTTTCCATCACTCCATTTAGCATCTCTTAACTTAAATGTCCAAACAGATTTGTCATCGTTAGGTTTCCAGCTTTCAGCTATACCTTCTATGATTTTATCTTTTCCAGCTTCATCTTGAATAATTCTTGTTAATGCCTCTTGGCTGTTTGCAAGAACTTGTGATGAATACAAATCACTTGATTTTGATTGATCAATTGTCTTTGGTTCAGCCCTCAATAATAAGTTAAGATACTGTTCTTTATCCATATCTCCAGAAGCAGCAGTCTCTCCACCTTTGCCCTCATCTTTTTTGTCATCTTTACCACAACCTACTAAAGCAACAGAAGTTACCATAGATACAGCTAGTAAAGCAGCTAATATTTTTTTGCTTTTCATGAATAATCCCCCTTCATTAATCATCAATATAATAGATATAATGTCATATCCATCTGATTTAAATTTATTATATATTAACACTTTCACTATTGCAATACCCATTATCTGAATATTTATAAGATTACCTCAATTCGACTTATTATCTTATATAAGTGCAAATATCTTATGAAATATTAATGCAACCTCTCATTTTGATTAATTATATTAATATTTTTTTAATTAAAATTTATTTATTAATTTATTTTACTTTTTTTCGTTTGTTTATTTTTCTTTTTTCTTCTTTTTTCTCTATTAATCGGGTTTTATTTGCATTTAAATTCGAAATTTGTAATACGAATTTTATCATTTAATCACTACATATATTATATATATTATAGTATTTTAGATAATATTGACTTCTTTTCCCTAACTTTATAATGCATTAAATTAGAATTTTCTTATAAAGCCCACTTTTATAGGCAAAAACATCAAAGCATCTAAAAAAAGTGAAGCATTCGTTATTTGCTTCACTTTTTCTCATTTCATTATAATATTATTTTCTTCCAGTAGTATAAGTATATTTTAAGTCTATTGTTCCAAATAATGGAGCAGTGTAGTTTTTAACATACTTTCTTACATAAGTATTTTTAAATCTCCAAGCTTCTGGACTTACAACACCATCTTCATATAATAGTATTCTTTCAGCTTCTTTGAAAAGTTCAGCTCTTTCATTCGGATCATCACTTTTTCCTGCTTTAGCTATAAGTTCATCGTACTTAGGATTTGACCAACCTGTTGGTACAACTCCAGCTGTTGATGTCCATAAATCTAAATATGTGTTAGGGTCATTATAGTCTCCAGTCCATGCCATACCTGCAACTTGATAATCAAAATTATCAGTTCTTTCTTGGAATTGTGCCCATTCAACAAAATCAACTTTAACATTAATTCCAAGTTTTTTTGTATAAACTTGTTGTTGGAATTCAGCATATTCTTTAGCTACCGCATCAGTACCTGATTGTAAGTAACTAATGGTTATTTTAGATGGATCTTCTCCAAGCCCTAGTTCCTTCATACCTTCTATTAATAATGCTTTTGGATCTGTATTTTCATCCATTAATTTTTGAACTGGTAATTCATTTACTTTTGTTCTATATTCTTCTCCACCTATTTGTACAGACTTTGGTACAAAACCTAGAGCAGGTTCGCCAAGACCTTTTCTTAAAGTCTTAATTTTATTTTCTCTATCTTCTGCTACTATAAATGCTTTTCTTACCTTAGCATTACTGAATAATTTATCTTTAAGGTTAAAGAAAGTATATGTAGTCGAACCATCATATCCTTTTTTAGCTTCATATTCACCAGCAGAATCAAACTTTTCTATCCATTCTGGTTTAACTACTGTAGCCATATCTAATGAACCATTAAGTAATTCATTCATTCTAGCAGACTCTTCTTTTATTATTTTCATTGTAACTTTATCAAGTTTTACATTTTCAGCATCCCAATATTCAGGATTCTTAACAAATTCTACTTTATTATTATGTACCCATTCAGATATCATAAATGGTCCACAATATACCATACTGTTAGCTTCTGAACCATATTTATCACCGTGTTCTTTTACTATATCTTCTCTTTGTGGTTGCATTACTTTAAAGTATGTTAAATCAAGAAAGTATGCACATGGTGATGCTAATGTAAACTCAACAGTTTTTTCGTCTAGAGCTTTAACTCCTAAATCTTCTGCCTTAGCTTTACCAGAGTTGAATTCTACAGCGTTAGCAATAGGATATAATAGGAAAGCATATGGTGATGCAGTATTTTGATCTAGAGTTCTAGTAATACCATATACAAACTGTTCTGCAGTAACTGGTTTACCATCACTCCATTTAGCATCTCTTAATTTAAATGTCCAAGTTAATTTATCATCTGAAGTTTCCCAGCTTTCAGCTATACCCTTTTCAATTTTATCTTTACCATTTTCATCTTGTACAATTCTTGTTAATGATTCTTGACAGTTTGCAAGAATTTGTGAAGAATATGAATCACTTGATTTAGATTGGTCAATTGTTTTTGGTTCAGATTGTAAAAGCATATTTAAATATTGTTCAGCATCTGCTTCTCCATTAGTAGCAGTTCCTGCACCCTTTTCTTCGCCTTTACCACACCCAACTAATGCCGCTGATGTTACCATAGATAATGCTAATAATGATGCTAGTATTTTTTTACTCTTCATAAGTAATCCCCCTTAAAATAATTTGGTTTAGTTCAAAAATTAAAAATTTTCTTTCTAACCTCGGCTCATCTTTGCGTTATTCATTGTGCATATTTCTACACATTTCCTCATAACTTTTATTTATATTTATAGTACACTCTTTTTACGACAATGTCAATGTTGACCACTTCCACTTAAGACATTATAATTTTAATTTTATTCAATTATACGAATTATTACCTATATTTTTTACGTAAAATTCCCTATATTTCAACAAAGTATTATAAATTCACGAATGGCAATTGATTCTATTACCATTGGTACACCCTATCTTCAAGGTTTCATATTTTTCTTTGTCGTAATTTGTAGTTTTTTTCATAAATTAATCATTAAAAGAAGATATATGAATTTCGTTTTTTAATAAAATTCTTTTTTCTGTATTTTCTTTAAATAAAACTCAATTAAATTCAATATGATATTTACTACTAAACACCCATATATGACCTCCTTTTATAATATTATTAAAAGATATACGAATTTATATACCTGGTAATAAAACTCAATAAATGAATAAAATTGATAGTCATTGGATAAAGTCTTTGTTTGAAATTACAATGATTAAAAACAAAATTTGACTAAGCTTTTAAATAAAAAAATAAGAGTGCTTAAGCACTCTTATTTTTTTATTTAAATTATAGTATATGACATGCAGCAAAGTGATTTGGCTCAATTTCTCTAAACTCAGGAGTTTTTTCACTACATATAGGCTTTGCATATCTACATCTAGGTGCAAATCTACAACCTGGTTTAGGATTTATTGGACTTGGCACTTCTCCTTCTAAAGGTATTCTTGCTTTTTTCTTAGTTGCATCAGGATCAGGAATTGGAATCGCTGATAATAACGCTTGAGTATATGGATGTAAAGGCTTATCATATAAATCTTTACTACTAGCAAGTTCTACCATAGTTCCTAAATACATAACTCCAACTCTATCAGATATGTGTTTAACCATTGATAGGTCATGGGCTATGAATAAATATGTTAATCCTAATTCATTTTGCAATTTTATCAGCAAGTTAACAACTTGCGCTTGAATAGATACATCTAGAGCAGATATAGGCTCATCACAAACTATGAAGTCTGGTTCTATAGCAAGAGCTCTTGCTATCCCTATTCTCTGTCTTTGTCCACCCGAAAACTCATGAGGGAATCTAGATGCGTGCTCTTTATTTAGTCCTACTAATTGTAGTAATTCATAAATTCTAGCCTGTCTTTCATTACCTTTGTGAAGGTTATGAATATCTATTCCTTCCCCAATAATATCTCCAACAGTCATTCTTGGATTTAGCGATGCATAAGGGTCTTGGAATATTATTTGAGCTCTTCTAGTAAACTCTTTTTTCTGTTTTTTATCATATTTACTAATATCGTCTCCATCAAATAATATTTCACCACCAGTCGCTCCATAAAGTCCCATTACAGTTCTTCCACACGTTGTTTTTCCACAACCTGATTCTCCAACAAGACCTAATGTTTCACCTTTAAATATATTAAAACTAACATCGTCTACCGCCTTAAGTGTAGCATTCCTACCAACCTCGAAATATTTCTTAAGATTCTTTACTTCAATTAAAACTTCTTTTTTATTTGATTCAGCCATCTTATTCACCTCTTCTTAACGCTTCTGGAACTTCAACCTTAGGTGCCATTGGGTGTTTTAACCAACACAACACTTGGTGATCGTTCTCTACATTAGTTACTTCTGGCATTTCCTCTAAACATATTTGCATACAATATTCACATCTTGCAGCAAAAGGACATCCAACTGGTGGTTTAACTAAGTCTGGCGGAGTACCGTTTAAAGCGTAAAGCGTATCCTTATTTTTTGTCTCAAGTCTTGGAACTGATTGAAGCAATGCCCATGTATAAGGGTGTTGAGGATTTGCAAATATTTCTTCTACAGTACCTCTTTCGATAACTTGTCCCGCATACATTACTTGAATTCTATCCGCAGTATCCGCTACTACTCCAAGATCGTGAGTAATAAGTATAACTGCAGTTCCTAGTTTCTTTTGAAGATCTCCTATAAGATCCATTATTTGAGCTTGTATTGTAACATCTAGAGCAGTAGTTGGCTCGTCCGCAATAAGTATCTTAGGATTACATGCAAGAGCTATAGCTATCATAGCTCTTTGTCTCATACCACCTGAGAATTCATGCGGATATTGATGAGCTCTCTTATCAGCATTTGGTATATTAACAAGATCAAGCATTTTTATTGCTTCTTTCATAGCTTCAGCTTTATTCATACCTCTATGAATTATTAAACTCTCAGCAATTTGCTTACCAACTGTCATTGTAGGATTTAATGAAGTCATAGGATCTTGGAATATCATAGATATATCTGATCCCCTTAATTTTCTTAATTCCTTCTCGTTCATATCTAAAATATTTTTACCCTCAAAAATGATTTTAGAATCTTTTTTAATTTCTGCTGGCATTGGTTCTGGTAACAGCCTCATTATAGCCTTTGATGTAACTGTTTTTCCACAACCTGATTCTCCAACTATAGCTAAAGTTTCACCCTTATCAAGATGGAAATCTACACCTCTTACTGCTTTTACTTCACCCGCATAGGTATGAAATGAAACTTGTAAATTTTCTATATCTAAAATTCTTTCCATTTGCCATTCCCCCCTTATTGACGTAATTTAGGATCTAGTGCGTCTCTTAAACCATCACCTAATAAATTAAAAGATAACATTGTTAACGAAATCGCTAAGGCAGGGAAAATTAATTGATAAGCGTAGAACATTATAGTCTGTTGTCCTGCTGCTGCAAGAGCTCCCCAACTTGTCATTGGTGATTGAACACCTATTCCTAAGAAACTTAAGAAAGCTTCTGCAAATATAAATGATGGTATATCGAATGTTATAGCAACAATCATAACACCTAAAGTATTTGGTACTAAGTGTTTTGCTATTACTCTTGAAGCATTTGCTCCCAGTGCTTTTGCAGCAAGTACGTATTCTTGTTCTTTAATTTGTAAAAGTTGTCCCCTTACAAGTCTAGCCATATAACACCATCCTGTAATGGTCATAGCTATAATAAGTGGTATCATACTACCACCATCCATAATAACCCTGATAAGTATAACTAAAACTAGGTATGGAATACTTACTAAAATTTCTAGTATTCTCATCATGATATCATCAGCAATTCCACCAAGATATCCAGCTATACCACCGTAAATTGTTCCTACAACAGTGTCGATAACAGCTCCAATTAACCCTATAGCGATAGATATTCTACCACCTATCCAAACTCTTGTAAACAAATCTCTACCTAAACTATCTGTTCCAAACCAATATGTTGCGTTTGGTTTTAAGTTTAACATATCATTATTTGTAGCTTGATATTCAAAATTACTTATCATAGGTCCTATTATTGTCATCAATGTAATTATTCCTAATAACACCAACGAAAGCATCGCAACTTTATTCTTTTTAAGTCTTCTCCATGCATCTTGCCAGTAGGTCATACTAGGTCTAAGTATTCCCTCTGAATCTAGGTTATCACAACCTATAATTTGAAATTTTTCTTTTGAAAATTCTGCCATACTTATCCCTCCTAACGCTTTCCGCTTGATACTCTTATTCTTGGGTCAACTAATCCATAGATTATATCAACTAAGAATAATGCAACTATAAATAATGCTGATACAAATATTGATTGTCCCATTATCATAGTATAATCTCTATCAGTAATTGCTGATACGAAATATTGTCCAAGTCCCGGTATTGAAAATATACTTTCAACTACGAAGGAACCTGTAAATATACCAGCAACTTGTGGTCCTAGAAGGGTAATAGCTGGTAAAATAGCATTCCTTATAACATGTTTAAATACTAAACTAACATTAGAAACCCCTTTAGCCTTAGCTGTTATTATATAATCTTGTCCAATAACATCCAAACAGTTAGCTCTCATATATCTTGCATATGTAGCTATAGGAGCTAAACTTAATGCTATGGTAGGTAATATAGTATGCTTAAACTCGCCCCACCCTGTTGTTGGCAACCATGTTAATTTAACTGTGAAGAAGAATTGTAGTAGTGATGCTACAACAAAACTTGGTACAGATATACCAACTATGGCTATGAACATTACTAAATAATCTGGCCATTTTCCTCTTTTAAATGCAGCTACAATACCTAATAAGATACCTATTGTAACTCCCAGTATAAGACCTTGTCCTCCAATTCGTGCTGAAATAGGTGCATGTTTCATAATAGTCTCTGTAATATCTCTTCCCGGAGATGCTAGAGATTGTCCTAAATCTCCTTTGACAGCATTCTTAACGAATAATCCATATTGAGTTAAAAGTGGCTTATTTAATCCATATTTAGCATAGTAGTTAGCTTTTATTTGCTCTGGAAGCTTTCTTGCTGCAACCGCAAGTGGATCTCCAGGCATAGCATGGATAAGCATAAATGTTATTGATGATGCAATGAATAATGTCAATAACATATATCCAAATCTTTTTAGAGTAAATTTAAACATCGTCATCCCTCCATTTTTAAGTAAAAATATGCAATAAAATCCCCATCTACTGCATTTCCCCCAACATTAACCTTTTTCTACCTTAAGCACAATGAGACATTATTAGAAATTACATCTCTCCTATAGACTCCTATAAATGAAATGTAAATATTTAAGACACCGCTAAGCTTATTAATGATATCGTATACAAAGTCGTTGTTTTATAATTTGCAACATTATGTATTATGATATTATAAAACTTTAGCACTTTTTTATTCTTTTTTTGCCTCATATCAACTTTTAAAATGTAATGCATTATTTCCCCTTACTAACACCTCCCACACTAATAATAAAATCTAGTAAGGCTTCATTCCTTTAACATTACTAAAACACACTTAAGATGCTATTGTGAAATTAGCAAAAATGATTTATTTAAATAGTTAGTTCCTTTCAAATATTTTGACAATTGCCACAATATCAAAGCCACTTCCTTTTCAAAAGCAACACTAAGAAATTAACTCTCAGTATTTTAATCATTCATACATATTTCATAGTTAATATGTGGTTATGTATTTTAGTAGTTATAATTGTTAAAAGTATGAAAATAAAAATAATAATAAATTCATTTTTTATAATATTAACACAGGGTTCTGTAAGTTGTCAAACTATTTTAATACATAATTTGTTCTTAAGATTACAAATTGCAACAAAATATTAGATAATATTTTAAATTCATATTATTAAATCTTCTATACACCTTCATATTTTTACATATTTAAACAAATGCATCTTTTTATTTAAAATATTATCTTGCGGATTTTTAATATGATTCATTTATATCTAAAATCTTATTATCTACTCTTTAAATTGACCTAACACTTCCTTACTTTCATCTTCCCCTTAACAATCTGGGCTTAATAATATCTACATACATTGTATTATGCTTTTACTTCCGTTGACATCTTTGGTATATATCTCTGCTATAATAAAAATTTTATATATAAATTTAATAAAGTTATATAACTTTATCTACTTAAGTTATATAATGTATTATAAATATAAGTTAAGTGAGGTGGTATTTTTGAAATACAATGTTGCTATAGTCGGGGCTACTGGAATGGTGGGAAGACAATTCATAAATATTTTAGCTGAAAGAAATTTTCCCATAGAGGATTTATATCTTTTTTCATCTGCCAGGTCTGCTGGAACTACTATACACTTTAATGGAAAAGATATATTGGTAGAAGAACTTAAGAAAGAAAATATAATTAACAAAAAAATTGATTTAGCTCTTTTTTCAGCTGGTGGAGATGTCAGCTTAGAATTTGCTCCTATATTCGCAGAACACAATACCGTGGTTATAGATAATAGTAGTGCATGGAGAATGGATCCTAGAGTTCCTCTGGTAGTTCCTGAGGTTAATGGTGAAGATATTAAATGGCATAATGGTATTATTGCTAATCCTAACTGTTCTACTATTCAAGCAATGGTTGCTCTTAAACCTCTTGATATTAAATATGGAATAAAAAGAGTTGTATACTCAACTTATCAAGCTGTATCCGGTGCTGGAGTTCAAGGGTTTAATGATCTAAAGGATGGAGTATCTAATGTTCCTCCTAAGAAATTTCAATATCCTATAGCCTATAATGTAATACCTCAAATTGATGTATTCTTAGATAATGGTTATACAAAGGAAGAAATGAAGATGATAAATGAAACCCATAAAATTCTTCATAATGATCAAATTAAAGTTACTGCTACCACAGTAAGGGTACCTGTATTCCATGGTCATAGCGAAAGTATTAACGTAGAATTTGAAAATACTTTTGAATTGGATGATATTTTCGACTTATTTAAAACTTTACCTGGAATTACTGTAATGGATGATATAAAAAATAATATTTATCCTATGCCTGTAGATATAGAAGGTCAGGATGACGTTTATATTGGAAGAATCAGACGTGATTTTAGTGTTGATAATGGTGTTAACCTATGGGTTGTTGCTGATAATATTAGAAAAGGTGCTGCCCTTAATGCAGTACAAATTGCAGAAGTTTTTATAAAAGAAAATTTAATAAAATAAATATAATGATTTAAGAGGTGTATATATGAGTATTTTTAAAGGTTCTGGTGTTGCAATTGTAACTCCATTTAGCAAAGACGGTGTAGACTTTCCTAAATTAAAAGAATTATTAGAATGGCATATTGAAAATGGAACTGACGCTATCATAGTATGTGGTACAACTGGAGAAGCATCTACTATGACAGAGGCTGAGAGAAAAGAAACTATAAAATTCACTGTAGATACAGTTAATAAGAGAATCCCTGTTATAGCTGGTACTGGTAGTAATAACACCATGGCTTCTGTTAAAATGAGCATCTACGCTGAGTCTGTTGGTGTAGATGGACTTTTAGTAATTAACCCTTACTACAATAAGACTTCAGTAAAAGGCTTAATTGCTCATTTTAAAACTATTGCTGAAGCTGTTAATACTCCTATAGTAGTATATAATGTACCATCTAGAACTGGCATGAATATTTCACCAAAGGCTCTCCATGAACTTTGTCAGCTAGATAATATTGTTGCTGTAAAGGAAGCTAGTGGAAATATAAGCCAAATTGCAGAAATAAAATATCTCTGTGGAGATAAATTAGATATATATTCTGGGAATGATAATGAAATTATACCAACTCTTGCTATAGGCGGACTTGGTATAATATCAGTTATTGCAAATATTGTACCTAAAGATGTTCATAATATATGTGAATTATTCTTTAATGGAGAAATAAAAGCAGCTCAAGAGTTATTTTTAAAAACAATCCCTTTAACTAATGCATGTTTCTGTGAAACAAACCCTATTCCTATAAAAACTGCCTTAAATCTTATGGGTCGAAGTGTTGGAAACTTAAGACTTCCATTAGTTGATATGGATGATAATAATTTAGAGACTTTGAAAGAAGCTCTAAAAAACTACTACTTATTATAAAGGAGACTATACATGGTAAAGATTTTATTAGTTGGATGTAACGGAAAAATGGGTCATATGATTTCAAAGGTAGCTTCTACTTCTGAAACACTAAATATTCAAGCTGGAGTAGATATGAATACAGAATCTAATTTTAATTACTCTATTTATGATTCCATAGATAAAGTAACAGAAGAAGTAGATGTAATTCTGGACTTCTCAAGACCTTCAAGTTTAGACTCTATATCAAAATATGCTTTAGCTCACTCATTACCAGTAGTATTTTGCACTACTGGCTATACGGAAGAACAAATAGTTCATATTAAAAATCTACAAAATTCAATTCCTGTGTTCTATTCCGCTAATATGTCTATAGGAATTAATATAATAAATAATTTATTAAAATCTATTAGCAATAAACTATATACAGATTTTGATATTGAGATAATAGAAAAACATCACAATCAAAAGGTAGATGCTCCAAGTGGTACTGCACTACTTCTTGCAAATACTATAAAGGACTCTATAGAAGAAGAAACAACCTTCAACTATGGTAGAGAAGGAATCTCTAAAAGAGAACACAAGGAAATAGGAATTCATGCAATCCGTGGTGGAAATATTATAGGTGACCATGAAGTTATATTTGCTGGTATGGGTGAAGTAATTGAAATTAAACACTCTGCTATTTCAAGAGAAGTATTCGCTGTAGGCGCTTTAAAGGC
Organism: Clostridium sp. UBA5712; assembly: GCF_002419845.1. NCBI lineage: Bacteria > Bacillati > Bacillota > Clostridia > Eubacteriales > Clostridiaceae > Clostridium > Clostridium sp. UBA5712. Next base: position 92,222 of record NZ_DIGW01000016.1, on the reverse strand, counting down.
TTGTGAGTATGTTCATAACAAACCAAAAGGCATATATTCTATGGACGATGTAGTTAAATAGTAAATCAAATTTAGTTCAAATAAAAAGTGTTATGAAATCTATATTTTCATAACACTTTTATTTAATATTTACTTATCTTTTATATTTAACCCTTAGTTAAGCTTTATCTGATTTAACCACTGTTCCATTAAATCTAAAGATAATTTTAAATTTTCCATGCTGTAGCAATAAGAAATTCTAACATACCCTTCTCCACCTTTTCCAAATGCAGTTCCTGGTACTACGGCTACCTTAGTATCCTCAAGTAGCTTATCACAAAAATCTTCACTACTAAATCCAAAGGATTTTATACACGGAAATATATAAAATGCTCCCTGTGGTCTTATAACTTCAAGCCCCATAGAAACTAGTCTATCATAGACATAATCCCTTCTTATCTTTAATTCTGATTTTATATGTTCCATATGGTACATAGACTTCTTAAGTCCTTCTAAAGCTCCATATTGACCAATAGACGGTGCACATGACACATTGTATTGATGAACCTTTATTATGCTATTTAATATCCATTCCGCTGCACATACATATCCTATTCTAATTCCTGTCATGGAAAACATTTTTGAAAATCCACCTATAAGTATAAGTTTATCTTTTAACTTTCCATACTGTGATATAGAGTTAAATTCTCCAAATACAATAGAGCTATAAATTTCATCACTTACAATTAATATATCTTTATCTTTTAATATATTAAATAATCTATCACATTGATCCTTGGTCAAAAGTTGTCCTGTAGGATTTGATGGATAAGATACTACCATCACCTTAGGACACTCTTTCTCTATAACTCTCTCCAATTGCTCCATATCTAAAGATAAATCTTCCTTAATATTATAATTTATTACCTCTCCACCAAGAATCTTAACACAATTTTCATAGGCAGGATATGCAATGGAAGGTATTAGAACTTTATCTCCTGGATTTAATATTCCAGTAAAAGTAGATAATAATCCTTCACTTCCTCCTACAGTTACACATATTTCTTTACTGGAGAAACTTATATTTAAAGAATTTAGATACTTAGAAATTTCTTCTCTTAACTCTTCTATCCCAGCATTAGGTGTATAAGTAGTCCTATCTTCATCAAGAGACTTTTTCATAGCCTCTTTTATTTCCCCAGGTATTTTAAAATCTGGCTCACCTAGAGTTAGTGATATAGCACCTTCTATCTTAGCGACCTTATTATAAAATTTCCTTATTCCTGATATTTCTATATTATCTATATTACTTGACAACCTCATAATTTATACCTTATACTCCTTAGAATTCTATTCCTCTTCTTGCTGGAACCCCTTCATTAAAGTAGTGTTTAAGATCTTTCATTTCAGTAACTAAATTAGCTCTTTGCATTATTGATTCTGGCACATTTCTACCTGTCATTATAAGTTCTACATCATCTGGTTTTTTATCTATCAATTCTATTAATTGTTCTTCTGTAATTAACCCATTAGATAAAGTTCCCATTATTTCATCCATTATCAATATATCACAATTTCCTTCTTCCAACTGTTTTATACAAAACTTATACGCTTCTTGAATATCCTCTTTTAGCTCTAACTTTTCTTGATCATTTAATGTCCAAAAAAATCCTCTAGGTCTTTCAAATCTATGAATAGTAAAATATGGAGCCATAAGTTTAGCTGACTCTAATTCTCCTGTTGCATCACTTTTTAAAAACTGAACCATACATACTCTATATTTATTTCCAGCAGCTCTAGTTGCAAGCCCCACCGCTGCTGTAGTTTTTCCTTTTCCGTTTCCAGTATATATTTGAATATATCCTTTGTTTAAGTTTCCCATATATTTACCTCCTAGGTCTACTTTTTTAATTTTATTATATCATTTACAAATAAAATATTCCATTATATATGATTTTTATGATATAACTATAGATATACTATATTGATAAATTAAATATACTAAGTATTATATTCAAAAATATCTTATTTATTTATAATTATTGTTGAGTTTTTAGGATAATATATAAATGAATATATATTACTTGTCGAAAGGAGTTAGAGGTATGGAATATAACTTTACTGATCCATATGAAATTGCTAGATTTATAAAGGAGTCAAAGAAATCAACCCCTGTGAAAGCTTATGTTAAAGGTGATCTAAAGGATTGTAACTTTGAAAATGTAGACTGTTTTGGCGAAGGCAGCTTTTATGTTTTATTTGGCGATAGCGCTGATATAAATAATTTTTTAGATGCAAATAAAGAAAAAATACATAACTACAGGCTTGAATCTGATAGAAGAAACTCAGCTATACCTATGCTTGATACAAGAAGTATAAATGCTAGAATTGAGCCAGGTGCAATAATCCGTGATAGAGTTTCTATTGGAAATAATGCTGTTATTATGATGGGTGCTGTTATCAACATAGGTGCTGAAATCGGTGATGAAACCATGGTAGATATGAATGCTGTTGTAGGTGCTAGAGGAAAGCTTGGTAAAGGGGTCCACCTTGGAGCTGGAGCAGTAGTTGCTGGAGTTTTAGAACCACCTAGCAAGTCTCCATGTGAAATTGGTGACCATGTACTTATAGGAGCTAATGCAGTAATCTTAGAAGGTGTAAAAATAGGAAATCATTCAGTAGTAGCTGCTGGTGCTATCGTTACAACAGATGTACCTGAAAATGTAGTTGTAGCTGGCTCTCCAGCTAAAATAATTAAACATGTAGATGATAAAACTAAGAGTAAAACTGAAATCTTAGCTGATTTAAGAAAATAATAAATTATAAAATAACAACCCAAAAGCTATCATGAAGGACTTCTTCATGATAGCTTTTGGGTTGATTTATCTCATTAAATAACTTCTTTCTCTTCATTATCATTTAAATTTGTTTCTTGTATATTGTTACTCTCATCTGTAGATGGATCATTGTCCACTTTTCCTATAATAGTTACATTATCTCTATTTTCGTCAGTAACTCTTTCCATTTTAGAGATTGAAACTTCATAGGCAATTTTTTTAACTACTTCTGTATCTGAAACTTTCTTTTGATATTCCCTACTTTGTAATCTTCCCCAAATTCTAATGTTATCCCCTACTTCTAAACTCTTACAAAATCTAGAGTTCCTTCCCCAAGCGATAGTAGGAATGTAATCTGATTTATTGTACAATCTATTAACAGCTAATAACATATCTGCTATTTCTCTGCCAAATGGTGTTGTTCTGTAAACGGGTGCCTTGCAAATATATCCATCTAAGAAAATTTGATTTGGATTTTTTCCTCTTTCCTCAAGTTGGCGAATATCTCTTGCAAATACAGTTAATATAAGTCTATTGGCACCATCTACAAACTTGTTATAGGATCTAAGCTGTCCATCTATTACAAGCTCACTTCCAATACTTACATCAATTCCTGCAATTAATCTTTCTGATACTGTAATTACTAATATGTCAGAAGTATCACTAAGTCTTGAAACCTCAAATTCAAAATTGTAAAATCCCTCTCCATACATTTCGTGGCTAAACTCTAAATCTGAGATAACTTTTCCCTCTAAGTAAATTTTGTTATTAAAAATATTATTATCCATGGTAACCCCTCTTTCCCTTGGTTTTTTAGTAAAATTTACTATAATTTATATTCATAAAAAATAAAAATATAACTATTTATAGTAAAAATCAAATATTTTTCTTATAGTTCTATTTACATTACCCCCGTGAATTAATTATAGAATAATTGTCTAAATTTTACAACATTTAATTTTCAAAAATTCACATTTTTTAGTCTTATAATTAAAATATGCAATAATTTTGTCAGTTTTCATTTAGTATTTGTTTCCCTGAATGATCTAGATAATAATTATCACTATATATTAAGTTAGACACTGTAATAAATTCATAACCCATAGCTTGGTATTTTTCAATTATTTTCGGCAAATTTTCTGTGGTGTACTTTCCATCATTATGAAATAGTAGTATAGAGCCTTCCCTTGCCTTTGATACTATTCTTTCATATTCTATATCTGCTCCATTAGCCTTCCAGTCAACACTATCAACATCCCACTGTATTGCCTTTAACCCTGTACTTTGTATAGCTTCTACTGAATCATCATTATATGAGCCTGATGGAAATCTAAACGTTTTAGGCATTTCTCCAGTCAAATTTAATATTTTAGCATTAGCTATTTCTAAATCCTTAATTATACTCTCCTTTGTCAGATTGGTATAATCAGGATGTTTATTAGAATGATTTCCTATTTCATGTCCTCTCTTTGAAATTTCTATTACTTTGTCTGGATAATCATCACACCATAATCCGATAATATAAAATGTGGCCTTTACATTATATTTATCGAGAACATCTAGAATTTCATTAGTTTTATCATCACCCCAATTAACATCAAAGGTTATAGCCATTTTCTTTTCTTTTGTGTCTACTGAATAAATAGGTACCTTTCTATCTGTTGGAATAAAGGTCTCCTTATAAAATACACGTCCCATAATACTTATACACACTATTAATATTAACAATGCTAAATAAGTTGTTATTTTTATCTTAATTCTATTAGATCTATCCATATTCCTCCTTTACTTATAAACATACTTTCTATAAAATTATATTCATAATCAGTTATTATATGCTATACTATATCATGTAAACTTAATTCATATTTAATAAATATGTGTTATAATTTAATATAATAAATATGTATAAAAGTACATGGTTTAAAGGAGGTTACTTTATGTTTGATAATTCTTTGAACTTAGCAGAAAACAAGCTTCTACTGTTGCATATAATAGATAAAGTTGATTTACCTATATCAAACATACAACTTACAGAAATTGTCCTTGAAAATAATTTTATAAATTATTTTACACTGCAAGAATATATAGATGATTTAATCTCGTCTCAACTAATAAATAAAATTAATTATAAAGATAAAGATAGATTAGTAATATCAAGTAAAGGTAAAGAAGTCCTATCTTTATTTAAAAATAGATTATCTAAGGATAGTTTAAGTAAATTAAATTCTTATATAGATGGGAAAATGAATCTAATAAAAAAAGAGGCTACAATTTCAGCTGATTACACCATTGAAAATTCCAATAGTTATGTAGTTAGCCTAGGTGCTTCTGAAAATAATATCCCTCTCATGGAAATTAAGGTAACAGTGGCATCAAATAAACAAGCCAGAGAGTTATGTTCCAAATGGAAAGCTAACCCCTCTGACTTATACACTAAGATTATTAAAGTTTTAACTGAGTAATTTTTATTAAGCTCATTATAAATCTACCCTTAGTATTTTCATAAATATTTTAATCTATAATCATCCCTGTAGGCTGGCCCTTTAATGGGATGATTAATTTTTCATGATTATCATTTTTATTAATCCTCATTATCAAATCATTGTAGCTATCTCCTACGTAAATATACCTTTCATCGCAAATTATTCCTCTAGGCATACCACCAATTCTTATACTCTTTACATTTATAAAATTTACAATATCAATAATGGATATAGTTCCATCACCATAGTTAGATACATAGCAATACTTTTCATCGCAATACATATCAAAAGGACAATTTCCCACTGATAATCTATGTATTACTTTATGATTTCTGCTTGATATAACACTTACACACCCCTTATCCAAACTACCTGCACTACTTTCACAAACAAGAATATAATCCCCATTTAAAGTAAATAACGCTTTTGTTGGTGCTTGCCCTACCTTTATGTTTTTAATGTCACTACCATATAACGAATCAAATACTGTAATTGTATCGTCACCATTATTGGCTACAACTATTTCATTGCTGTGATTACAACAGTCAATACTATGTGGAGAGTCTCCACAAGGAATAATCTCTATTATTTCTTTTTTATTCAAATCAAAAGTTACAACATTATTTGAGTCTCCGCAAATAATATATAAATGATTTCCCAAGGCACAAATATCTCTACAGTTTCTTCCTAAATAATAGCTATAGGATTTTAAATCCTTCAAATTAACTATAGACACTGAACCATCGTAACAATTTGAAGTGAATAATTGATCCCCTTGTATACATAATCCATGAGGACCTACTTTATTTTCATTAACTCCTTCTAACTTTATAACATCTTCTAATGCAAACTTCTCTATACCAATTTTGTTAATGCTATCTTGAGTTGTATTACAAATATATAAGTACCTCATTGGAATCCCTCCTCACATTATACTATGAAGGAACCTTCCATTATGCTACGAAAAATTTGTTACACCATAAATATATTATATTTAAAATTAATTATGATTTCTTATTATCTTCCTCATATCTCCCACCATATAAAGAGAACCAGATATGACTAGTAAAGTATCCTCATCACAATAGGAAAGTGCTTTAACGTATGCTTCTTCATAATCCATAATAGCTTCACACTCTTTATTGCAAATATTAATCTTCTCCTTTAAATCTTCACATAGCTCAGCTCTCTCACTATGAGGAGTTACAGCTATAATTTTTTCTGCTTTAGGACATATTATACTTATCATTTCATCTACTTGCTTATCTGCTAAAATTCCTATTATTAACACTAGTTTTCTATACTTAAAATAAATATCTATACTTTCAGTTAACTTCCTTATACCATCAATATTATGAGCACCATCAATTACCACTAAAGGATTTATTCTCATAATTTCTAATCTACCTGGCCATTTAACTTGAGATAAACCATTTGTTATACTTTCCTTTGTAATATTAACTCCAAGATCTATTAAAGCTTCACAAACATTTATAACAACATTACAATTTTGAACCTGATAAGTTCCTAAAAGAGATAATTTAACATTATAACTGTCTCTTTCTGTTATAATGTTTAAATTTTGAACCACTGTATTTCCCTTATACTCTCCTACTTTAACTAAAGATGCATTTTCTCTTTTCACTTTTATAAGTGGTGAATTTTTTTCTTTACAAATGTTCTCTATGACTTTAGTGACTTTATCTTCCTGTGGATATAAAACTACTGGAGTATTATTTTTAATAATTCCACCCTTTTCATAAGCAATTTCCTCTAAGGTATTTCCTAAAATATTCATATGATCATAGCTTACAGATCCAACTATAGATAAAATTGGTTCTATAACATTAGTAGAGTCTAGTCTTCCTCCAAGTCCTACCTCTACAACAACAAAATCAGCCTTCATTTTATGAAAATATAAAAATCCTGCACAAGTTATTATCTCAAACTCAGTAGGGTTACCATAACCTAAAGTAGTTACTTCTTTAACGGCCATTGAAACTTCTGTAACTATCCTAGCTAAATCTTCCTTGGGAATATTCTTATTATTTATCTGAATACGCTCTTCAAACTCTTCAATATAAGGAGATATATAGCATCCTACTTTGTACCCACTATGTATTAATATCTTTGTAATCATAGCTGTGGTTGAACCTTTACCATTAGTTCCTGCCACATGAATAGCTTTAATCTTCTTATGTGGATCTCCAAGGAGTTCTAGTATCTTTTCTGTTCTTTCCAAGCCTAGTTTACTTCCAAACTTAGCAGTATCCTTTATATAGTTAATAGCTTCAGTATAATTCATAATACCCCTCCTGAATTCTAATTTCATAACCTATTTTACCTCATTACATATCCATACTCAACTATATCACACTAGTAATTATCAATATTAAAAAGGATATCTGAAAAGTATAAGACTATAAATAAAATATATAGTCTATACACTTTTAGATATCCTTCTATTTATTAATATTAAAATTTATTTTTATATAAACATTCTTAAATGTTTTTTATTGTAACTTTTCTATACTCTCTAATACGGAATTATACATTTCTCTGTACTTTTCACCCTTAGTTTTTTCCTCTTCAACAACCTCAGCTGGAGCTTTAGAAACAAATCTTTCATTAGCAAGTTTTTTCTCTACTCTTTCAATTTCTCCTTGTAATTTAGCTTTTTCTTTGTTTAATCTTTCAAGTTCTTTCTCTACATCTACTAACTCTAAAAGTGGCATGTAAATCTCTGCGCCCTTTGAAACTACAGATACTATATTTTCTGGTGCTTCTTCTTTAGCGTTTAAGATTATAACTTCACTAGCAGATGCTAATTTTTCAAAGTAAACTTTTCCTTCTTTAAAAGCTTCTGCTGCTTCAGTTGCATATATATATGTTTTAGCCTTTCTTGAAGGTGGTACATTCATTTCTGTTCTTGCATTTCTTGTATTTCTTATGGCATCTATAATATAATTCATATATTCTTCTGCTTTGAAATCTTCTAAATCAGCTTCAAACTCTGGCCATTTAGCAATTGTAATAGATTCACTTTCTTTAGTTAAGTGAGTATAAATCTCTTCTGTGATATATGGCATTACTGGATGAAGTAATTTTAATCCTGAAACTAAAACTTTATTAAGAACATTTAAAGCTATTCCTTTAACTTCTTCATTATCACTATATAGAGATGGTTTAGCAATTTCTATATACCAATCACAGAATTCAGTCCACATAAAGTCATGAACCTTCTGAAGTGCAATACCGATTTCATATTTTTCTATATTCTCTGTAACTTCTTTAACTATATTGTTAAGTCTTGATAATATCCATCTGTCGGCTACAGAATAGTTTTTACAATCTTTATATTTCTCTATAAGAACTTCATCATTGTACATCATAACAAATCTTGATGCATTCCAAATCTTATTAGCAAAGTTTCTTGCTGCCTCAACTCTTGATTCATAGAATCTTATATCACTTCCTGGAGCATTACCAGTAACAAGGGAAAATCTTAGAGCATCTGCTCCATAATTTTCTATAACTTCTAGTGGATCAACACCGTTATCTAAAGACTTAGACATCTTTCTGCCTTGATCATCTCTAACCATACCATGGAAAAATACTGTTTTAAATGGTACTTCATCCATGTTGTACAAACCTGAGAATATCATTCTTGCAACCCAGAAGAATATAATATCTCCACCAGTAACCAATGTACTTGTTGGATAAAAATATTTTAAATCCTCTGTATCACCAGGCCAACCTAATGTTGAGAATGGCCATAGGGCTGAACTAAACCAAGTATCTAAAACGTCTTTATCTTGCTCTAGATTTATAGATCTACACTTACTGCAATGAGTTGGAGCTTCTGTATCAACTATTATCTCTCCACAATCTTTACAGTACCAAACTGGAATTCTATGTCCCCACCATAATTGTCTTGAAATACACCAATCTTGAATATTTTCCATCCAGTTATAGTAGATTTTTTCAAATCTTTCTGGAATGAATTTTATATCTTTTTCTTTTACGGCCTTAATTGCTGGTGCTGCAAGAGTATCCATTTTTACATACCATTGCTTAGAAAGCATTGGCTCAATAGTACATCCACATCTATCATGAGTTCCTACATTGTGACTATGCTCTTTAATCTTAACTAAATATCCGTGTTCTTCCAAATCTTTTATAATAAGCTTTCGAGCTTCATATCTCTCAAGTCCTGAATACTTTCCATAACCTTCAGATATAGTTCCATTTTCCTCCAAAACTACAACTTCATCTAAGTTATGCCTCTTACCTACTTGATAATCATTAGGGTCATGAGCTGGAGTTATCTTAACACAACCTGTTCCAAATTCCATATCTACATAGTCATCGGCAACAACTTGAATTTCTCTATTCACTAATGGTAACCTAAGTTTCTTACCAACTAGGTGAGCATATCTTTCATCCTTAGGATTAACTGCTACTGCAGTATCTCCAAGTAAAGTTTCTGGCCTTGTTGTAGCAATTTCAACTACTTCATCAATACCTATTACAGGGTAATTTATGTGCCAGAAATGTCCTCCTTGCTCTTCATATTCAATCTCCGCATCTGAGATAGCAGTCATACATTTAGGACACCAGTTTGTAATTCTATTTCCTTGATATATAAGACCATCTTTGTATAATTTAACAAAAACTTCTCTAACAGCCTTACTTAAATTTTCATCCATAGTAAAAGCTTCTCTTGTAAAATCAGCAGAACAACCCATTTTTTTAAGTTGAGTTTTAATTCTATCTCTATATTCCTCTGTCCATTCCCAAACCTTTTCTAAAAATGCCTCTCTACCAATTTCCTTCTTTTTAATTCCTTTTGCAAGTAAAGCTTTTTCAACTCTTACTTCAGTAGCTATACTTGCATGGTCTTCTCCCGGAAGCCATAATGTGCTATACCCTTGCATTCTCTTAGTTCTTATAAGTATATCTTGAAGAGTGTTATCTAAAGCATGACCAAGGTGCAGTTGTCCTGTGATATTCGGTGGTGGCATTATTACTGTATATGGCTTTTTATTTTTATCTACTTGTGGAGTAAAAAATCCACTTTCTTCCCACCACTTATATAGTCTTTCTTCAAACTCTTTAGGATCATAATTCTTTGCTATATTGTTATTTTCATCCATTGTTATTACCTGCCCTTCTATATGTTTTTATTTTTTACTTTTGATTACTTGTTCTAACAATTACAGTTCTTAGTAGCTATAATGTACAAAACCTTAACTAAACTATTACACAGAAATTAGCATTACATTTATTAATATACTTAATACTAGGGTAATTTAATAGATTAGTATAAAATTAATAAAAAAAAGCGCTATCACCCCAAAGGACGACAGCGCGCGTTACCACCTTTATTTCTCAAAATTACTTTTAAGACTCTCTTAATTTTAACGATGAGGAACCACCGTCTCTAGCTACTTAATTTCGCTAAAGCAACTCCGAAGCTACCTTCAAAATACTTCCTATAGAAAACCTTTCAGCCCATGGATTTTCCTCTCTTAATATTTCATATTCTTACTCCTCTTCATCACAGTCAATTTATTATGTATTATATATATTTCTCTTTTATAATATTATATACAATACAACTCTTTTGTCAATACAAATTTCAAAATATAATTTACATAAATTTATAAATGTTATAGTATATTTTAGAACAAAATGGAAAATATTAAGATAAAGTACTAATTAGGAGGTCTTTTCCTTGAATTATTTTGCACAAGGTAATGATTTATATAAACTTAAGGACTATAAAAATGCTATTGATATGTATAAAAAATCTGCAGAGTTAAAGGAATATGAAGCACCTTCATTTTATAATTCTGCTGTATGTTTTATTAAACTAAAAAACTATAAGGCTGCAATACCTCTTATTCATAGAGCTTTGAATCTACGAAAAGAAAGTAAATATTATTTCAACCTTGCTTATTGTCATGTAATGATGGATGAAAATAAAAAGGCCCTAAATTATTTTAATACTGCATGGTCCATAGATAATACGGATACTGAATGTGAAAAGGCCATAAGTTTCATACTTTCTAAATATAAAAAAACAAGCATATAAGCTTGTTTTTTTATATTTAACTATTATTTTAATTTCATAATACAAACTTTATAATATAAAAGTTATATAAATCTAATATAAAAGACTAATTAAAACTTAAGTTTTAATTAAATTTTTACTTCCATTCTCCTGCGATTTTTCTATTTCTATGCTCTGAATTAAAGGTATCATTATCAAAATAATTCCCTGCATTATAAAAAGTTGAATCCACATTTACCCATTTATCCATTTCCTTTATATACACTTCATTCCATGAGTGACTAACCCAAGACATTCCATTATAACCTTCTCCTACAATTAGTCTTACTGGTATATCATTTGCTTTACACATTGCAACATATAAACATGCATAGTCAAAGCAAACACCTTTTCCTGTATTAAAAGTATTTATGGCTCCAGAATTAATCTCTGTAGGTATGGGATTATTCATAACTTCTGTAGCCTTATCATCATCATAAATTATAGCATTCCCTATCCATTCATATAAAGATCTTGCTTTATCATAATCGTTATCATACTTACTAGTTATACTTAACGCAGTATTATCTATGATCTCATTAGATCTTATTCCCTCATCTAATGTTACTCCATTATAAAAAACTACCCCTTGAAGATATCCATTTACATCATCTACTATATTATTTTTCTCATCTACTACTTTAAATGAATTCTCTAATATATTGGGGAAACTTTTAGCTATCTCAGAATCCGTAACAGGCTCTATAATCTTTTTATTAATATAACTATATATGGTAGATGAATTTAATTTATTATCTAGCTTTGGATTATTTAAAAAAATTGATGCATAGCTAAGTAGTGCTGATAATATTATCATATAACATATAGCCTTAGGAATTTGAAACATTCCTCCTAATAAAGCTCTAGTACCTCTGCCTGTATTTCTAATACTGGTATCAATGGCATCTGAAGCTGGATATAAAGTAGTCCTGCTAATAAATTCTATAAGGGCTTTAAATATCTGATAAATAATTAAGAATGTAAACAATAGTATAATCCCATTAAATAGCTTAGATTTAGTAATAAGATAAGCAAAGGATGGAGAAATCTTTGAGGATATATATTCAACTAATCCATACTTATCTAATGCAAACACATTTTTTACCACCACAGTAGTTAGTATTATTGAACAAACCATTGCCATAGAAGTTAATACACCCTTAATTGTAACCACCATGCTTTTACTTTTCAATTTAAATACAATGCCCATTATTACAGGATATACAAATGCTATAACCAATACTAATGAAACAATATTTATATTATACTCCTCTAAAAATTCCATTCTATCCCTCCTTTTCTCTCCTGTTAGATTTTCTTCTAGATTTAATAATAGGGATCTTCACCTTTAATAATCTTGTTTAATACAGTTTTGATATCGCTGTAATTATAACCCTTTCTTAAAAGGAAATCCTGTAATTTTTTCTTTATTTTAATTGCATCCTCTTCTGACTTGCTAAGGCGTTCATATCTTTTCTCTGCAATACTGAGAAGTTCATCCCATTGATTTTCCTTAACCTGATTATAACCATCTGACCTAAAGACCTCTATATTTTCTTTTTCCTTGATTTCTAATTTATTTACTACTGATTTAATAGTATCAAAATTATATCCCTTAGATATTAAAAAAGTATTAAGTTTACTTTTTATTTTTACTATATTGCCTTCATTTTTACATAGCACTTTAAGTTTTTTTTCTGCTAGCTTTAAAGCCACTATTTCTTCATCCTTAGAAGAAATTTCATTTAGTATGTTATTTATCATTTCCTCAGATATACCCTTTTTTATAAGTTTATATCTAATGTTTCCTTTGCCTTCTATTCTAATATTTTGTGTTACAAAAGCTTTTGCATAATATTCGTCATCAATAAATTTATATGCCTTTAGAAATTCCAAAACTCTGTCTATGACACTATCTTCATATTCTTTCCTTTGTAGAAATTCTCTCACTTGAAACTCACTCTTTAGAGCTCTCTCAATATACTTTAAAGCCTTTGTCTTTGCTGTAAGAAAATTATCTTCAACTATAACTTTCTTTAGGTCTTCAATATTAATTTCTTTTCCCTTAGATAAATTATGATAATATACTAACTCACTGCTACATCCAAAGGCAAATTCACCATTTATAAATATATTTACTCTGTTATCCTTTTTCTTTTGGGCTTCAATCTTAGTAATTATTTTACTCACTGTTCTTCCTTCCCATCATCTATAGAAATTTTATACCTTACTCCCTATCACATAGAAGCACATGAATTGTAGGCTTATTTAGTACCTTCTTAGCTACTTCATATAAATCTTGAGCTACTATATAATTCAAATTCTCCATATCTTCATTAAATTGATATAAATTATCCTCTTCCATAGCCTGATGTACTACATAATTTCCTAAATCTGTTGAATCCTCTAAAGTAGAAGCTATAGCAGTCTTAAACACCTTTTTCATTAAATTTATAGTATTACCATCAAATACAATTATTTCCTCTTTAATTTTTTCTATACAATTATTTATGGTTTCTATAGTTGCATCAACATCCTCTGGTGCTACTGCTGCATAGATATATAAAGTTTTCAAGTTGTTTGTTAAGTCAAGACTTGTATAAATATCATAAGCAAGTCCCCTATCTTCTCTAAGTTCTCTAAATAATATAGAATTAGAACTCTCTCCAAACTTGTGATTTAATATTCTTAAAGCTAACTCTTCCTTCTTAGTTAGATCATTAAATGTATATAAATATATTATTGTACTCTGCTCCATATTATCTCTATGCGTAATCTTAATTTTGTCTTTATTTTTTTCAAAATTTAAAATAGGCTTACTTACTTTTTTTCTTTTCCACTGACTAAAATATTTTTTAACTAACTCTATTACATATTCATGTTCATAAGATGATACCACTGTTATCACTGTATTATTAGAAACATAGTGATTATTATAATATCTTATCAAATCTTCTCTACTAATTGACTTTACAATCTCTTCTTTTCCTATTACATCAACTTTTAATGGACTATGAGTAAATGCCATATCATTTATTTTTTGAAAAGATAAATCTTCTACATCATCCTTACCACTTCTTAATTCTGCTAATATTACTCCTCTTTCCTTCTCAATGTGTTCCTCTAAAAAAGTAGGATGTTGAAGTAAGTCACTAATCAATTCTAAACTTACATCTAATTCTTCGTTTAAAGTAGTAGTATTAAAAACAGTGGACATATAATCTGTATAAGCATTATACTCTCCACCTAAATTTTCTAAATCACTATTTAATTTTTCATTATCTCTATTTACAGTTCCCTTAAAAAGCATATGCTCTATAAAATGAGATATACCACGTTCTTGATTTTCTTCACAAACAGCTCCAACCATAACTCCGATATTTAAAGAAGCTATTTGGGTTTCTTTTTTTATAGTTATTAACCTAAGTCCATTTTCCAAATATGTTTCCATTGTATCAAATAAAAATTTTTTCATATATTCTCCTTAATTTAAAATATCTATATATAATTATACCTATAATTCTAATTATATCTACACATAATATAATATATGATTTTCTATAAATGTAATAGAGTTTTATATTTCCACCTGCATAATTTTTATTTATTTCATTATACTTAGGGATAAATACTTAGAGATAAAATTTCAGTTTACAATTGCTATTATGGATTTACTGTGTTACTATTAGATGTATTTAAAGAAAAAAGAGAAGAGGAATATGAATGATAAAAACTAAATTTGAAGAACTTGGACTTAAGGATTCCATATTAAAGTCTATAAATGACTTAAACTTTGAAAATCCTAGTGATATACAAGAGAAAAGCATTCCTGTAAGTTTACAAGGTTACGATATAATAGGTCAAGCGCAAACAGGAACTGGTAAAACCCTTGCCTTCGGAGCACCTATTCTTAGCAACATGGGTCCTAAGGGTGGAGCTATCCAAACCTTAATATTAGCTCCAACAAGAGAATTAGCTATTCAGGTTAGCGAAGAACTTTTGAAATTGTGTAAGTATGAAAAGTATAAAATCCTACCAATCTATGGTGGTCAATCCTTTGACAGACAACTTGCTGCTCTAAAAAGAGGAGTAGATATTGTAGTTGGAACTCCTGGAAGAATATTAGATCACATTAATAGAAGAACATTAAAACTTCAAAATGTTAAATTCTTAGTTTTAGACGAAGCTGACGAAATGTTAAACATGGGATTTATTGAGGATATTGAAAGTATCCTATCTAACTTAAATGAGGAAAGACAAACGCTTTTATTCTCTGCTACAATGCCAAGACCAATAAAAAACCTATCTAAAAATTACATGAAACCTGATGCTCAACATATTGTAATAGCTAAAAAATCCATGACTGTATCCAAAATACAACAATCATACTTTTTAGTTAACTCATCTAATAAATTTGATTCACTTTGTAGAATTTTAGACGTAGATAATCCAACTACAACAATAATGTTCTGTAAAACTAAAAAAGGTGTAGATGAATTAGTTGATGCTTTACATGGTAAAGGCTATAGTGTTGAAGGTATGCACGGAGATATGAAACAAAGCCAAAGAATGAACACATTAGCTAAATTCAAGAGCGGACAACTACATTTTCTTGTAGCTACTGATGTTGCAGCTCGTGGAATTGATGTTGAAGATGTTACTCATGTTATTAACTATGACTTGCCACAAGATATAGAATCTTATGTGCATAGAATAGGAAGAACTGGAAGAGCTAATAAAGAAGGTATTGCTTATAGCTTTGCTTCAAGAAAAGAAGTTTCTTTTATAAGACAAATAGAAAATCATACTAAAAGTAAAATAGTAAAAAAAGACATTCCTACTTTAGCTGATATATTCTCTGCTAAATCTGGAAGTTTAATAGAAAACATTGGGAATGTATTACAAGAAGACTCATACAATACATTCTTACCTATGGCTAAAGAGCTAATAAATGAGTATGGTGCTGAAGATGTTACTGCTTCTTTACTAAAACTAATGTTTGATAAAGAATTAAATTGTAACTATGCTGAAGAGTCTGTAGATGTAGATGATACAACAAGATTATTCTTATCTATAGGTAAGCTCGACAAGGCCAGAGCTAAAGATGTTATTGAATTTTTAGATAACACTGCCGGTGTTAAAGGTAAAGAAATTGGAAGAATTGATATCCTTGATAAGTTCTCCTTTGTTGATGTACCTAGCAATCTTGTAAATATAATATTAGAGAATTCTAAAGGAAAAATGTTTGGTAAAAGAAAAGTAAACATTGAAATATCTAATAAAAGAAAATAGATTTACATCTAATATATAGCCAAAATGCGGTATTTTACATAATACTGCATTTTTTATTTTTTTGCCAAATCTTGTATATCTATAGAAAATATAATGTTAAAATATAGTAAATAATATTTTAAAAGGAGGACATATGAAGATTTTAAACAAAATTCTATTAATAGTATTATTAATTTTCTGTGTTGTTCTAAGTGGTTGTAATAACAATAATAAATATGAAGAAGCCTCCTCTTTCACTGATGGCCTAGCAGCAGTTAAACTTAGAGGTCTTTGGGGATTTATTGATACAGAAGAAAATCTAGTTATAACTCCAACCTATGACGAAACACATTCATTTTATAACAATATAGCCCCTGTAAAAAAATATGGATTTTGGGGTGCTATTGATAAAAAAAATAATGTGATAATTCCTTTTGATTATGAAGAAGCTACTATTGTATCTGATACTCTCATTTCTGTTAAAAAGAACAGTAAGTATGGTTGTATAGACTTTAAAAACAATATAGTAGTTGATTTCGTATCTGAAACCCCAATTTCAATATATAATTGTGGAGAGGAAAATATAGCCATTATAACAGAAAACAATTACCAAGGCTTTATAGTTTTAAATACTAATTTAAAGGTAGAGCCCAAGTATACTGCCATAATGCCTAACAATTCTATAGTTCATCTTGAAAGTAACGGAAAATTTGGTTTTGTAAATCTAGAAAGTAAAACTATAGTAGAACCTAAATATTCTTATTACTTAAGCTTCAATGATGATTTAGCTCCTGTAGATATAGATGGAAAGTTTGGTTATATAAATACTAAAGATAAAATGATAATTAAACCTATTTACGATGGGGCTGATTCATTTATTAATGGACTAGCTACAGTATATCTTGATGGTAAGACTGGATGTATAGACAAGAATGGTGATGTTGTAATTCCATTTAAATATGATTATATAAACTCCTTTTGGGAAAGTGATATTTTGGTAGCTTCCTTAGATAACAAGGTTGCTCTTATGAATACTAAAGGAGAATTGCTCTTTGAACCTAAGTTTGAATACATAGAATTAGGTTCAGGAGATAATATGTTTGCTGCTAGCTATGTAGATGAAGATGGTAACCGTAAGAATGTATTTATAAATAAACAAGGTGAAATTATACTTAACACAGACTATACTGAAATTTATCCATTCTATGATGGCTTTGCTACCATTTATAAGTCAAGCAAATGTGGTATCTTAGCTTCTAATGGAATTGAGGTAGTTCCTCCTATTTATGATGAGGTTTATAATATTGATTCATCTAGAAATATATTTCAAGTATGCCTAAATGGTAAATGGGGGCTTATAGATAAAACCCAAAAAGAAATTTTAAAATGCGAATATAATATTATTGACCCCTACACTGAAAATATCTTTTTAGTAAGTAAAGATAATAAATGGGGGCTTTATAATAAATCCTCTAATAAGTTTACAGATATCATATATGATGAAATCACTCCTTCCTTCGGGGATATAGCCCCCATATCTGTAAAATTAGATAATCAGTGGTTTTACATTGATGAAGATGGTAATAAACTAAAGTAACTTTTAAATCATAGTTATATGAAATATTTTATAATTACACTAATACTTTAAAGAATATATAAGTTTTAAAGGATGCATGATGGATATATTTATTATGCATCCTTTTCATATCTCTCTAAAGCTCTCATAAAGTTACCCTCTACTAATTCACTTAACTTTTCAATAATCTTATGAGAATCTTCCTTCATTCCACCATTCATCCACTGAATTACCAAACCTGTAAATGCTAAAGTATAAAAATTTGCAATAAACTTTTTATTGTCTTCTGTAGCTCTCATATTCTGAGAAACTTCATTAACTACTCCAATAATTAAATCATAAGTAACTGTGTAAAGATATGAATCTAGGTGATTCTTTCCTAAAGAATTTAAAGTATTCATGCAAAATCTTCTATTGCTTTCTATATAGTTGAAAATCTTTTGAAATCCGTCAGTCCAGGTGTTATAACTTCTGTATTGTGATATGCTTTCTACGGCTTCTGTTTCATAAATCCATTCCAGTAGATTGTATATATCTTGAAAATGATAGTAAAATGTTTGTCTATTTAATCCACAGTTATTAACTATCTCTTTAACAGATATCTTATTTAACGGTATAGAATTCATTAATTCCTTCAAAGATTTAGCTAATGCTTTTTTTGTTATTATTGAATTTGACATAGGTACTTATTTCCTCCCTATGGATTTTTTCATCTTTACATTTACTATACATTATATTATCTTTTTAATCCATTAATTTTCTATTACCCCTCTTTAAAATTTATAAATATTTATGCAATAATAAAAGCTATCTATAAATCTATTAAGTTAACAGATTTATAGATAGCTCCACACTTAAAATATATTCAATTATCACTCTATTATATCACCATTAGTTCCAATGGTTACTTCTTTGTAAGGAACTATTATTTGTGCTTGAAGCATGGCACTTTTAACTGAAGCTACTATTCCTGAGCAGCATGGCACTTCCATTCTAACTACAGTTATACTCTTTATATTGTTCTTCTTAAGTATTTCAGTTAATTTATTCTTATAATGTTCATTGTCATCAAGTTTTGGACATCCTATTACTGTAACTTTATCCTTCATAAAGTCTCTATGGAAATTTCCGTAAGCATAAGCTGTACAATCTGCTGCTACTAATAAGTTAGCATCCTTTAGATATGGCGCACTAGTATTTATTAAGTTCAATTGCACTGGCCATTGCATAAGCTCAGAGTTGTTTTCAGTAGTATTCTCTCTTTTTTTAGGCATAGTTTCCATAGTGATTATTGGTTTTCTTTCAATAGTTTTAGCCATTGTTCCAGGACATCCACATGGCAACTTTTCTTCCCCACCAATATTTATATCTTTAATCTCTTTAGACTTATTATCTAATTCTAAAATTCTTGCCTTTACTGCATCATCATCATATTCATCCGCTTCTCTTTCTATAATCTCTATAGCTGCTGTAGGACAATTGGGTAAGCAATCTCCTAATCCATCACAATATATATCGCTAACAAGTTTTGCCTTTCCATCGACTAATTCTATAGCTTTTTCATGACAAGCCGTAACACATAATCCGCAGCCATTACACTTTTCCTCATGGATCTTAATTATTTTTCTCTTCATAACAAATCCTCCTAAACCTATTATTTAATCTAATTTATCATATTTTTCAAAATTATATTTTTTATCACACTTATCTTTTGTTTAATTTTAACACCAAATTTAAATTAAACTATATTTAATATAGCTTAATTATAACTAGATTTCTATAATAGGTCTGTAACTTTTGTTACGCAACTAAATTTTTATTTATCTTACTAATTTTCTTGTTAAGGTACCTATTCCAACCCCCATCATAATTACTCCAACTATCATCTCAGTATTAGCTACTATAAAAGAAGCCGGTATTGGCGTTTCATTATCAGATCCTAGTCCTGTAAATACCTCAACACTTATATTTATACATTGATTTACTTGACTTAGAAATTCATTAAAGTTTTTTGGTAATCCTATACTCCACCAGTAGCTAATTATTTGATTTTGTGAGTTATATCCCAAGATCAAATACATAGTTGCAAAAATTAATATTAAAACTAAAGAGCTTATTAATGGATATAATATTCGTTCTCCATATCCACATGTAAACCAATAAATATAAGATATTGTTTTGGGTAATAGCTTTTTCAAACTTTTTCTTTGCATATTCTTACAAAGATAATAGTATTCTCCAAAGTTATTCTTCAAATTATTTTCATTATATTTATCAGCAATAGTTTCATATACAGTATATATTCCTTCATACTCTGTCTTTGTTTTTTTCTTTGGTTGAATTTTATCAAAAAAAGTTTTTGGATCTAGTTTGCTTTTTAATTTATCATTAAATTCTAAATCCTCAATGTAAGTTGATATTATTTTCCCTCCTGATAAATCCACATCCATTAAATTAATTCTTTTCATATAAGAATTTATAATTATAGCACTAGTCATATCTGTAAGTTCAAAAGATGTATCTTTAAGTTCACATTCATCAATTATTAAATAAGTGATATTAGAGCTTAAAAATTTACAGTATAATTTACATTTTTCAAAACTACAAGATAGATTATCCTTTTTATTTAGTGATGGTACATTATTAATTTCTTCTAAAATCATAGTACAGTTCTCAAAAATTACTCCTCCACCCCCAAAGTCACATTCTATGAACCTACAGGCCACAAATGTGCAATTTTTAAATTTTATATTATAAAATTTACACTTTATAAACTCAGTACATACGATACTTTTATCAGTAATCTCTAAAAAATCCCCCTCATTTTCAGTTTTAGAATTATTTATAGTTCTATCTTTAATGATTCTAAAACTATACTTTTCATCTTGTTGGATGCTAATTTTGTTCTTATTATTTTTTATTTCACTAAATAGTTTCTTATTATTTTCTATTCTTTTATATAGCTCTTCTTTTCCTTTAAACACTTCTTCTTTAAAGTTTATATAAGGCATAAAAGTCCTCTCCTTTTAATATCTACTATTTTTTATACTAATACTACTTAGTATGATACCTTTATATAAAAATTACTCATGTAGCTATATAGCTATTTTATTTTTCATCATTATACCTTTTTAAAGGGAAAATAAAGAACTGTATCATCCTTAATTATCTGAGTTAATTTTATTACTCTTTAATTACAAGGCTGAAACAGTTTGTTTCAAATCCTATTTCTTTATAATTTTATTTTTTTCTTAGGCACCTGAAAATAAATAATAAGTCAAAGATGGGAAGTATATTTTGAGTTAGATAAGGAAACAGGTTCCTTAGATAGTAGCACTATCTAAGGGTTCTGTTGACGCAGTATAACACAAAATAGACGAGTATTCTGACTTACTTATTTTTTGAAGATGCCTTACATAGATATGCTGCCATAATTGCTGTTGCTGGTACAGTTAGAATTATTCCTATAGTTCCTGATAACCCTTGAATCAGTTCGGTGCCAAGGATATCTAAATTCAGTAACCTATTAGTTGTCATACTAGAAGAGTATAATAAAATAAGTATGTTTATAGCTCCTCCTGCAAATGCTAAAATTAAAGTATTAGCCATAGTTCCTATTATATCTTTACCAATATTCATACCACTTTTAAATAACGCTTTTATACTCATAGTCTTATCTATGGAATTTATTTCAAATATAGATGAGGATATTGACATAGCTACATCCATAACCGCTCCCAATGCAGACACAAGAATCCCTGCAAAAAATATACCCTTTATTTTTAGATTAGTCGTTTCTGCTATATACATTATACTTTCTACCTCTGACATGTTTATTCCTGAGAGATTTGTGGTTTCACCAAATATGTAGGCAAGTATTCCTGCTATTAAAACTCCTATTAAAGTTCCTAAGATGGCTGACAATGTTTTCTTATTTGTTCCTGATACTAGCACTAAGGTAATTGATGTACTTATTATAGCTATTATTATAGCTGATATTATAGGACTTACACCTCTTAGCATTAATGGTACCATCAAAAATATTACGCAAATCATTGTAAATAGTAATGCTACTATAGATTTTAAACCTTTAAATCCTCCAACCAATAATATTACTAGTAAAAATAAAATAACCATAATAGATAAAGAAGTGCTTCTCTTAAAGCTAGATATAGCCACATCATTAAGCTTATTGTCCATGAAGTACATGGCAACTATTACCTTGTCACCTTTTTTTACTACAGTATTATATAGTCTACTTACATTATTAGTTATTTCATATTGATTTTCCACATAAGGGCCATTTAATATTTTTACTGATACCTGTTGATATCCTAGTTCTATTTCCTCTATATACTTATCATCTTGCAAATTTTCTTTAAGTACATTTACTATTTCTGCTTCATAATATTCTACGCCAGCACTTAGCTTGTCCAACAAAAATCCATTAGTAAATATTAGTTTAGATGAAAAAACAATTAATATTCCTAATATAACGGTTACTGTTATTGTTATAATATCCTTCTTGTATTTATTTATATTCATTAATAACCCTCCTCTCACCTATTTTATTGTAAGGGGCTGCTTAAAACTTACTTTGAGTCAGCCCCTAAATTCAATGTCTAATTTTATTTTTTACTCTGCTCTGTATTCTCTCCTTTGTTTTTTCTCTTAAATAATAGAGTTACTCCTCCTCCAATTACTAAAACAGCTATAACTATTAGTACTATTGAAGAACTATCTCCTCCTGTTTGAGGTAAGTTTGAATTATTGTTTCCTGAATTATTTGGTTTGTTTGGTTTATTAGGCTTACTTGGATTTTCTGGTTTTTCGTTATCATCTTTACCTGGTGTTTCTTTATCTATTACAGTTACCTTTCTTGTCATAGTAGTATTATTTCCAAAGCTATCAGTTATGCTATAGGTTAAAACATACTCTCCAGCCTTACTTGTATCTACTGAACCTGTAATTACTATTTTTGAAGTTATATCTCTATCCTCTTTATCAGTAGCAATTACCCCTGATTTAGGATCAAAGCTATCTCCAACCTTTATTGTTATATTTTCAGCTCCATTAATCACTGGTTTTTCATTGGTTTCTTCACTTGGAATTAATATTATTTCTCCAGTATTTCTAACTCTAAGTCTTGCTCCTTCAGGATCCATTGAACCAAGTCCAATAGCTGATACTGTATCTCCAACTTTAATATTTTTATCCCATATTCCCTTTGTACTCTCATCTTTTCCATCCCATATATATCCTTCTACATATATCCTTGATTCTCCAGTGCCATCGTTAATATATAAATTAGATTTATCCATTCTAACTACCTTACCTTGCACCTGAATAAGCTTACCACCATTCTCAGCTATCATACTATTTCCTGTAGAAA
This sequence comes from Clostridium sp. UBA5712, assembly GCF_002419845.1. Lineage (NCBI taxonomy): Bacteria > Bacillati > Bacillota > Clostridia > Eubacteriales > Clostridiaceae > Clostridium > Clostridium sp. UBA5712. Next base: position 68,566 of record NZ_DIGW01000016.1, on the reverse strand, counting down.
GCTTTACTGGAGATATATCAACTGGGTTTTCATCAATAATTTGAATTTGAGTATCTTCATCCTTAACTTGAATTTCAAATTCACCCTGATATGCATCTACTGTACCTGTAACTCTAATTTTTTGTCCAACCCTTAATGGAGTTTTAGATACACCAAATATACAGATACCGCCTGTTTCATCTTCTATATACACTACTTCAAAGAAGGAATTTTTAGGAGTTACTGCCTCTGACTGAGAAGTTACTATACCTTCTATAGTAAACTCTTCTCCTAGTAAATCAGGTACATTGTCCTTATTTGCATCTATTCTAACATCTTTGATATTTACTTTTTCAGCTATCTTCTCTGGCATCATCCAACCCATAATATTTTTTACTATTTTAATATTTGAGTAAGATATTGCATTTTGCCCATCTGTTTCAAAATCTGAGAAAAATGTATTACCAGCTACTACTACCTTACCACCATTACTTAGCTCTTCTGCTCCAATAACTGATACCTTTCCTTGTGCTACTGGTACGTTATCTTTAGCATTATCCGCATCGCTAGTAGTTGTAGTTTCATAACCCTTTACTAAGAAATCTACCTTCTCTCCCTTTGCTCCATCTGCAAGGACAACTGAAGCTCCACTATAGAAGCTATATTGCTCTTTTCCATCTTCGATACCAGATACTAAATTGTATAATGGTGAACTGTATTTATTAAAGTATAATCTATAAGGTTGACCACCATTAGTAGTATTATCAATAACTTGGTCATCATTTATTCTAAGTTCTGTTCCTATAGCTTCAAGTAATGGATTAAGCTGCCTATCATTGCTATATTCACCTTCACCATCCTTATAGTCAGCAATAGTAGTTATTATTATATTTCCTCCAGCCTTTACATAATCAGCAATAGCCTTTATCTCACTTGTCTCTAACTTACTCTTAGTTAAGTTATATTCTGACTTATCAATACTCTGTGGGTTTGTAAGAATAAATAAATCTACTCCCTTGAGAGTATCTGCAGTTATTGTCTCTTTATTTAAAGAAAGTATTGTATTTCTCTGTTGTAACAAATTCTTAAGTGCTGTATATTTTCCTGCATAATTTCCACTTACATATTGATTTACGTGAGCACCATCTATTACAACTCTATAAGTGTTTTCTGGATTTCTAACTTTGACCTTTACACTATTAGTAAATACTTTTTCACTGCCTTCATGATTTATTGTTGCTTTAGCATAAATTGTATATTCACCTTGTTTAGTAGGTATCCAATCTATTTGAACATTTTCGGTTTTAGTTCCTTCCACTAAAGGAATAACTTTTTCACCTACTTTATTTTCTGTTTTAATTTCATTTGCAAAGAACTCCACCTTAGCATCTTTTAAAGCCTTAGCTTCATTATTGTAAACTCCTACAGAAACTTGAACCTTTTCATTAGGTAAAGTTATTTCATTGTCTACAGTAACTGTAGTTAAACCAAAGTTACTACTATCACCAACCCATACTGGTGCTGTAACAGCTATATCCTGATCACCCTGCACTATCTTTAAATAGTAGTAGGTATATTCTGGAGACAATTCAAACTGCCAGTCTACATTTTTAGAATTAAATTCTTTAGATACAACCTCAACTCCACCATTAGAAATAACTGATACTTTCTTTATAGTCTCATCATCAGTTATATTAACTTTAAAATTTAGTTTATCTACTTCACCTAAGGAACTTCCCATTAGACTACCATTTACTGTGTAATCAACAATCATATTCTCATCTTCTGAAGCATATACATTTAAATTTCTTATAGAATCATATATATCTCCTCTAGAGTTATCTGTGGCTATAATTACTGTTCTTGCATTATTAGCTGTAAACCACTTGCCCTTATGATTATCTTGGTTATTAGTTGGTGCAACATGCCATCCTTTATCAAGAGCTCTTGTATAATATTCATAACTTGGAAAATAACCTGAACCTCTTATTGGCCCCTCACCATTACCAACTTCCACTAAGTTTACAACCTTGTCTGTAGCCTCACTATAATAACCAAAGTCTGCAAAATCCCCAAAAGTCTTACCTGGATGATTTAATTGAGAAATTGACTGTGGTTGTGTTTGCAATGTATTGTAATAGTTTTGTAAATCCATGGCCTTATTTGATCTGGTTTCAAATCCTGGTGTATTAAATGTATTTATATGACCCCACCCTCCAGTAGAACCTGACCAAGTCATTTCATATCCATATATAGCTGTAAAATCATCTTCTTTATCATATTTATCCGCTGTAAACTGAGCATTTGTCCAAGCTTTGCTAGCTGAACCGTCTGCTAAGGAAGCTGCTGTATCATTATCAAACCAATTTGAGTGATCTGTTACTGCATAATAGTCAGCTCCATGATTCTTAGCCCAAGAATAAGCTTCATCTAAAGAACCTGTTCCATCTGAAATATTAGTATGTGAATGAAGTTGCCCGAAGTAGTGACTTAACTTACCTTTTTTGAAAGTCCATTCTTTACTTGAATAATTCCCCAAAGTATCTTTAGCTTCAATCTTTACTCTGTGACTTCCATCGTCTAAATCAGTAGTTGGTTTGTATAGAATAGATGTTGAAGTTATTGTAGCTTTTGAAGTTACATCTTCACCATCAAAGAATATTTTAATAGAATTTTTATCTACTCCTGTCCTATCTTTTATTGAAGCCTTTATTTCAGGTCTTGCTACATCTCCAATACCTACACCACTGTCTGGCACTAAATCATATATTTCTGGTCCAACTATATCTTCATTAGTTACTTCTACATTAAATACTCCTTCTTGTGGAATTCTTGTAATATTAGTTCCATCCTCAGCCACAAGATAATATTCTATACCCATCAATTTCAGTTCTTCTTTAGATATTAATGCCATGTAATTTCCTTGTTCATCTTTAGTCATATTTATAGCCTTAAAGACTTCTTCTCCCTTAACTCTATAGTTTAACATTGCACTTTTAACTTCTTTATTATCTTCAATAGAAGCTGTTATTTTGAGATCTTCCTCTATTGATGCTTTAAGAATTGGTTCATGTTTTATTATAGGCCCTTCAGTGTCAGGAGCTTCTACCTTTGTAAATGTACAAGATGAACCATATATTTGTACAGTTGTGTTGTATTTCCCCATAGTTCCTTTAACATTAACTAAGTCACCAGTAACTACATTTATATCAGAAGGTACATAGTATATGTCTAACTTATCTTCTCCTTGAGTTAAGGTCTTAGCTGCAACATCTATAACTGCATTAGTTATTTCCACATATTTTGAGTCATGCTTTCCTGTTAATAACTCTTTTATAGTATAAATTTCTGCAGTTGGCATACCACTATTAGATATAACCTTAATATCGCTAGCCTGAAGTTGAGCTAATCCTTTAAAGGTATCTCTGGTACCTTTAACTTCAACTAAGGCTCCATTAACTGCAGCACTTAAATCTATCTTAGTGGAGTTATTTGATATTGCAATTGCACCTGTAGCATCTTGAATATGAAGGGTTTTATTTCTATCATTAAAGGAAACTATTCCCCTAACTACAGCTTCAACCCCATTAGTTAAATCTCTAGCAGATGATATAGTTATGACCTCTGAAGTTGGCGGATCTATTGGTGGTTCTCCTGGATCTGTAGTTCCTCCTCCAATACAAGAAATTTCTATATCATCTATAGCTAAGTTACCTGATGCTTTATTGAAAGTAAATCTTATAGCTGTAACTCCCTTTTCTAAAGAAACTGAAAAGGTACTTTCACTCGTAACTGTAATATCTGGTCCTTTTATCTCTTGCCACACATCATTAACTTTAACTTCTAATTTTAAAGTTGAAGTTATCGGACCATTTCCAACTTGCCCCTTATACCAAAAACTCAAAGTTCCTGTTGAAGGTAAATTGAATACTGGTGTTTCTAAAGTTTCAGTACTACTTCCACTCAATCGTCCAAATCCTAGTGAAGGTTTTATTTTACCATAATTCCCATTTGTGTCATATCCATCTAGTACAGTAGCTTTTTCCCCATTTCTTGTAATTGTCCATCCTTCTCCTTCTGGTTTTACATTCTTTCTAGCTCCTGTAAAACCTTCTGAAAGGAGTATTGTTGTATCTTCATTATTATTAATAGCTCTTTCTACTGCATAAACACTTATACTTGGCATAACAATATAAGTTACTAAGAATAATAATGCACTAATTAGGCTTAAAAGTTTATTTTTTTTCTTTCCCAATTAACTGCCCCCCTTACAATATTTTATAAATAATTATAACATTATATGGATATTATTTAAATTATTGTAATAAAACATTTAATCTTATATTATTCTATAAATTAACTATTTTTTTGAATTTATAAATATTTTTTATCAACTAATCAGTAAAATTTGTAATTAAATAATCTAATTAATAAAATATTATCAATAAGATTGAATAAAAATAAGGCTATTTCAGTCAGTTGAGATAGCCTTATTTCTATATGCAAAATTTATATCTGTACTTTTATTATAAATTTTATTTTAAATCCTTTTCTTTTCTGTAAATTTAGATATTACCATGGTACAAACCGTGTTACCTGCAGAATTTAATAAGGTTGCGGGCGCATCAATTATAGTTGCAATAACTAACATTATTGCTAAAGCTTCTGGAGGAAATCCAAATATACTTAATATTAGCATCTCGCCAATGGAACCACCTACTGGTATAGCACCAACAACAGCTCCTACTAGTAATCCCACCATGAAAATAATAGTTAAAGTTCCCAAGCTATTAATGTCTCTTCCGAATATCGCAAATAAAAACATTATCTTATATATTCCACCTATCACTGAACCATCCTTATGGATATTTACACCTAAAGGCATAACTATATTAGCTAAGGAACTAGATACTCCCATATTTTTAGCTGCCTGAATATTTACTGGAATACAGGCTGCACTAGAACATGTAGCTAATGCTGTCACTGATGGTCCTGTGGAATTTCTCCAGAAAGCTTTTATACCTTCTTTACCCCCTGCTATATAGGCATAGAGAGTAAAGAATATAATAAAATATACTATAGATACTATCAAATACAGTACAAATACCTTTGCATATCCACTTAATATTTGACTTCCTAATTGACCAACTACGTTGGCAAAATATGCTGCTAATCCTATTGGAGCATAATACATTATTATATTTATCACCTTATTTACTACTATAGCGCCACTACTTAAAAAATTAGAAAACTCCTTTCCTTCTTCTTTTGCTAACATAGTTCCAAAACCTATAAGCATAGAAAATATTATAAGTGCCAATAAATTACTTCTAGATAACAACTGTGAAAAATCCCCTACAGTAATACTAGAAACTATTTTTTCTAAAAATCCTACTTGCTCCCTAGGTACAACTTGAGCACTATTCATTAACTCTGTAAACATAGACGAATTTAGTCCCTGTGCAGGATTAAAAACTTTGAAACTAGTTACCCCTATTATTCCTGATATAATAGCCGTACATACAAATACTACTATTGTAATTCCAAGTATCTTTCCTAATTTTTTTGAGCTATCCATATTAGCAATAGCCGATGAAATACTAAAGAATACTAATGGTATCAGTATTGTAAATATTAAATTTAGAAATATTGTTCCCAGTGGTGCAAAAATACTTGCCCTTTCTCCCATGATCAACCCTATAACTCCACCTATAATAACTGAAATTATTAAAAATATCGAGGACTTATAATTTTTTAAAATCTCCATTTTTCCTCCTCCTTAAATAAAATAATATAATTAGTAATTTAATTTTCATATATGTTATAATCTTATTATATTCAACACTATGTACAATAAATATTGAATATACTGTTGAAAACATTGCAAAAACTGCTTTTTTAATAATATGATAAATGAAGTATATTTAGTTTTGGAGGTATCTTTATGGATAACACATATTCAAGTAACAAATCTGGATATCTTAATAAAGACTTTCAGCTTTTTCATATAAAGGACAAAAAAAATCAAGAATTCGAGTTTCATTATCATGACTTTAATAAAATAATAATCTTTTTATCTGGAAAAGTTACTTATTTAATTGAAGGGAAGGCTTATTATTTAAAGCCTTGGGATATTCTACTTGTAAACAATCATGATGTGCACAAGCCTATTATCGATTCTAATGAGACCTATGAACGTATAATTATTTGGGCTAATTCGGGTTTTATCGAAAATCATAATTATGAAGGTTGCGATTTATCAACTTGCTTTAAACTAGCAAAAGAGAAGAGTCTTAATTTAATAAGACTTGAAGATAAATTTCAAAATAACCTTAAAAATATCATATCTTCCTTAGAAGTATCATTTAACTCTCAAGATTTTGGAAGTAAACTTTTAGGTAACTCCCTCTTTATTCAACTAATTATAAATCTTAACAGACTTTATCTTGATAAAACTTATATTACTACTAAGGATTCTTTAAAATACGATAAACAAATTGAAGAGATTTTAAAATATATAAACAATAACCTATCACAAGATCTATCCATTGAACTTATATGTAAGGAATTCTTTATAAGTAAATATTATTTAATGCATAAATTCAAAAATGAAACTGGGTATACTCTTCATAACTATATAATTCAGAAGAGATTATTTATGGCTCAAGAACTTATAAAATCTGGTGAGCCAGTAACTAAGGTTAGTTCCCTCTGTGGATTTAAGGATTACTCTAGTTTTCTACGTAGCTTTAAAAAGCTCTTTCACAAATCACCCCGAGAATATATAAATGCAATAAAATAAGCTGTCTCAAAATAAACTACTTCTGAGACAGCTTCTTAAAACACAATTTAACTATTTTATTTCATTTCCGTTGAAATCTTTAAATTCAGGCTTATTTTGAGGATCTCCAACATTGTTTTGATTCTCATGAAGCTTTTGTCTTCTTTTTCCCTTCTGAGCTGGATTGTTAGAACCTGATTTTCTCTTCATAATAAACACATCCTTTCCTTAAATAGTTTCTACTTTTTTTAAGGTTTTATGTGTTTAAATTAAGTGTTATCGCATCCAAGCCCCAGCCAAGGTAATTAGACCACTTCTTATTTTATAAGCTTCCATAATATCCTTTGCCTTGTACTTAATTCTGTTAGGTTCTATAAGCTGAACTCCTGGAATACATAAGGTTCCTTCTGCCATACCACTATCCATAAAGGCTATTTCTAACTCTACCTCATCATCTAATATGTTAGGTTCTACTAATTTATTATAAATAGCTTTTTCTGCTGATGATTCTAACATTTTATGAACTCTCTTTGGCTGTATGCATTCACCTACATATCTACTGTGAGCTTTTTTAACTTCTACAGCTTCTATATTCTTGTTAAATTCTTTAGCTTGACTTGTTAAAATGTTATCTCCTGATGTCATTACCACTGGAACTTTAAAATATCCTGCCAATAAGGAGTTAAATTCAAACTCTCCTACTACTTTTCCATTTAGTCTTATCTCTGATACCACAGAGTTATTATAACTGTGGGCTAAAACCCCTGAAGTATTATGTCTTCCATGATATCCTATCAGCATAACTGCATCAAAAGTATTATTTATACCCTCCATCATGCCAAGAATTTTTTTATTTCCACTAATTAATACTACATCTTCATCTAACTCTTCAATGAGAATACTTGTCATAGGACCGTGAGAATCATTTACTAGTATTTCTTTTGCACCTGCTTTTTTAATTCCTCTTATGACTGCATTTACTTCTTCTGTCATAAGCTTTCTTGCTCTTTCATAGTTATAGCCACCTTCATTAGTAAATCCCCAGTTAGTTACTCCACTGATTCCTTCAATATCCACTGAAATATAAATTTTCATAAAAATCCCCCTTATCTCATTCAATTTATTTCATAAGTTTTTTTACATTACTTAGATTTTTATTATTAAAAGGTGGAAAAACTATTGGAATATTTATTTTAGTAGTTTTTCTTACAACGCTTCTTCTATGAGAAAATGTCTTAAAGCTTTCTTTACCATGATAAGCTCCTATACCTGAATTTCCAACTCCTCCAAAAGGTAACTCCGGATTAGCTAAATGAGTTATTGTGTCATTTATACAAGCTCCACCTGAAGATATCTCTTCCAAAACCTTTTCCTCTACTTCGTAGTTTTCAGTAAATAAATACAGAGCTAATGGCTTTGATAGTTTTTTAATTTCCCCTATTATCTCATCTAAATTACTAAAGCTTATAATTGGAAGAATAGGTCCAAAAATCTCTTCTGACATAGCTGCACCTTCCCATGAAGCATCTATAAGTGTAGGTTCAATATATCTTTTTTCTCTATTTACTTTTCCACCATATATTATTTTATCTGCCTCTTTACCTAATATATTTTTAAGCCTTATGAAGTGTCTATCATTAACAATTCTTCCGTAGTCTTTACTCTCCATAGCATCCTTACCATAGAAGCTTTGAATTTGCAATTTTAATTCCTTAATTAATTCATCTTTCACCTTGTTATTTACTACTACATAATCCGGTGCTACACAGGTTTGACCTACATTTATAGTCTTTCCCCAAATTATACGCTTAGCTGCCACTCTAATATCTGCACTTTCATCTACAATTACAGGACTTTTCCCACCTAATTCTAAAGTAACAGGAACTAGGTTTCTTGCAGCAGCTTCCATTATTATTTTCCCAACTTGAGCACTCCCTGTAAAGAAGATGTAATCAAAGGTACCATTAATCAATGAAGTGTTAGTTTCTATTCCACCTTCCACTGAGCGTATATATTCCTTAGGGAAGGTTTCAGTAATCATTTCTGTAATTACGCTTGATAAATTGGGCACATTTTCAGATGGTTTTAATACTACACAATTTCCAGCAGCAAGTGCTCCCACCAAAGGTTCTATCAAAAGTTGAAATGGATAATTATAAGGCCCTATAATTAGAACCGTTCCATAGGGCTCAGAAATTACAAAACTTTTTGCAGGAAATAAGTACAAAGGCGTTTTTACCTTTTCTTTCTTTGCCCACTTCTTTAAATTCTTTATAGTGTGACTAATACTACTTAATACAAAGCCTACCTCTGTAGTATAAGATTCAAACTCACACTTTCCTAAATCTTTATATAATGCTTCATATATTTTATATTCATACTTTTTTATAGCAGACTTTAAACTTCTTAATTGATTAATACGAAAATCTATATTACGACTTTTTTTTGACTCAAAAAACTTATAGTGATCTTCTATAATTTTATCTACATCAATTGAACTTAATTCCATAAACCAAATCACTCCTTATTATACCTATTTCAATAACTATATTTTATACTATTTTTACATATTATACTACATAGCTCCATAGCAAAGACCTACTTAAAAATTTTATTTTTAAGTAGGTCTTTCAAAGGGATAATTTATTTCAAACAGCTTAAGAATTTATAATTTAAAAATATTTAATATAATAAATATTAAAATTTTTAAAATTTATCTTATATAACTATTTAAAATTTTACCTAGGATACGATTTTAATATTTACCTATAGAACTATATAAATATTTAAATAGTTAACTAGTTGTTTACACCATGCGGGTTTGAGAGTTTTTTCATCTCGTTATATCCCATAAATACAATCCATACATAGGCTAAAGTCTTAGGTATCATAAGAATTCCTATGATCGGTAAAGTATTTGACCATAGTACAACAGGAATATAGAATCCAAAAGATAAAATTATTGCAATAGGCATAAATTTAAATCCTTTATCATTGTTTTCTTTAATTTTATTATGGAAAATCCATATGATTATAAGTCCTATTAATGCAAAAGGAATGTTACGATATATTCCCCAGGAAACTGGAGCATTATATGATAACCATTGGTTTTCTGGGAATGCACATAATATAATCCTAACAATAGCTAATCCATAAATAATATTAGTTAAGCCTTTTTTGTCTTTGACATCATAACGAATTCTCCATATATGATATAGCACTACATAAAATATAGTCATTGTAATAGATGTAATTAGTTTTCCTACTCCTAAAGCCGCAGCATTAGCTTCTAAACCAGTGGTAACTAATCCATAAGCCCTTGGAACTAGATGAAATGCATCTCCACATCCTAAAATCACTGCCATAATTCCAAATAATCTGTATTGTTTATTTTGTCCACTTTTCTTAATCATAATAATTCCCATTATTATAACTGTTGAAAGATAAAGAATATCAAAAAGTGTTTCCATAATCCCTTGCATAATATATCACCTCGCATTTTTATTTGAACATAGTTCATTTTTTATGTGTATAAAATGCTGTAAGTTAATACAGCATTTTTATTTAACTTTATTTAAAATAAATAATTCTCTTTAATGCTTCTATAAAAAAAGTTATATCCTCTTCCTTAGCTTTAAGCATAACTAACATGTTGCTAAAAATAAATTTAGCCACTTTTTCCTTAGTTAAATTGTCTGTCCAAGTTTCATCACTAATATTACCTTCTGAATCTAAGAGATTAACTATACTTTCACTAACTTTTTTAAAAAATTCGTGTTCTTTTTTTCTTCCTAGAGATTTTTCACTACTACTTAATAAAGATAACTGATCTATCCAATTTTCTTGAAATTTATCTAAGTAAACAAAAATATTATTATATAATAGCTCTATCTTTTCAAAAATATTTTTTTCACCCATTAAACATGTATGAAAATCAGTAAAGGCTTCTCTCCAAAAATCTTCAACAACCGATAACACTAATTCACTTTTTGTGGAGAATGAATTATAAACTGTACCTACTGAAATTTTACATCTACTGGCTACAGCTCTTATATTTATTGCTGCAATTCCATTCTCTAAGGCAATTTCTTTTGCTCCTTTAAGTATAATCTCTCTTGGGTTTTCTGAGAACCTATTCATTATATCTACTCCTTGTTTGAACTACGTTCAAGTTAATTATATATCAAATTTTTTTATAGGTCAATATGTCTTGTTATTTTAGCCTAACTGATTGAAGCTAAATTCTCCTTATATAAGTTAAGAATTTCCCTATATTTATATTATAATATAAGGTTATGAATAAAAACACACTGTTTACACTTAAAACTCCCCGAAATTTCTTATACCTACTAAAACGGGTAATCAAAATTAAAGATTAATTTAAATTATTGTACTATAATAAATATCTATAGCTTAGATGGTTATTATTTTTGATAAATATACCCAACTTGCTATATAATACATATGAGACAAAAATAATTAAGTTTATTTATATTAGGTTTATGTTAAAATTAGAAAGTGATGTGATATTATGGCTAAAACTACTTTTAAGGGTAGTATTATGCTAAATCCTGTTCCAGCAGTGATGATAACTAGTAGAAATTCTGAAGGAAAGGATAATGTATTTACTGTAGGCTGGATAGGTACAGCTTGTACTAAGCCACCTATGATTACAGTTGCTATTCGTCCTGAAAGATTATCCTATGAATATATAAAACAAACTGGTTCCTTCGTAGTAAATCTAGCTTCTAGTAATCTAGTTAAAGCTGTGGATTACTGTGGAGTTAAAAGTGGAAGAACCAATGACAAGTTTAGGGATATGAACTTGTCTCTCAGTGAAGCTAAGGATATTTCCTGCGGTATTATTAATCAATGTCCCGTTGCCTTTGAGTGTGTAGTAAAATCTATAACTCCCCTAGGTACCCATGATTTATTTTTAGCTGAAATAGTTAACTGTCATGTGGAAAATACACTTATCGATGAAAAAGGGAAAATTCACTTTGATAAAGGAGACCTACTTTCATACTCTCATGGTGAATACTTTAGCTTAGCTCCTAAGCCTATTGGAAAATTCGGATATTCTGTGGCTAAAAAAACTACTATTAAACTTAAAAATAAAGGCATAAAAAAACATAATGAAACCACAAAAACTGCAATAGTGGAGAAAGAACAATTACATAATAAAAAAAATATTAAGAGTAATAAACCTAAAAAAACTAAAACTAAAAAAAGAACTCGTATATAAGAAATATCTTTAATATGAAAGGTGCGATGTTTAATGAACTTTATAAAGGTTGGTTCTGCTTGTCCTATTACTAAGGTAGCAGATGTTGACTTTAACTTAAATGAAATAAAAAAATGTGTTGAAAAAGCTATAGAAGAACAAGTTAAAATTTTAGTTTTTCCTGAATTATCTATAACCTCTTATAGTTGTGCTGATTTATTCTTTCAACAAAAACTACTAAAAAAAGCAGAAGTAGCTATTGAAAATCTTTGTGTATTTTCTGAAGGAAGAGATATGTTATTTGCTGTAGGTGCTCCTTTTGAATATGATGATGTGCTTTATAATGCAGCTTATCTTATCTTTAATGGTAAAGTTTTAGGTATTGTTCCAAAAAGTTACTTACCTAATGCTTCTGAATTCTATGAAAAACGTTGGTTTAGCAGTGGTCTTAATATAACTTCTAGAATAGTTAAACTTCCTTTCCAAGATAATATATATTTTGGAACTAACCTAATATTTAGAAGTGGTGATATTAGTATTGGAGTGGAAATTTGTGAAGACCTTTGGGTTACTATTCCACCAAGTAGCTTCTTATCTTTAGCTGGTTGTAATGTAATATGTAATTTATCTTCATCTAATGAGTTAGTTAGCAAGGCTGACTATAGAAGAGCCTTAATTAAAAATCAAAGTGCTAGATGTATGAGTTCCTATATCTATTCTTCTAGTGGAGTCTTTGAATCTACTACTGATGTATTATTTAGTGGCCATCTTTTAATCAGTGAAAATGGTGGAATCTTATCTGAAAATGAAAGATTTAATCGCGAAAATGAAATTATTACAGCAATTATTGATGTAGATAAATTAAAGGCTGAAAGATTAAAAAATATAAGCTTTAGAGATAATAAAGTTTTAATTCCTTTTGATATGGAAACTATATACTTTGATTTTAACAATATAGCTATTAATAATTTTGATAAATATATAGATAAACATCCTTTTGTACCTAGTAATCCTCTTGAAAGAGATAAACGATCTAAAGAGATATTTAATATTCAAACTTCAGCTCTTGCTAAAAGATTTGAGCATACTGGCTTAAAGAAGGCAGTTATAGGAATTTCTGGCGGTCTTGATTCTACTCTAGCTCTTCTAGTTGTAGTAAAAACCTTTGATATGTTGAAAATGCCTAGAGAAAATATTGTAACCATTACTATGCCTGGTTTTGGTACTACAGATAGAACCTATAATAATGCCTTAGATCTTTGCAAGTACCTAGATACAGACTTAAGAGAAATAAATATTGTACCTGCTTGCCTCCAACATTTTAAAGATATTGGTCATCCTGTAGAGCAACATGATGTAACCTACGAAAATGTTCAAGCAAGAGAAAGAACACAAATTCTTATGGACCTTGCTAATAAAGAAGGTGGACTGTTAATTGGGACAGGGGATTTATCTGAGTTAGCTCTTGGTTGGTGTACTTATAATGGAGATCATATGTCCATGTATTCTGTAAACTGTTCTATTCCAAAAACCCTTGTAAGATACCTAGTGGATTATGTGGCTGACCATGAAAGCACTCCTGATATAAGTAAAATCCTTATTGATATTTTGGATACCCCTGTAAGTCCAGAGCTACTTCCTAAGGACAAAGATGGAAACATTACTCAAAAGACTGAAGATATTGTAGGACCTTATGAACTTCACGATTTCTTCCTATACCATTTCATGAAACATGGTGCTTCTAAGGAACGTATAGAATTCTTAGCTAAGGCTGCCTTTAAGGGGATATATGATGACGAAGTAATTAGTAAATGGCTTAATAAATTTATGACTCGATTCTTCACTCAACAATTTAAGCGTTCTGCTCTACCTGATGGTCCTAAGGTTGGATCTATAAGCCTTTCTCCAAGAGGAGATTTAAGAATGCCATCAGATGCTAGCTATAACGGATTTCTTTAACTTTAAAAATATAATTAAATACCACTGGTAATTGTCTATTTATTACCAGTGGTCCTTAACTTAATATATAAAATATTAAATTATAGTATAACTTAATAATGAAGATAATTAGAGATATTAATTTATAATTATCTATAAATATCTACAATGAGACCTGATATTTCATCTATAGTGCTAGCTATATCTAAGTTTTCTCGTTCTTCATTAAGTAGCATCTGTGTTAGTTCTTCTAATTTATTGTCAATAGTCTCTACTGTAACAAAGTATTGAGTTTGCCAAAAGCTTATATCCTTTTTTATGGAATACATAAATGAAAGTACTGATTCTAGATATTCTTTTATTTCTTTTTTATAAGCTCTAACATCAGCATAGCACTTTGAAATTACAAGTCTGCTACCTTTAGATTTTATATTTTTAAGCATTTTCTTAAGATCTTCTTCTGACTTTTGCTCTCTAGCAAAGCTAAAATTTTTAGAGAAGTCCTGTTTGTTATTTACAACTTTACTTTCTCTTTGTATTGGAGTATTTCTTCCTACTTTTGATATCTCCATGTGAACACCCCCTTGTCCTTTAATTATATTATAAATAAGGTTAAGGATTTTAGCTATATTTTCTTACTATTTACAGATTAAATTAATTTAGGAGGCAATTATGAAAACTTTAATTAATATGTTTATAACCTTCTTTAAGATAGGTGCCTTTACCTTTGGTGGTGGTTATGCCATGATTCCACTTATTGAAAGAGAAGTTGTAGATAAAAACCATTGGATAGACAAAGATGAATTTATAGATATAATAGCTATATCTCAAAGCTTTCCTGGAGCCTTAGCAATAAATAGCTGTACCTTCATTGGATACAAAATTAATGGAGTTCTAGGAGCTATCCTAGGACTTTTAGGTGTAGCCCTTCCCTCTTTTATCATTATAGTAATTATAGCTATGGCCTTCAGTAAATTCAGAAACCTTTATGTCATTGAACTTATCTTTAAAGGCATCAATGCTGCCGTTCCCCTTCTAATTTTAGTAGGTGTAAATAGCTTGGCAAAGGTTTTAGATAAAACAGCTGTTAATATAATTATTGTAATAGTCACTGTAATTCTTAGTGTATTTATGAATGTTAATCCTGTATATTTAATTCTTATTGCTGCTGTATATGGAATATATATTAATAGAAATCACCACATTGATAATTATAAAAATACAAAGGAGGAAAATTAGATGCTATTACTAAAGCTATATTTAGCCTTTCTTAAAATTGGAACCTTCGGCTTTGGTGGTGGATACGCTATGCTTCCTTTAATTCAAAAGGAAATTGTGGACAACAATGCTTGGCTATCTCAAACAGATTTCATGGATATCATAGGTATATCTCAAATGACTCCTGGTCCTATAGCTATAAATGCTGCAACCTTTGTAGGCTATAAAACTGGCGGAATTATAGGAAGTGTTCTATCTACACTAGGGGTTGTCACTACATCCTTCATACTCATATCCTTTGCTAATTACTTCTTTAATAAATTTAAAAATTCAAAGATACTAGCTCATGCCTTAAAAGGAATGAGACCTGCTCTTATTGGACTTATAATTTCTGTATTTATAACTCTTAGCTACGAGTCCTATAGAGATTTAAACAGTTTAATAATAGCAGCAATTATTGGTTTTCTACTTTATAAAACTAAAATTCATCCTATATTAATTATTGTTATTGCAGCATTTTTAGGTATATTATTCTATGGAATGATCCCTAATTTGCTTGCTAAGTTTTAATAAAAAATATCTTGTAATTTATTAGTACATCCCTTATAATTAATGTATAAAATATAATTACATATGAGGGAGTAATTAGTAGGATTATCCTATGGCAATGTCAACATCTTGGCTTTAAGTCTGGCTTTGCATTAAATAATGAGACTCATGTATAGTGCTTACGCTATATATGAGTCTTTTCTTTTTACATACATTACCTACATATGTGATTATGTTTTTGCAAATATTAATAAAAGAATATCTTTTATTAAATCTATGTAAGTTTTACTAACTAAATCTTAGATTTAGAGTATGGCTTAACACTATTAATTATGAGGTGATTTTATGTATTTTAATGACTCTATTGACGATGTTATAGGTAAGTTTAACACCAACCCAGATACTGGTCTTACTTCATCTCAAGTTGAGGAAATTAGGTCCAAGTATGGGTCTAATAAACTGGCATCAAAAAAGAAAAAAACTAAAGTCCAACTATTCTTTGCACAACTAAATGATATTCTAATTTATATCCTTATAGTTGCAGCTATACTATCTGTAGTTGTAGGAAAAGAAATAAGTGATGCAATTATTATCGGTATTGTTATTTTAGTTAATGCAACAGTTGGAATGATTCAAGAGTCTAAAGCCGAGAAGGCCCTTGATGCATTAAAGGAATTATCAACACCAAAGGCTATAGTAAAGCGTAATGGAGAATTAATAGAAATTCCTTCAGAGGAAGTAGTCCCTGGTGATGTAATTATCATCGATGCAGGTAGATTTATTCCTTGTGATATTCGTCTTATAGAAAGTGCTAACCTTAAGGTAGAAGAATCTGCCCTTACTGGTGAGTCTGTTCCTGTAGACAAGAATGCAAATCTTATCCTTGAAGATGAAAAAGTATCTCTTGGTGATAAAAAGAACATGGTATTTATGTCTACCTTAGCTACCTATGGTAGAGCTACAGGTATAGCTGTAGCTACAGGTATGAATACTGAAATTGGTAAAATAGCTAAAATGCTTGATGAAGGTGAAAATGAGCTTACACCTCTTCAAAAGAAACTTGAACAACTGGGAAAAGTTTTAGGTATTGCTGCTATTGGTATCTGTGCTATTATGTTTGTAGTCGGTTTATTACAAGATAGAGCTGTTACTGATATGTTCATGATTTCTATCAGCCTTGCTGTTGCGGCTATTCCTGAAGGTCTTGCTGCTATTGTAACTATAGTTCTTGCTTTAGGTGTTCAAAGAATGATAAAGCAAAATGCTATTATTAGAAAATTACCTTCTGTAGAAACTCTAGGTTCTGTGAATATTATATGCTCTGATAAAACTGGTACATTAACTCAAAATAAAATGACAGTAGTTAAATACTTTGCAGATAATAAACTAAAAGAAGTTAAGGAATTCAATATAAATAATGATGGCGAAAAACTTTTACTTGAAAATATAGTCCTTTGTAATGATGCTACTTCTACGGCTACATCAAAAACTGGAGATCCAACAGAAATAGCACTTTTAGATATGGGAAATATGTTTAACGTTTTTAAAGAAGAGTTAGATAAAACTCATAAAAGAGTTGATGAAATACCTTTTGATTCTGACAGAAAATTAATGACTACGGTAAACTCTTATGAAGATAAATTTAATGTAATGACTAAGGGTGCTACTGATAATCTTATTAATATATGTACTTCTGCTTATATTAATGGTGAAGTTGTACCTATGACTGAAGAAATTAAAAATGGTTTCTTAAAAGTTGCTACAGCTATGTCAGACGATGCTTTAAGAGTTCTAGGTGCTGCTTTTAAAACTGTTAACTCTACCCATGTAGAAGTTGATGAATTGGAAAAAGACTTAACATTCATTGGTCTTATTGGTATGATAGACCCTCCTAGACTAGAAGTTAAAGACTCTATAGAAATTTGTAAAACTTCTGGCATAAAAACTATAATGATTACTGGTGACCATAAAAATACAGCCTTTGCTATCGCTAAGGAACTATCTATTGCAGAGGATATAAACCAAGTAGCTAGTGGTGCTGACATAGATAACTTAACTGATGAGGAACTTTCAAGTAGATGTGAAAATCTAAGAGTTTTTGCTAGAGTATCTCCTGAGCATAAGGTTAGAATAGTTAAAGCCTTTAAATCTAAAGGAAATATTGTATCTATGACTGGCGACGGAGTTAATGATGCTCCATCCTTAAAGGCTGCTGATATTGGTGTAGCTATGGGTATCACAGGTACTGACGTTGCTAAAGGTGCCTCTGATATGGTATTAACAGATGATAACTTTTCTACCATAGTAGCAGCTATTGAAGAAGGTAGGAATATATTTAATAACATAAAAAAATCTGTAATATTCTTAATTTCTTGTAATGCCGGTGAGATTGTTGCTCTATTCTTTGGTATTCTCTTCGGATGGGCTGCACCACTTAATGCAACTCATATATTATGGGTTAATCTTATAACAGACTCCTTCCCAGCTCTTGCCCTAGGTGTAGACCCTGGTGATAAGGATGTTATGAAACATAAACCAAGAAGTCCTAAGGATAGTTTATTTAAGGGTTCTTTATTTACTCTTTTATTTAATGGTGTGTTAATTGGTATATTAACCCTTATAGGTTTCATTTATGGAGTTAACAAATACGGAGATGCCGGAGTTACTCTTGTTAACATAGCTAACAATCCTGAAGCTTTGATGCATGCTCAAACTATAGCCTTTGTAGTTCTTAGTGGAACTCAACTGATTCATTCTTTAAATATGAGAAGTTCAGATAAATCCATATTTAAAATTGGTTTGTTCTCAAATATGTATTTAATCTATGCAATGGTTGTTGGTATCGCATTACAAATGGCAGTTATTTATATACCGCCAATTGCTAGAATGTTCAATGTTATACCATTAACTTTAGCAGATTGGGGACTTGTTATTGTTCTAAGCTTAATACCTTTAGTTATAAATGAAATAATTAAACTATTTATCAAAGATAAATAAAAAAAGACAAATTTCAATAAAATTACAAGTAACTCATAAAGGATAGTATTAATATCTTTTATGAGTTACTTTTAAATTATAATACATTTTAATTACTTTTTCATTTTTATACATATTTATACAATGAGGAGAGATTTATGACGTAAATTTGTTGTTACTTTTTATATTTTATTATTGTATTCATACATATTATGTTATAAAATATAATTAATTACTGTGAATGTATTTTAAATATATACTAATAATCATCTTATATCGACATGTAAACAATATTTCATCAAAAGAACTGTTAATTGAATACTTTTTTAAGATACATTGTGCATTAAAATAATTCTCAATTTTATCTTGTTCATAATTGTAAAGCTTAATATAAATATTAATATTAAAGGAGTGAATTTTATGAAAACTAAACTTACTAAAGGTATAGTATTTTTATGTGCACTAACTTTAACTGCTTTTATCGGAATTTCAATTTTAAATGAATCTGATCCTGGTCCAATTGGCAAAAATTCTATAATTATCAAAAATTTATAATTACTAACTGATTAAATTTTAGCTATATCTATAATAAAATTTTATTATAGATATAGCTAAAAATACTAATGGTACAATAAGTGAAATAGTAAATTTAATACATATACTGGAACTAATTATGCATTGTCTTTACATATAATTACCTATAAAATATAATTAACTACAAAATATATTTAACTACATTTATTTAACTAAGGAGGTGAAAGATTTGGATTTCTTAAGTCCTGGAAAAAGATTAAAAGCTCTTAGACAACAACTAAATATCAAGCAAGTAGAACTAGAAGAAATCGGTGTTTCTAGAAATTATATTAGTATGGTTGAAAGTGATAAAAGAAATCTTACCGGAGTAACCTTAGCAAACTATCTTAAATTTATGCAAAAAAAAGCTGATGAGCTTGAAACTAATGTAAATTTAGATGTAAATTATCTACTTCTTCCTGAAAAAGAAGACGCACGAAACTATTGTAATATGAAATTAGATTCTGTCTTAAGTCACAAAAATTTAGATGAAGTTATAAAAATAGGTGAAAAATATAAATTAGAAGATATACTTTTAAAATCTTACTTATTAAAGGGAAATTTACTATATGAAGAAAATTCATATAATACTGCCTTTGTATATTACTATAAAATATTAGAAATTTATAATGATAATCAAGATAATAGTAATAAACCTTTTGCATATATTAAGCTTTCTAAATGCAAGATTATGACTCTATCCTATGAAGAAGCTCTCACATATTTATTTAAAGCCTATTCCTATTGTAAAGAGTTTAATGACGATACTAATCTTAGAAATTGTTTATATAATATAGCTCTTGTATATAAAAAATTAGGTGAATATGATAATGCTCTTATATATATAGATGAGTTGCTAA
Organism: Clostridium sp. UBA5712; assembly: GCF_002419845.1. NCBI lineage: Bacteria > Bacillati > Bacillota > Clostridia > Eubacteriales > Clostridiaceae > Clostridium > Clostridium sp. UBA5712. Next base: position 48,468 of record NZ_DIGW01000016.1, on the reverse strand, counting down.
ATATATGTAACTATGATACCAATTTAAAATTGTATATATCTACCATTATCCTAAAGTGTAATTGTTATATTAAGAAAAAAGATTACCACCATGCTTTAACTATATATTTTGATATTCTAAATAACTTTAGTGAAAATATTGGAATTCATTTAGGAATGATTCACAATAACATAGGATGTATTTATTATGAATTAAATGAAATAGATAAATCTATTGACTATTTTAATAGATCAATTAGCTTTAGAAAAGTACATGATATTAAAAATTTGAATCGTAGTATTATAGATATGTCTTTGGTATATGTAAAAGAAAATTCATATGATAAAGCCATAGAACTATTATATGAAGGTATAGCTTTATCTGAGAAATATTCTGATGCAGAGTTTTTAATAAGAGGCTACTCTATATTGGAAGATATTTATATAAAATTAAATGATAATAATAAACTTGAAGAAATATATCTTATATTAATAAAAATTTTTAAAGATGCAGATTTAGCTAAAATTTTAAATATATATATTAAACTATCTTTACTCTATATTGAAATGGAAAAATATGATAAGTCTAAAGAAATTCTATACGAAGCTAAAAATTTAAAAAAATCTTTTAAAAAGTGATTCAAAATATTGAATCACTTTTTTATTTTAAATATGTATCCTTTTACAAATATATAAATTATTATAAATTTCTAGAACTTTCATGTTCAAAAAATGACATAATGATGACAACATAGGATTTGTAGTTACAACAACTTTCTATATAGTTAATTATATTGTATTTTTTTATTTATATATAAAATTTTCGCATGTTTTTATGATATACATAGAATTTCAGTCTAAATAATTTCATTTCATTTATATTATCCAAATGTTGCACTAATTGTTAAGTTACTATAGACTAATATATATGAATATAATTTAATTTGCTTAAATATAAGTAAAAGGATTTTTCTTTTACTTGAATAAGGGGATGAATGATTTGATATTAAGTGAAGAAACTAAAGCTAGAACTTATTGCACTGATAAACTTATGTTAAACTTAACTGATGATGAACTTGATGAGATAATTCATATTGGAGAACTTAATAAGTTAATAGATATACTTCCTTCTCTATATGTTAAAAAAGGAAATCTTCTATATGATAAAAGTCTATTTAATGAAGCTTTTGTATTCTATGCTAAAACCTTGGAATTATATAATGCTATTCCTACAAAAGATGATGATATGATATTTATATATAATAAATTAGCTAAGTGTAAAATCAAAACCCTTTGTTATGAAGAAGCCTTAGCATATCTATGTACATGCCATTCTTTTACCTTAGAAAATAAGGATAAAAATAATTATTATAATTGTACCTATAATATAGCTTTAACCTATAAAAAGTTAGATGATTTTGATAATTCTATTTTTTATATAGATAAATTATTAGATACTATTGATATTAATACTGAGCTAACCATGTATATTCAAGGAACAATTTTAAAAGCTAACTGTTATCTTAGAAAAAATTCTACTTTGCAAGCTATAACTCTATATAAAAAACTTCTTTATAATTTTAGTGATAAATTAGGAATCTACCAAGGACATTTATATAATAATATAGCTTTAGCTTATCTATATGAAAATAATAATGATGTTGCCCTAAAGTATTTTAATAAAGCTGTTCACTTTAGAACATCACATGATAAACCTAATCTTGCTAGTACATTAATGGACATAGCTAAATTCTATATTAAAGAAGGTTCCTATAAGAACGCTATTTCTAAAATAGAAGCTGGATTAAAGTTGGCTAAAAAATATTCTGATAGTGAAAATTCACTACTAGGTTATAGTCTTTTAGAACAAATATATAGGGAACTAAATGATATTGAAGAACTTAGAACTCTCTATTCTGAAATGATAGAAAACTTTAAAGATGTTGATCCTAATATAACTATGGAGATATACTCAAAACTTTCTAACCTTTTACCTGATGGTATTGGATATAATAAGTTAGACACTATCTTCAGAGTAAATAATTTATAAATTAAGGCGAAATAAGAGGATTGGAAGTTCCAATCCTTTTATTTAGTCTTAAATCATCTATAAGATTCGTATATTTCTAAAGTATTACCATCTAAAATAAATACAATAAAATCACTTTTATTATTTTTATCCATATAAAAATATTTAGCTTCTTTGCTTAGTTTTTCTATTACTTTTTCAGGATTACCATCAGATATACTAATTTCCTTATGATTTATTTTATCTCTATCTTCTAATAGCATAACACCATCATAGGATATTTTAAAAGGTATCTCCTCATAGTTAAACCACTGAAAAGAATTATTTAATTTCTCTAAGTCTTCTTCATCATGGTAAATTACTTCATTAATTTCATCTCCATCACCGCCAAAACCCCCTCTAGTACTTCCTATGAGAGTTAGTTTATCTGGTTTAGGTAATTTTATGTTCCAATTGGCTTCTAGGCATTCTGTGTAGGTTGGAAGTATTATAGGTCTTACTTTAATATAAGTTAATAGTAAAATTATCGTAACTACAATCCCTAATATTGTAGCTAAAACTTTCTTCTTCATTACTCCTCCTTATATTCCAATATATCACCAGGTTGACAATCCAAGGCCTTACATATAGCTTCTAAAGTAGTAAATCTTATTGCCTTTGCCTTATTATTTTTTAAAATAGATAAGTTAGCCATTGTTATGCCAACTTTTTCTGAAAGTTCAGTAGCGCTCATCTTTCTCTTAGCCATCATTACATCTACGTTAACAATTATCAATTAATCCACCTTCCTTATATAGTAAGATCATTTTCTTCTTGTAGTTCAATTCCATTATTTATAAGCTCTCTTACTACTGAAGAAATGATAAATACCATCATGGTAGCAAAAGTTATAACTATACAAATTAAATTTTTATATAAGAATATTGTTCCTGCTAAATAAGTAACAAAAGCTATGAATGAGCATATACTTATCACCTTTAGCGACTTTATACTCTCTTTACAAAAAGGACTTCCTTTTAATAGCTTTCCACTTAATTTCATTACTGAAATAAGTATTAATAAAAATGGTATATAAGTTATATATAAGAATATTTTTATTCCTCCACCTATATCTAACCCAGCAGTAGATATATTACCAAGATACCAATTTACTATATTAGGTAATGTTGCTCCAGCTATTATAGTTATAACTACTGATAAAACTGATACAATATATAGTATCTTTCTAAATAACATATTTTTCAAATTTATCACCTCTAACCAAAGCTTATCACAAGAGGCTTTTTACGTCAATAAATATTTATTGTTATTCAATAAATATAATATTACTTAAAAAGCTACCTCAAAATAATTCTGAGATAGCTTTTAACTTTATTCATATTTTATTTTAACCTAGTACCATTTTCATCTTGCTCTATAAGTCCTTTTTTCATCAGTGCCCCTAAAGATCTCTTAAAGGCATTCTTGCTAGCCTTAAAATATTTTTTTATATCATCTGGATTAGACTTATCATTAAATCTCATTGAACCTTGATTCTTCTTTAAGTAGCTAAGAATAACCTCCTCTAATTCTCCCATTTCCTCAAGACGAGGTTTTCTTGTGGTGATTTGAATTTTACCATCATCAAAGTATTTCTTTACTCTAGCCTTTATTTTATCACCAATGGAAATGTCGTCATAACATTCACTTTTTAATATAATTCCTCTGAATGTATTGTCTATAGCTACAACTAAATTTCCATTAGAATGTTTTCCATAAACTACGCCTTCTACCTCTTCTCCAACATTATAATGAGTAGTATCATGTAAGTATCTATCTACTCTAGTTGTTGCAGCTATTCTGTTAGTTTTATCTACATATAGATAAAATAAATATTTTTTGTCTACTTCTAATTCAACGGGTGCTTCCCTAAATGGAACTAATACATCCCTTTCTATACCTATGCTAATAAAGTATCCTATTCCAGTCTTATCTACTACTTTTAAGTAAGCTAACTCTCCTACTTGAGCTTCTACTGGCTTCATAGTAGCTATAGGTCTGTCCTTAGAGTCTCGGTATACAAATACATCTACTTCATCCTCTACGCCTATTTCACCCACTATATTTCCCTTTGGTATTAGTATGTCTTCAGAAGTTGTCTTTCCCTCTGCATCTAAATAATATCCAAATTCACAACTTCTTGATACTTTAAGAGTATTAATTTTTCCTAATTCTATCATTTATTTTCTCCTATCCACTTTTAAAACTTTGCTTATATTTATAATTGACTCCAATCAATATATTTATTAAGCTTATCTACAAATTTTATTAAATATTTCTCTTCTAATTCTGTAAATGTGTTAAATTCATAACTATCTATATCTAGTACTCCATAAACCACATCATCTTTTATTATTGGAATTACTATTTCAGAATTTGATGCCGAATCACAGGCAATGTGTCCTGGAAAATCATGAACATTATCTATTCTTTGAATTTTCTTAGTTGCTACTGCTGTTCCACATACGCCTTTTCCTATAGCTATTCTATTACAAGCTGGTAAACCTTGAAATGGCCCTAAAACTAGCTCTTCATTTTTTACAAAGTAAAATCCACTCCAATTTAGTTTATCAAAAATAGCATATATAATGGCAGATGCATTAGAAATATTTGCATATATATCTTTTTCCGAACTTAACTGGCCTTCTAAGAGGATTAACATGTATTTATATTTTTCTTCTGTAGTCATTTTTTTTATTACATCTAACTTTATCAAAACTATCTCTCCTAGCATAATTTTATTATCTAAAACTACATAAAATTCAAATTGCTTATTATAAGGCTACTTGTATTGCTTCAATAGCATTATTTCACTCTTGAATTTCTTTATGCTCTCTTCCCATATTAACATAATTCTCAGCTGAAGACTTTATAGATTTAATTTCTTCTTCTGTTAACTCCCTTACCACCTTAGCAGGGCTTCCTATACATAATACTCCACTTGGGATTATTTTGTTTTGAGTTACAAGGCTTCCTGCTCCTATAATTGTATTATCTCCTATTTCAGCACCATTTAGTATTATTGATCCCATTCCTACTAACACATTATTTCCTACATTACACCCATGAATTATGCAGTTATGACCTATGGTAACATTATCTCCTATCCTAGTTGATATTCCAAAATCATTATGTACTGTAGAATTTTCTTGAATGTTAGTATTTTTTCCTATACTGGTGGTATCCATATCACTTCTAATTACCACGCTATACCATACATTAGTATTTTCTCCTATAGTTACATCCCCTATTACCGTTGCATTTTCTGCTATAAAACATGTATCATCTATAATTGGTGTATTCCCTTTAATTGCTTTTATCATTTTCCATCCATCCTTTATACTTGAAATTTCCATAATTTTCATTCAACCATTTTAATTTCTTAAAAATATATGAACACAACAATAATTATTATCTTTTATATAAGGTAATGATACCATAATTTAAAAGTCTATTGTGTAATAATTTATTTTTTCCTATTATTCATCACCTAATTACTGAATTATGTATTTATTTTTCCATATGTATTATGAAATTATATTAGTTTGTAATAATTTTTATAACTTTGTCATAAAATTTTATTAGTTAATCAGTTGAAGTGGTTAGGGTACTGAAATCTACTTAATTTAAGGCTATTTTCAGGTGTGAACAAGCACAGTTTAATGGAAATTTCAATAGTTGTAAGAAAAAAAAATATATAATATAATACAACATATAGTGCAAAAGCACATTTCGGACACAATATATAGTATATGAAGTATTTAGGGGGTGACTTGCTAATCATAACAGTGTGATTAGCTTTTATAATGAAGAGTATTAACAATATAATAAAAAGATACTACACAAAAGAGTTAGAAACTAATAAAGATTTGACAGTATACGATTTATTCCAGTGGAAAAAAGTTGACGTAATTTTAAAAGACTATAAAAAAGGTACCATTCTCGTAGATATGAAGGACTTAGAATTTCCAATTCACTATTCACAAAATGCTTGTGATATAATTGCTTCTAAATATTTCAAAAGAGCTTTAGTACCTAATGAAGTAGGCTATGAAAATAGTCTTAAAATGGTGGCACATAGATTAGTTAATTTTTGGTGTGCATCTCTAAAGGATGAAGGTTTAATAACTAATGATGAGGAGTTTACAATACTTTATGATGAATTAGTTTATTGCTTCTTAAATCAAATGTATGCACCAAATTCACCCCAATGGTTTAATACTGGATTAAAGCTTTCTTATGATATAGCTGGTGAGCATCAAGGTCATTTTTATTATGATGAGAACTTAAAAAAAGTTGTTAAAAGCGTAGATAACTATACTAGAACTCAAGCTTCTGCTTGCTTTATTTTATCTATACAAGATAAACTTTTAGGACCTCATTCAATTTCTGAGCAATATGTAACAGAAACTAAACTATTTAAGGGTGGTTCTGGATGTGGAACTAACTATTCAACTCTTAGAGCTAAAGACGAAAAGCTTTCTGCTGGTGGAATTTCTTCAGGTGTTATGAGCTTTTTAAAGGGCTTTGATAGAAATGCTGGAACTATAAAATCTGGTGGTACTACAAGACGTGCAGCTAAAATGGTTTGCCTTGATATAGATCACCCAGAAATTAGAGAATTTATAAATTGGAAGGCTAGAGAAGAAGATAAGGTTCGTGCTTTAGGTAAAATGGGCTATGATGCTTCCTTTGAAGGCGAAGCTTATGAAACTGTATCCGGTCAAAACGGTAATAACTCTATAAGATTCAGCGATGAATTCATGAAAAAAGTTGAAAATCTATCTGAAAATCCAGATGAAGTAATAACTTTAAAGGGAAGAATAGATGAAAAAATTAATAAGGATGTTAAAGTTAGTGAGCTATGGGACGAATTCAACTTAGCTTCATGGCAATGTGCTGACCCAGCACCTCAATTTGATGATACCTTCAACGCTTGGCATACATGTCCCGGTGGTGAAGATGGAGACCTTGGTGCAAAGCATAATAGATTAAACTCTACTAACCCATGTGGTGAATATGCTTTCTTAGATGATACATCTTGTAACTTAGCTTCAATTAATATATATAAGTTCTATAACAAGGATAGTAAAGTATTTGATTTAGATGGATATGTTCATATGGTATCTTTGCTACAACTTATGCTTGAATCTTCTGTTCACTGGGGTCAATTCCCAACAGAAGATATTGCAAGAAAAACATATATGTTTAGAACAACAGGTCTTGGAATTGCAAACCTAGCTTCTCTTCTTATGGTAATGGGTTATGCTTACGATTCAGAAGAAGCTAGACAATTAACTGCTTCTCTAATTGGAGTGCTTACTGGAGCTTCTTACGTTACTTCTGCCCTTATGGCTGAAAAAGTAGGACCATTCGAAAAATATGACATTAATAAAGATGCAATGCTTAGAGTAATAAGAAATCATGGAAGGGTTGCAGGAGCGCTAGATAGTGAATACGAAGACCTTCACTATAGCCCTGTGGAAGTTAATCATGAAATTCTTAAGGCAGAAGGTAATACTGAGCTATCTGAACTTTTAAAAACTCTTTGGCAAGAAGCTGTAGAGTATGGTGAGAAATTTGGATATAGAAATGCTCAAGTATCTGTAATAGCTCCAACTGGAACAATTTCATTTGCTATGGATTGTGGTGCTACTTCTATTGAACCATACTTCTCCCACTTTGTTTATAAAAAATTATCCGGTGGTGGATTTATGACTATAGTAAATCCAATTATAGAAGATGCCCTTGATAACCTTGGATACTCACAAGATGAAATTAAAGACATAGTAGATTATATTCTTAGAAAAGAAATGGTTAATGAAAATGGATATGAGTATGAAAAAATTATAGATGGTAAAATTGAAGGAGCTCCTCATCTTAAAGAAGAACATATTCACATTTTTGATACAGCAAACAAATGTGGAAGTGGTGAGAGATATATTAAGCCTATGGGACACGTTCTAATGATGGCTGCCATCACACCTCTTATATCTGGTTCAGTTTCTAAGACGGTAAACCTACCTAAAACAGCTACTGTAGATGACTTTAAAAAGGTTGTCCTTGATTCTTGGAACCTTGGGGTAAAAGGAATATCTCTTTATAGAGATGGATGCAAAGCTAGTCAACCTTTAAATACAGTTTTAGAAGAAGAAAATGATGCAGATTTAGAAAAGCTAACTTATGAAGAGCTTTTATCTAAAGCTAAAGAACTACAAAATCAAACTACTTCATCTACTGTATTTACTCGTGAAAAACCAATTGGTATTAGATTTGGAACTACTCATCCTGCTCAAATAGATGATGTTAAAATATACACTACAGTTAATAGAAGAACAAATGGGGAAATTTCTGAAATTTATATAACTACAGATAGAGAAGGAACTATAATAACTGGACTCTTAAATTCTCTTTCTAAATCTATTTCTGTAATGCTACAATATCACGTTCCTGCAGCAGATATTGCTAAAATGCTTAGAGGCCAAAAATATGAACCTTATGGCTTTGTGCAAAAACATCCTTACATTAAGCATGTTAGCTCCATCTCTGACTTAATCAGTAAAGTTATAGATATTGAGCTTGGTGACTATTCTCGTTGCCAAATTAAACCTAACCCTAAGGATATGGTAAAACCAATAATTCATCATAATGAAGTATCTACTACTTCTATTGACCATGGGAAATCAGAAATAAAAGGTGAGCGTATTTACTCCGAGGTTTGTTCAAACTGTTCAAGTACAAACTTAGTGAGAAATGGTACATGTAAGGTTTGTCAAGATTGTGGAACAACCACTGGATGTAGCTAAAATTATACATGATAACTAAAAAGCCAGGCAAATTATTGCCTGGCTTTTCCTTGGTTTATATACTACACTATTTACTTGACTTAAGTAATGAATTTACTTGTTCTGTCCAATATCCTACAAATTCTGCCATGGCCCATTCTGCCATAACTATCTCCTCATCACCATTTAAAGAAATAGTTAACTCTGGTGATTCACTGATTTTTCCATCTTCTATTTTATATCCATATAAACTTGATTTTGTCTTTATTATAGTCATATTTTTATTAGGGGACGATAATGCATCCTCCGCTGATGGAACCTGATTTTTAATTCCTTGCCATGATGTAAATAGCCTATCATACCTAGCTACATTCTTAGATACTTTTAAAGGAATATTTATATTATTTTCAATACTTTCATCCTTTTTACTATGAACAGTATAAATCTGCCATCTTCCTTGATTTCTTTTGATAGAAACATCTGTAAACTTATTTATATCTTCTATATGAAGTCCTTGTGCTTCATTATTAAACTTAGTTATATTTTTCTGTTCACTAATATTTCCTAAGGAAACTGCTCCTTTACCTTCCATATTCATAGTATCAATTAAATATGTCCCTACCTTTTCCGCCCTATGATCTTCTCCTTGTTCATGAATTTTAATACTTATATAATCATTTCCTATAAAATTTATCTCTTTAGATACATTTATATTTGGTTCTTTACTTACTTTTAGATCAGCTTGCTTTTCAGATGGATTGCCACTTAAAAATACAAATTCTATATTATCCTTATAATTGTTTTCAATATATTCTCTATGAATTGAAACCTTGAAAAATCCATTTTTACGTGGTAAAAGTAGGAATGGAACCTCTTTACTATATATTTTTTTACCATCATAGGATATCCAAAGAGTTTTATATGTAAATCCCTCATCAGTTTTATCTTTAATGCCTATTAATACTCCATTACTAATTTCCTCACTATCTGCTATTTCATCTACACCGGTTTTTTCATTGATATTCTCCATGGGTTTATCATCTACTTTTTCAAGATAAAGTAAAACATCGTCCTGTATTACTAATATACCTTTATCTATAACAATAACTTCCTTTAAATATGTATTTTTAGATGATATGGTTACAACTTCTACTTCCTTAGTATCTTTTAAATAATCAGGTATAAAGCCTATAGTATTATAAATGTATTGTTCACCATTTACTAATTTAGCTTTATAAGTTATGTTCTTGTATGCCTTATCAAACATAAATACTTCTTCATTACTAAAACTCACTTTGCTGTCTAACAAATTACAATTAAATACTTCCTCTTCTGTAATTCCCACATAATTTTTAACTTGCCATTGTCCCTTTAAAATAGAATCATTATTTGGTTTCTTTACTTCTATGTTAAATTTATTACAACCAGTAAGAATAAGTGCTAACATAAAAGTTATCAGTATTCTTATTAATCTTTTCATCTCATATCTCCTCTAGGTAACATTATAATAACCTCTGTACCCTTTTGTAATTCACTATCTATCTTTAAAATTCCGCTATGCTGAGTTATAATTTCTTCACATATAGAGAGTCCTATACCATTGCTTGCATTTATATTTCTTCCCTTATAAAATTTTTCTTTAACATGAGGTAGTTCATCTTTAGAAATTCCATAGCCATAATCTTTAATTGATATAGTTAAATATTTTTCATCTTCTACTAGCTTAACTACTATTTTAGAATCATTAGGTGAAAACTTTATAGCATTATCTAAAATATTTATTAAAACCTGTTTCATTCTATTTTTATCAACTTCTATAGGTTTAACCTGTAGTTCTTCAAATATGACCTCTATTCCTCTAGACAGTAGTTTAGGTTCTAATTGTCTTAATATATCTTGAGTAAATTCACCTATACTTATCACTTCTTTTCTTAAAGTGATTTTACCTGAAATTAACTTTGAAAAGTCCAATAATTCTTCTACTAGATAAGTTAATCTTTCAACCTCTGACTCTATAATTTTAAGACCTTCTCTTACTTCTTCTTTATCTTCTAAATCTGAGGACTCTAACACAATGGCCCATCCCTTAATAGAAGTTAGAGGTGTTCTAAGTTCATGGGATACAGATGATATAAATTCATTCTTTAGTCTTTCATTTTTTAGTATCTCCTCAGACATATAGTTTAGAGTATCAGCTAAACTTCCTATCTCATCCTTAGAGTAATTTGGTATACTCTCTTTAAAGTTACCCTTAGCCATCTTTTCTGCTCCCACAGAAACTAGTTTTAAAGGCTTCATTATACTATTAGAAATAAATAAACTTATAGTAGACGAAATAGAAATTACTAGTATACCTAATAAAATTATTATAAACAATATTTCCCTTATGCTTTTATCTATACCTTCAGTAGAGGCGCTAAATCTCAATATTCCATCTACATCTGTATCAAAAGAAAGTGGATATGCTACACAAATAATCTTTTCATTCTTATTTTCATTTTGATATATATTAGCTTCCCCTTCAGTATTACCACTAGCTGCTGCTTTAACTTCTCTAGTTAATATTCTGTCCTTTGAAATATATCCTGAAGAATCCATCATAACATTACCTTCTAAGTCTATTATTTGAACTCTACAATCCGTATTACTCCAAAATGTATCATTATCATTAAATATATTCTCTTTTACAGTATTGGAGGACAAGTATGTATTATAAAAATCTGATGATATCTTGATTTGGCCATATATAGTATCCTCTAGATTTCTATAGTAATATCCTTTGATAGCTATGTAAACCATAATTTGAACTATGAATATGGTTATAGCTATTACAATTATATTACTGCTAGAAATCTTAGTTTTTAAGGATTTCACTTAATCTTCCCTCCACTTATATCCTGTTCCCCAAACAGTTTCAATATATTTAGGTTTAGATGAGTTATCTTCTATCTTACTTCTAATACGTCTTATATTTACATCAATAATTTTATTTTCCCCTATGTAATTATAGCCCCACACCATATCTAGAAGTTCATCTCTGCTAAAGGCCTTGTTTGGATTTTCCATAAACATTTTTATAAGCATATATTCTTTAGGGGTTAATTCTATCTCTACTCCACTTTTATATAGTACCTTACTATCCAAATCTATTTTAAAAGCTCCAGATATAATTTCTCTACTCTTAAGACCATTTCCTAGTTCCATTCTTCTAAGTAAAGATTTAATAATAGCTATAAGCTCTAATGGGTTGAAGGGCTTTATAATATAGTGATCTGCACCAAACTCTAATCCCATAATTTTATCCCCATCTTGCGCTCTAGCAGTAAGCATTATTATTCCCATCTGTGGATAACTTTTCTTTAAAATTTCACACACTTTATATCCATCAATTCCAGGAAGCATTATATCAAGTATTACAATATCAGGGCTCTCTTTTGCAACTTCTTCAATACCAAGTTCTCCTGTTTCTGCTTCTACTACCTGAAAGCCCTCTCTCTTAAGGCTTATTTTTACAAACTTTCTTATATGTTCTTCATCTTCAATTAATAATATTTTCTTCATTATATTCACCTCTAATGTACAAAAGCACCAATAGTAAAATAAATTAACATCGGTGCTTCTTGTTCGTAATTCTTATTTTCTCTTTAACTATTCTTCCTTATCATTACTTTCTTCATACTCTTCTACATCTACAATAGTAGAATCGCTATAGTCTATATAAGATTCTGAGTCTGGAGTTACATTGGCACTATTGCTACCTTGTGGCCTTCCATTCTCATTAGAAGAATAAAATTCGTTAGTTTCCTTTTTCACCTTATATTTTAAGTACATTATACTAAGGGTTATTATAATTACAATCCCTAAAATAAGCCATAAAATTCCTTTGAATACAATTCCTAAAACTCCAAAAATCAATGGAGAAAATATAAATAACAGTATACATACAAATATAACTTTTATTAATGTTTTCATCTCAACACTATTCATAAATTCTAATTCCTTTCTATATGTATCAATTAAATAATTAATATACTATCTGATTTTAAAATTATTATCTGCTTTAAAGGTAAATTTAAAAGCCCCCGTTTACATTTAGTATTTCCCCTGTGATATAGCTACTATCCTTACTAGCTAAAAATACAGCAGCTCTTCCCACTTCTGATACACTTCCAAATCTCCCCATGGGTATTTCCTCTGTTAATTCCACGCTTTCTTCCTCTTTCATCCACATGTTCATCTTAGTTTCGATAACACCCGGTGCTATGGCATTTACTTTTATATTACTTAATGCTAGTTCCTTAGCTAAGGCCTTTGTAAAGGAATTTATAGCTCCCTTTGATGCAGAATATAAAACTTCGCAGGCAGCTCCTTCACCTCCCCAAACTGATGATATATTAATAATGCTACCTTCTTTTCTTGAAATCATATGATTAACTACAGAGTTTGTAGTATTAAATACTGACTTAAAATTTACAGACATAATTTTATCAAAATCTTCTTCAGTGTCATCCATAAATAGTCCTATTTTAGAAATAGCTGCATTGTTTACTAATACATCCACTCTGCCCAATTTCTCTAGAGTATATTCTATTAATTCCTTAGAAAAGTTATAATTACTTACATCTCCTTTAAATAAAGTACAATAATTTCCCATGGAACTAATTTGATTTAAAGTCTCCCTTGCACTTTCATCATCGTTAAAATAGTTTAGTACTAATATTGCTCCTTCTTTAGCAAATTCTAAGGCTATTCCCTTACCTATACCTCTTGTTCCTCCTGTAATTACTACCACTTTTCCCTTTAATTTCATTTTCATACCTCTTAAAACTTCTTTAATTCCCATTGTAGTTATTTTAACATTTGTTTTTTTATAGCACTAGTTATATGTACTGAAAATAAATTAATTTAAATAAATGTTAATATATTTTACATTTACTTTAATTAGTTCATTTATTAACTATAAAATTAATTTATTTCTTGTATTTTTTATTATATTTAAATATAAATCCTCTTTATTATTATATCATAATATGGTATGATAATCATGATTTAATAGTAAAGGGGGGTCTTTTTCATGGCTTATAAAATAGTAGATACTTGCATCTCTTGTGGTGCTTGCGAATCTGAATGTCCAGTTAGCTGCATAAGTGCAGGAGATGGATTATACGTTATCGATGCTGATTCTTGTATCGAATGTGGTGCTTGTGCTAGCGTTTGCCCAGTTGGTGCTCCAGTTCAAGACTAATTGAAATAAAAAATAGATGTNNACATCTATTTTTTATTTCAATTTTTTATCTTAATTTTTTATTTTAATTTACTTATAGCATTAGTGTCTCTAATAAATATTAACCCATCAAAGGTATCTATAGGCTTTAATTTCATATAATAATCTTCTTCATACCCATTATAAAAAATAATGTTATGCATTAGTATTGAAGATGATAATATTTTTTTAACATCCTTATCCTGTGATGAAGATTTAAAATCTATAAAACTATTTGATATTTCTGTAAGGTTAAATATATTAGAAAACATTTGAGGATTTCCTTCTTCTATATTATAGATTTCATACTCACTACCTACACCACTACTGTCTATAGGATACGCTCCAAAACTACCTTGATGAAATTCTAATGCTAATGAATAATATTTATCTTTATACATCTCCTTTAAATTATACCCCATGCTTTTATAATCTTTAGAAATATTGCTTATATGTTGATTTCCACTCCAAAGAACTATTTTATCATTTCCATTTTTACTCTCACGATCTAGAATCCATTTAATATTATCAGCTAATAATTTTCCTTCCATATTCAAAGCTTCTTTAATGTTATGCTCTGGTCCACTGTATATGGCTAATTCTATGCTTTTCAAGATAGTCTGAAGATATTTCGAAGCCTCTTCATATTTCTCTTCTGAGGTACTTTTTACAAGTTTCTCTTTATTTTCATTAAATATATTAATTAGAATTTCAACCTTTTCTTGTTCTCTTCTTAACTCACTTGTAGGTATATTTCTAACGGGTCTTCCTCTTACTTCATCCAATTCACCATCAAACTTCTTGTATAGATCTTCATCAATATCTCTTAAATAATTTATTACAAAATTTGAACTATCTTCAGCATTAGTAACTTGAATACCGTAAAACTTAATTTTTTCCTTATGATTAGAATCTTCATTATACTTTCTCATCCATTCTATTAACTCCAAAGACTCCACCGTTGACCAAGAATAACCTCCATTTATCTTTGTTTGTCTTACTATATTTTCAGCATTTCCTTCCCCATTCAATATATAATTATTAATTAATTCAGTTCTTCCAAAATCCACATCCATAGCAAAGGTTCTATACCCCATTTCCTCTACTAAAAATTCCAGCATACGATGCTTAATTTGAAAAAACTCTTTTGTTCCATAGGTTGCCCCACCTAAGGCTATAATTTGTTTATCCTTAAATATATCCTTAAATTCCTTTAAATCTTCAAAGCCATTGCCAACCTCCACAGTGTTTAAAGGAACTAATTTTTCTTTTATAATTTCAGCCTCCTCATTAGGACTAAGTTTTCCCCAAAATAATCCTACGCATACTAGTCCGAGAATTATTATAACTGAAATTATTAATAATACCTTATTTCCTCTTTTCATCTTCATATACCCCCTAAATACCTATTTTAACCCTTAACTCAACATTTTCAACTTATGGTTATATATATATATTATAGCAAATTTTAGGAATATTTCAATTTTTATCTAGGTCATCTTAGAGTAATGGACAAAATTCTTCTTATTTTTAACTATATAGCATAAATACAATGAAAAATCAGTAAATCCCCCAATTGAAATTTACTGATTATATAATTAGTCTAGTATATTACCAAAGCCTTCCCCTAAAACCTCATGGACATTATGGGTTATGATAAAAGCACATGGATCCACTTCTTTTATAAAATTTCTAAGCTTAATAAACTCCTTTTTACCCATTACAGTTATTAAAACATCACTTTTTTCTAAATTGTATGCTCCTATAGCACGATAAATAGTAGCACTCCTACCTAGCTCTTCAATAATAAACTTTCTTATCTCTTCAGTTTTAGAACTCATTATTTCGATTCTCTTAGTTATATTAAGTCCATCTATAACAAAGTCTACCATGGAGCCATTTATTATAACACCAAGTAAAGCATACATCCCTGTAGTAGCTCCAAATGCTATAACTGCAAGTAAGGTTATACTAAAATCTATAATTAAAAGTCCTTTTCCAATTTCTAAATGAGCATATTTGTTTAATATTTTAGCAGGTATATCCGTTCCCCCTGTAGATGCATTCCTATTAAACACTATAGCCATACCTATAGCCCCAATTAATATACCAAAAATTAAATTTATAAGTATATCCTGTGAAATAGGTTTACTAATAGGTGCTATTTTTTCTAAAAGGGATATTATTACTGAAAGCATAAGGCTAGAATATATAGTTTTTGTTCCAAATGCCTTTCCAATAAAAATAAAACCTATGACAAAGAAAAATATGTTCCCTATAAGCATTATAATACCAATACTAAGGTTAGGAATATAATGGTTTATTATCATAGCGAGCCCAGTAAGTCCTCCAGCTGCTAAATTGTGTGGAACTAGAAAAAAATGAATACCTATAGCTATTAAAGTTAATCCAAAAGTTATTATAATATAATCTTTTATTTCCTTTTTCAAACCCATTCCTCCTCAATTCACCCTATTGATTTTTGTAAAAACTATCTTATGTTTTTCAATTTTATGTTAACTCTCTTTATTTAATCATATATCAATAGATAAGTTATTACAATATCTCTCTTTTTCTTATATATGTTTCACTGTTTAAACACTTATATACGTAAAAAACTACTACTATAAAATTTAACCGAACTTAATCAGAAAATTTCATAATAGTAGCTTGTTCTTTATATTTACTTATAGTATTTTTCTTTACTTGCAATGAAATGTAGCACACTCTGTTTCTCTTGGCTTACATGCATGGTCTCCAGAAATACAAATTTCTGAAGCATCACATTTATGGTTTTCGTTATAAACACAATTGGTAGCTTCACATCCTACTACCATTTCTGGATTAGGTCTTTGATTACTATTTGACATAGCTCCGCTTTTTTCTGCAAAACTATCACAACAAGTAGATGATTTATGAGTAGCTTCTCTTCCACCTACTTGAATAGAATCAATGCAGCAATAATAATCATTATTATATGCACAACTACATGCATCACATTTTAATTTAGTCATAAGAATGCCTCCTAAAGTTTATTTCAATAATATTGTTTCAATTTAGTAGGCAAATTATTCTTACATAATTTTATTGTTCTTTTACTTTATCTTTACAAATACGGAAAATTGAATTTCTGTAGACTCTATATGGTCATAATTTAAATCCTTACGACCAGAAAAGTTATCAATTTTTATTTTAATTTTAACTTTATCTGTTTCATCTTCAAATTGCATATCTTCTACAGGTATGGAGTTTGTTTTATTAACACCATATTTATCTATTATCCTATTAAAATACTCATTTAAATTTTTATTATATATCTGTTTACCTTTCTCTAATATCTTAAGTTCATTAGATGCTTTATTATAGTCAACTGTAATTCCATAAGAATTCTTATTAGCAGCACTTTGATAACTTATAATGTTAAAAAGGTAATCATAGTCCTTTATTTCTATAGGCTCTGATATTTCTTCACTTATAAAATAAAAATGTTCATATCTACTTTCATAATTTAAATTAGAATAAGTTATTCCTAGTACCCTCTCTGTATCACTTATAGTAAAATTATCTGGCAAATATTTAATATCCTTTAATTCATGTTTTCTATTAAAATAATCCAAAATACTATTGAGTTCTATTTGATCACCTTTAGAAACTGGATCTATAGCTTTAACTATTTTACCATTTTCAATCATATTATTTTTTATAAGGAACTTTTCAAATCTTTTATTTTGACTATACTTAGATAAATTATAACTACTCAAAGGTCCACAAATTGATATAAAAGTAATTATAGTAAGAGATATTGGAAGTATAATATTTTTTACTTTCTTAATTATTGAGTAATATATCATTATTCCAAAGACCCAAATCCCTAGTGCTAAAACAAAATATCTATTTTCAGTTATTCCATAGGCATTAACTCTTATTCCCATAGAAATAAACATAAGTACTATAAGAGGAAGTATTGCCTTTGGAAACATCTTTACAAACTTGCTTACCCAAGGACTATTTTCCTTTACTGGTGAAGTTAAAAACAAGGTTCCTGCTGATATTACTCCATACCATAATACTAAATGAGAAACTAATCCTTCAGGCCACTGTCTAGTAATAATTATCTTAGCAAAATATATATATAAGATTATTGTGTATATAGAAATTAATGGCATAATTATATAAATCATTAATATTTTAAACACCTTTGGATACTTTTCAACCTTTATAACTTCTTCCTTTTCTGGGATTCCTCCAAGAAAGAAGCATTGTGCAAAAACTCCTACAACTATAAGCCATGTATAATAATATATCTCATATTTAACTTCTATTCCAAAAAGATAATCTACGGTGAACAATATTGCTATTAATCCTAAATATAAAACTATAGAATATAAAACTGTTGTAAAAAATCTTCCTAAAACCTTTATTACATACATCTCAAAACTTCCATCCTTATAAATATATGGAGTAAAAAAGAACCCTGTAATAAATATTATAATAAGACCAACATATCTAGTAATCTGAACCATATTTAAATCTCCAAGACAAAAATATCCGTAGACTGCTAAACAAATAGCTGCAATAATATAAATTAGATATTTAAACTTCTCATTAGATTTATTTCTTCTTTCAAAATATAATTCAATGCAAATATATACTGGAATACCAAGTACTAAAGTCATCACAACACGTCTTAATTCCTCGTCACTTCCAATACTTTCTCCCATATAGATTAAAGTTATAACTGCAGCTATAGATAAAAATATGGGTATAGGAAATCTTTTTACTGAATCTTTTATAGAATTTTTCCATCCATTTACCAAAATTTTAATATACAATAATATGCCCCCTTTATTATAAAATTATTTTTCTATGTTTTATAGTTACCTTTAGATAACTATTTATGTACCACTGTAAATTACACCCATTATACCATATCATCTAAATTAAAACATTTATCTATTACACATAATATTATCATATATGTAAAGAATATTCCTATTAAATATAAAGGAGGTGACCTTTAGTTTGAAGCCCATTGCTTCTACTAAAGAACTTAATGTTTATTCCTAAAAGAATATTATTTGAAAAAGGATCCTTGGATTATGAAATAGGCAAAAATATTTATAACACTTTTAAGGATAATAAAAATATTGAAATAATAAAATTAACTTCTAATAAGATTAAAGAGCGAATTCCTGGTGAAAATTTGCATAGCTTTTATAGTGAAGGTAAGAATACCCTAGTTGTGGGTATAAAAAAAAGAAGTAAATTTCAATCCTGTAAACCTTCTGCTAATTGGCAGTTACCCCTAGTGTCCGGTTGTATTGCCCATTGTCAGTATTGCTACTTAAATACAAATCTAGGTGATAAACCTTATATAAAGATTAATGTAAATATAGATGATATTCTAAATCAAGCAAATGAATATATTAAAGAAAGATTACCTTCTAAAACTTTATTTGAAGGTTCTGCCACCTCTGATCCTATACCTATAGAACCTTATACTAATAGTTTAAAAAAAGCTATAGAATTCTTTGCTAATAGCGATCATGGACTATTTCGTTTTGTTACAAAGTTTAATGATGTTGATAGTCTATTAGATATAGATCACAAGGGACATACAGAAATTCGATTTACTCTAAATACAGATAAAGTAATCAGTGACTTTGAAAATAGAGCCGCTTCTATAGATAAAAGAATAGAAGCTAGTGTAAAGGTGGCTAATGCTGGGTATCCTATAGGTTTTATTATTGCGCCAGTATTTCTTTATGAAGGTTGGAAAAACGATTATAAACAACTTTTATTAAACCTTAAGGATAAGCTTCCTGATAACTTAACTACTCCTGTTACCTTTGAAATAATATCTCATAGGTATACTCCTAGAGCAAAAAATATAATTCTAGAAGTATTTCCTGAAACAACACTTCCTATGGTTGATGAGGAAAGAAAATATAAATATGGACAATTTGGATATGGTAAATATGTATATACAAAAGAGCAGTTAGAAGAGATGAAAGAATTTTTTAGTTTAGAAATTGACTCTATATTTAATAATAAAGTTATAAAGTATATAATATAATGTTAAATGCAAAAGCCAAGCTATATTACCTTATATAACTTGGCTTCTTTAATGTTATAAAATTGTTTTTATATCTTTTGATTTATTCTATGTTTATATATTATTTAATTAATTTCAGCAAATTCTTCTAAGGTTATTCCATCATTATAAATCTTTTCTGACATTTCACTACCCACATATCTCACATGCCAAGGTTCATAATTATATCCTGTTATATCTTCTTTTCCCGACTCATATCTTACTATAAATCCATATTTATATGCATTATTAGCTATCCAATTAGCTTCTGGACATCCTTCAGATATCCATCCAGAACTAGTTGCTAAATCCATAGCCTCTCCTAGTTGATGCTCACTTGCTCCAGGCTTTGCTACATATTTATCTGAATAAGATTTTCCTTGGGTTTCCACATTATATTCATATAAACTTTTTTGTGTTTTGTAAGATCTATAGCCTGATAAACCACATAAGTAAACCCCATCCTTTGAAGCAGCATCTACTAGTTCCTCTAAAGCCTTAGCAGACTCCTTTGTCATATATCTTTCTTCTTCTGTGGATTCTGGTAAGAATTCTATATTTACTGAAACTAAATCCTTTGGCTTATAATCTGATGTTAAAGCATAATTTTTATTTACCACTACTTTATCATAATCATTAATAATAAAATATCCCTCTGATTTCAAATGAAATTTATTGATTAAATAATTTGTAGCACACATGCCTAATATAACTATTACTAGTAACTTCAATATAACTCTTCTTGCTTTTCTAACCTTTTTCTTTTTTCCCATAAGACCATCTCCTTAAGTTCATATACTTATTTTAAACCTTATGAGATTATTATTTATTACTTAAAGCTTACAAATTTATTACTTATTTATTAAGACATGAAATTTAAACTATTCTCCTTCTTTAGTAAACCAACCTCTACTATTATTAGCTATTCTAACAAGGGTAAGCATCACAGGTACTTCTACTAATACACCTACAACTGTAGCTAATGCAGCACCTGATTGTAATCCAAATAATGAAATTGCTACTGCTACTGCTAATTCAAAAAAGTTACTTGCTCCAATCATTCCTGCTGGTGCTGCTATAGAATGTGGCAACTTCCAAAGTTTTGCCCAAATATAAGCTATTCCAAATATAAGGAAGGTTTGAATTATAAGTGGTACTGCAATTAATACTATATGAACAGGATTATTTAAAATAGTATCACCTTGGAAGGAGAATAATATAATCAAAGTCAGTAATAATCCTATTATAGTAACATTATCAAACTTCTTTAAAAATACATTATTAAAATAATCTATTCCTTTGTTTTTAATTATTAATGTTCTAGTTATAAATCCCAGTGCTAATGGTATAACTACAAATAAAACTGTTGATAATACAAGAGTTTCTATAGGTATAACTACATCTCCAACACCTAGTAAAAAAGCTACAATAGGAGCAAATGCAATTAAAATAATCAAGTCATTAACTGCTACCTGAACTAAAGTATAGGAAGGATCCCCTTTAGTTAAGTGACTCCAAACAAATACCATAGCTGTACATGGTGCAGCTCCTAAAAGCACTGCTCCAGCTAAATACTCCTTAGCAAGTTCTGGTGCTATTATGCCCTTAAATACTATAAAGAAGAAAAATGCTGATATAGCATACATTGTAAAAGGTTTAATAAGCCAATTAGTTGTACAAGTAACTATAAGTCCCTTTGGTTTTCTAGTGGCATTAATTATACTTCCAAAATCAATCTTTAACATCATAGGGTATATCATTAACCATATAAGTATAGCCACAGGTATTGACACATTATAATACTCAAACTTATTTAGAGTATTAGGTATCATAGGCAAAAACTGACCAACCAATATTCCCACTACAATACAAAGGGCAACCCATAGAGTTAAGTATCTTTCAAAAACACCTAACCCTTTTCCACTATTTTCTTTATTATTACCCATAAGATAAACCTCCTATAATTCAATTTCTTTATTTTTTATTCTCTTAGCTAAATTTTTAATTTTTTCTTCAACAATTTTAGCAGTTTTAATAAATTCTTCATCTGACTTTCCAGTTGGATCCTCTAATCCCCAATCCTCTATATGCTTTCCGGGTAAAATAGGACATACAACATTACAACCCATTTTAATAACTATATCTACCTCAGGTATATCTCCTAGCAGTTTAGATTTCTGAGTCTCATTCATATCAATGTTATATAGCTCATTTATTATTCTAACCGCATCTTGATTTATTGTAGGTCTTAGTTGGGTCCCTGCAGAATAACTTTCAAAAACCTCTCCTTCATATAACTTTCCTAAGGCCTCCGCCATTTGAGATCTACAAGAATTGTGAACACATATAAATGCCACCTTTAGTTTCATATTAACTCCTCCATTCTTAATTGGTTAGTGTATGGTTTTCACACTTTTTATTTTAAAAATATCTATATATAACATGGATTTATTTACATCTACACTTTTCTTTTTCTTTGCAAATACACTCCTCTTTATCTGTTGTAACACTTGTTAAAAACAATATTAATTTATTACAATTAGTATTATTTAAAGAATAATGACTCCACAGTCCATCCTTTCTACTCTCAACAAGACCACAATCCATCAACACCTTCATATGATGTGAAAGAGTTGGTTGTGTAAAATCAAAATGTTCTAGAATATCACATGCACATCTTTCCCCACAGGATAATATGTCTACTATTTTTAACCTATTTGGATCAGATAATGCTTTTATAATTTTTGCATTTTCTTCATAATTCATTTTAACGCCTCCTTATATAGATAACTGTCTATGTTTATAATATAGACCATCACCTATATAGTGTCAATATGCTTATTTAATTTTTCTCCCTGTGCTAGATTTATTCTTAACTATGTAGAATGATTTATTTGTATAATTAAAAATAAGTAACTAAATTTAATATCTAGTTACTTATTCTAAAACTTTTACTATATAGATTTTTTTATTAACTCTACTATTTGTTTAGTAGATAAAACTTGTCCCATAGCCTTTGGTTTACCATTTATCATGAGAGTAGGAGTAGTCATAACTCCTAATGAAATAATATCTACTAAAGATTCAACCTTAGTGACATCAGCTTCTATCCCTAACTCCTTTAAAGCTTCCAAAGTATTATCATAAAGTTTAGTGCATTTAGAGCACCCTTCTCCTAAAACCTTAAATTCCATATGAACTCCTCCTAAAATTCAAAACTTTAATTTTTAAGTTCCATTTTTTCTCCTACAATTTCATTCCAATTATTAATTATAGGCTTTATTATATTAGGCCCTATTTTAGATATAAACACTAGTTGTGAAACTTCCTTTGGTTCACATGGCTTATAATCTATATTTTTTCCTACCACATCTATTTGTTGCCATCCATCATTTAAGTTAAAGAAGCCTTTTATTCTATAGCTATACTTCTTTATAGAATTTAAGAATTCTTCCATTTTATTTTTGCTTACAACACTACTAAAATTCATAGTTAAGCTTTTTGGCTTATTTTCCACAGTATTTGTAGACTCTTCTCCTTCAGCCCACTGATTTACTAATAGATCCTTATCTAAAAAGTCCATACTAAACTCTCCAAAGGAACAAGTTTCTATATCACACTTTGGATTTACCAGTCTAACTTCTTTAATTACGTTCTTTAGCTCTTCCTCTTCAATTAAATCTACCTTATTTATGATAGCCATATGACAATGCTTTAATTGACGATTTACTGTTTCTAAATCTTCTAATTGCTCTCTAAAGTTCATTCCATCGATTAAGCATAATACTCCCTTTAAATCATAGGTTGTTTCAGGTGATAAAACCTTTACACCTTTAAGTATCTCTTCTATATTAGATGGATCTGCTAGGCCTGAACTCTCTACAAAGACATACTCTAAATCCTGTTTACTCATTTCAGCTAAAGCTTGAGCAAAGGATATTTTTAAACATGAGCAAAAGATAGATCCCCTATTAATCTCTACCATCTCAATATTATCTCTTTTAAGTATAGTTCCATCTATGCCTAGCTTCCCAAATTCATTTTGTATAACTCCAACCTTATTTCCTTTTAACACATCTAATAGCCTTAAAAGTACCGTAGTTTTACCTGAACCTAAAAATCCAGTTAATACATATAAATTAATTTTTTTCTCCATGGTTTGCCCTCCTGTAGATTAATAATATAAAGAAATATCCTTAGATTTTTTAGTTCTTAGAGTTTAAAAAACTTCTTAATTCAGTAATTCTCTCTGAATTTAATGTATATTTCATCCAAGAGCCATCCTTGTTACCAAGAACCAATCCACTATCTGTTAAAATCTTCATATGATAAGATAAGGTAGGTTGAGTAATATTAAAATTCTCAAGAATTTTACATGCACACAATTCCTCTGATTCTGTAAGCATATTAATAATTTTTAGTCTAGTCTCATCTGCCAATGCTTTAAACATTTGAACATATTCTGCATAATCATATTTCATAAAATTCTATCTCCTAATCTTCTATTTATAAGTATTTTATATCCCTATTATATCCTTCATATAGATATTTGTCTATATGACTTTTTAATCTCAATTATTACAAATCCTAAAAAACAATATGTGATTCCATTAAATGCAAATAGCTATCTCTATATAAGTTTTTAGTAATTTTGAGATATCTAAATTTCTTAAATCCTAAATTTACATTGTATATGTATTTTTCCCTAATGATTTAGATAAATATAACTTTTCATCAGCTTCTTTTACTAAATTATATATATCCTCTTCATTAATTATTCTAGTAATTTCTATACCTATACTAACAGTTATTCTATCGCTAACTTGTGAACATTCATGAATAATATTAAGTTCCCTAAGATGCTTCATAAACCTTTTTATATTTTCAATAGTCTCTTTCTCATCCAGCCTAGATATTATTGAGAATTCTTCTCCCCCATACCTGCAGACTACATCCTCATTAAATATATCTTTCAAAGCTTTTGATACTACTTTTAAAATCTTATCTCCTTGAACATGCCCATAGTTATCATTGTATAGTTTAAAATCATCTATATCTACCATTAGAAACGTAATAACTTCTTTATTCTGACAGGCTTTTAATAATTCCAAATGCATAAATCTTCTATTATATGTATCCGTTAAAAAATCTCTCTCACTTATTAGTTTTAGCTCCTTATTTATTATAGATATTGCATTGTTTCTTATACCTAATACAAATACTGTAATAATTAAAAATATATTTATAAACTTACACAGACTTTCTTCTTTGATGAATATTATACTAACTAATAGTAGCAATGGAAATAGTACTATTAGTTTTTTTTTATATTTTCCTAACTTCATAAAAACTACTCTTATCGCTCCTCCCCATTCTGGGTAAAGTATGATAATTTTCCTCTCAACTATTTCTGTAAATAATGATTTTGCTCCGTCATAACTTTAACCTACAGATTAAACATTCGTACAATAATACTAAATCATTAGCCTAAAAATTTAAGCTTTAGTATATCCTATTACTATGCATCTATAAAAATAGACAACCATAATTTCATATTGGATTGCCTTCTAAATATATTGTAGCAATATTTTCATTAGTTAATTATGTTATCTAAGTAATTTTATTTTGTATAAATATTATCCTTAATATTTATTAAGTTAAAATTTTATAGTTAGTATTTATTCTAACATTTGAATAAATTATTTATTCTACCGTTTTTCCATTTAGTCTATAGTATATTTTTATCATTTGTTTATATAACTTTTAATCTAAGAGATCCTTCAAACTAACCTCAAGTGCAATAGCCAAACTATTTAGAGTTTTTAGAGATGGCACTGTTCTTAAATTTTCAATATCAGATAAGTATGTGTTAGATATACCTGATAATTGAGCCAATTTATTTTGATTTATGCCCATTGATTTTCTAATAAATTTGATTTTTTTTCCTATTTCCACTCTATCACCCCAAACACTATTTTACGCTAATAAAGTAAAAAATCAATAGTTTTATGATTTTTTTACTGTCTATACATATTTTTTGTTCGTTTACTTATACTAATACTTAAACTATAATTTTATTATAAAAGTACGTAAATAACGTACTTTATTGGAGGTATATATATGAATTCAAGAAAAAAACTTAGAGACCTTAGAAAATCTAAAGGATTAACTTTAAAAGAATTATCTACTAAAACAAATTTATCAATATCGTTTATAAGTGATATTGAGCACAATAGAAGTAATCCTTCTATATCTACTTTAAAAATACTTTGTAATGCTTTAGATGTACCTATATCCTATTTATTAGAAGATGATAAAACTCCATCTAATTTAATATGTACTGATTTAGATGCAGTATTATCAATGCTACTAAATGACTTCTCATCTTGGAGTTATGATGACAAAATAGAACTAATCTGCTATCTAAAAGCTAAAAAACATGTTCGAGAAGCACAAAAAAAGATATGAATATATAAATTTATATAAATAATTTTAATACTATTTAATCAAATTAAACTTTAAATCTAATTTATGTTATTACTTAATTTATTTTATATTATTTATAACATCCATCCCGTATTATGGCTTTTTTTGTAATATTTGTTTCATTTTTCTTCATTCCATTATATAATTGAAACATAATATATATTCTTAAATAGGAGTGATTGCTGTGTATAATAATCTTTTCAATAAAACACACCTAAATCAAGAAACTATAGATGTATTAATCCCTATTTTAAATGAATTTGATGATTGTATATGGATAAAAAATATAAATGGAGAATATCTAACAGTCAATAACGCATTATGTAATCTTCTAGGAGAGGATAAAAATACTTTATTGTATAGTAACGGTCTTGATATCTTCGACTACTCTAGTTTTAAATTTGTCATTAAAGATGATTTAAATGTTATTAATAAAAAGAAAAAAAGTATTATGAATGAATATTTATATATAAAAGGTAGAGAAGTTATTTTACAAACTCACAAAATTCCCATTATAAATTCGGACAATAGTTGTTACTCCTTTTTAGCTATTGGACAAGTTATTAATACAGATGAACTATACTATAACAATTTTATTATAGACAATAAATATAAAACACTATGCAATCTAATTACTGAAAGTGAAGAAAAACGTGAACAAGTTTCTTATGAAGAAGTTCATGAATATCTTATGGATATATATGAAACCCTAGACATAAATGGTACAAGCCTTTGGATCTATGATGATTCTAAAAAAATGTTAATAAAGCAAATGTCACTAGGAGTTACTGAAAGCATATCTGGCAATGATACCTTTTCTATAAGTGATTTCTATAAAGACGAATTAATAAATATTTCTACTAAAATAAACTCACCCACACCTTTAAAAAACTGTGAAAATTTTTATTGTAATAATGGTTTTTGTCAAAACTATAAGTATTTTCTTAAAGATAATTATATAATTGTTATACCTATAGTCTATAATAACTCCAGACTTCTAGGTGTTTTAAATTTATATTATAATGAGTCATTTGACACAGAATCTAATGCTAAATATATTGTAAGGACTTCTAAGCGATTAGCCTTATTACTAAAAAATATATATTTATCTACCCAATTGACAGATCAGTTACAAAAAAAGATTAAACTTGAAAATGAATTGAGTAGATTTCTTAATATAGCAGTTGATTTATATGCCATTATAGATACTAAGGGATATATTAAAAAAATAAGTTCTAATATACCTTTCATATTGGGCTGGGACTTTAATGATTTGAAAAAAATTCCTATTCAGACACTAATAAAATCAACAAATAATAGTATAAATTTCAAAGATATTTTGCATACCTATAACAAAAAATTTTATGGTGGAATATGTGAAGTAAAATGCAAAAACAATTCTTTCAAATTAATTGAATGGTATTATTATCACCAACAAGAAACACAGGAAATATTTATTACGGGTAAAGATGTAACTAGCTTTTCAAAACTTGAAGAAAAAGTTGCCTCTTTAGAAGAAAAAGTAGAATGTGAGAAATTTAAAACAGATTTTCTAGCAAATATCTCACACGAATTTAAAACTCCTTTAAATATAATATTAGCAAGCATTCAGTTAGAGCTTAATGGTTATAATAGTATAAATGATAATAATAGTATTTACTATAATCGTCTTAATATGATAAAACAAAACTCATATAGACTTCTTCGATTAGTTGATAACCTAATTGATGTGACCCAAGTTGATAGCACCAATATAAAGCTATACAAAGAAAATGTTAATGCTATTACCTATTTTGAAGATGTGGTGAACTCAGTTTCTCAATATATAAAGAAAATGGGTAAAAATATAATATTTGATACTAATGAAGAAGAAGTATTTCTGGATTGTGATCCTGAAAAAATTCAAAAAGTAATTTTAAATTTAATTTCTAATTCCATAAAATACACAGAAGTTAATGGCAACATATGGATTACACTAACAACTAACTGGGATGAGCATAGACTATATATTTCTGTAAAGGATGATGGTGTAGGTATACCAAAGGATAGTTATGATATTATATTTGAAAGATTTAAACAGGTGGATAATTTATTCATAAGAAGAGCTGAAGGAAGTGGAATAGGATTACCCTTAGCAAAATCCTTTATCGAACTTCATAGTGGCGAAATATGGGTAAATAAGACTATAGACAAAGGTTCAGAGTTTATCTTTTACTTACCTATAACCTCTGAAAAAGATAGTAAAATTAATTATTTCTATAATAAAGTTATAGACTCTAGAGGTGAGAGACTTAAGATTGAATTTTCAGACATATATTCTTATCCTAATTAAAATAATTTACAAAGAATAAAAACAAAATGGGATCCCTTATAATAAGGAATTCCATTTTTTATTTGTATTCTTAAGCTACAATTTCTTTATCATTTTCTTCTTTTATAAAATCCTCAGCTGTTAATCCTTTAGATATTGGTTTACTTTCATCTAATGGCTTCATTGCAAATCCCGTATATCCATATATTGCAGATATAATAGGATTAATTAGTCCCAAGAAGTGGAATGGTGCATAAGCAAAAGCACTTACTCCTAAAGTAGTAAAGTATACTGCCCCACAAGTTGACCAAGGCACCAGCCCTGAAGTTAAAGTTCCTGCATCTTCAAGTACTCTTGAAAGATTTTTAGGATGTAAATTCAACTTTTCATATACTGGTTTATACATTTGACCTGGTATAACTATTGCCATATATTGATCAGCAGCCATAAAGTTCATAGCGATACAACTTATAATATTTGATAGAACAATACTTCCTCTGCTGTGACAGAAAGTAAGAATTTTAGCTATTATAGTATCTAAACAACCTATTTGCTTTACAAGTCCACCAAAACATAATGCACACATAACTAAAGAAATAGTTTCCATCATTCCAAGCATACCGCCTCTATTAAGGAGTGAGTCAACCATTGCATTTCCTGAGCTTATCTCAAATCCATAGAATAATGACTGTACAATACTTGAAATAGTCTGTCCTTGTCCTAGTGCAAATAAAACTCCTATAATAGTTCCACCTAACATTCCTGGTATTGCTGGAACTTTAAATATAATCATTAAAACTACTGAAAGTGGTGCTATAAATATTATTGGACTAATATTGAAGCTTCCTTGTAATGTTTCTAAAATAGCATTTATTTGACTAGTATCAGCAACTGCTGTATTTCTAAATCCTAAGCCTATTATCGCAAATAGAATTACAGCAATTATAAAGCTTGGTACTGTTGTATACAACATATGTCTTATATGATCAAACACATTTACTCCCGCTACACCTGCTGATAAATTTGTACTATCTGAAAGTGGTGACAGCTTATCTCCAAAAGAAGCCCCTGTAACAACTGCCCCTGCAACAATTGCAGAAGGTATTCCAAGACCAGCACCTATACCCATTGCTGCTGTTCCCATAGTTCCTGCTGTAGTCCATGCACTTCCTGTTGAAACAGAAACGATAGCACATATTATTGGAAGCAAGAATAAAAACATAGTTGGTGTAAATAATTTAAGTCCATAAAATATCATTCCCGGAACTACTCCACCCGCAATCCAAGCTCCTACTAAACAACCAACTATCATAATAATAAAGTTAGCTTGCATAGCCATGGAGTTTGTCTTTATCATTGACTCCTCCATATCTTCCCAACTATGACCTAAAAATTTCCCTATAATGGCGGTAATAGCACAACATATAACTAATGGTATCTGTGGTGCTGAATCAAATACTAGTACACCTAATAGCATAAAGCAAATTAAGCACACAAATGGTATCACTGCTATTAGCAGCGATGGTTTTTTAATTTCTTTCCCCTTATTCATAAATTAGTCCCCCTTGTTAATTAAATATTTATCTTTAAGTATTTTCTTATAAAAAAATACTTATAAGCGTGAATTAAATAATTTATCTATAGTTATTTTATACTCCTTTATATGTAATAAATAGTAAAATATATAATTATATTTAATTTAAATATAATTATGAATAAATATCCACTTAATATATTGAATATATCATGAATTTTGTGAAATTTCAATAAAGTTTACCGTTTAATTTGTTTATTTATTCATTCATTTTGTATTTTTATGTATTTTTATGTATTTTTATATTTCTATTTACATTAATTAGTTGTAAGTTTTTTTAATAAGAGATAATTGTTAACTTTATAACTCTTATTTAAGTTATTTTTAACAATAAAAAGCCTCAGAAACTGTTGATAAATCTATTTATTCTATCAATGACTCTATTATATTATTAATGTAAAAAAGGTATATCTCAAAAAATATTTTGAGATATACCTTTAAATTTTTATTTAGTTACTTTAATATAATTTCCAACAAAAGACGTAGTTCCACTTTGCTCAAACCTAATATAAGCATTGTCAATTTTATCTTCATCTACTGCGTAAACTAAATGAGTTTCTTTTGTTTCATTCGGTGAAAAATCACTGAAGAAAAAGCTTTTTCCTTCATAATCTGATTGATCAAAGTATATTGGTGCATTATCCATTTGAAGGTTATTACCATTACCCCAATAATCACTTAGAAATTGGAGATTACCATTTGATGCTTTCTTCATAAACCCAATTCTCGGATAAATATTTATATCTTTTAGTTCTTTATCAAAAGGATTCTTCATGGTTAAAGTTACATAAACATACTTCATTCCTACTGTTTCAGTAATAGTATTCATTTTATTATTTTCCCATTTTTCCTCGTTAACTCTTTCATAATCCTTTAGTGTTCCATCTTCATTTATAAATGTAAGATACTCATTATAGTCAGAGAACTTATTTTTATCTAATTCAGGTAACTTATCTAATACTTCAATATTATTTACAGTAAAAGTTGGGTTTTCATCTGGGAACGCTTCATCACTTATTTCTTCATAAATATTAAATACATGATCAGTTGAAATTCCAGGTTCTACATATTCTATCTCTTCTTTATCATTATCTACTACATCTTTTAGTTCATCTGAAAATGCAGGAATCACAATAAATTCTCCAGGAATCTCTTCACATTTAATATTTTCTGCTACTTTCTTAAGTTCTTCTAAAGAAGTATTGTCAGCACCATAAATTGTAACAACATATCCACCTTTTTCATAAAGCATATTGATAATATGATTGTACTCCAGTCCTTCCCTTGTAAGAATTTGTGCCTTTATGCCACCAAGGGTAGTTTCTTCTACATCACTTACGTAAATTTCTTCAAAATGCGTAGTATAGACAGGTGGACAAATAGTAATTCCCCCTACACTAAGGTCACCATTAGGATGATATTTTCCAAGAGCATTTTCAGTCTCTATATATCCTTCTGGAATATAGCCAGGAACCACCTTCATTGCAGGTACTTTAGTAGGAGCAGATTCTGTTTCAATATCACAAGTAAGTGTTCCTGTTTCTTCATTCTTACTTGTTGTAACTAAATAATGTTTAACTGCACCATAGGCTGTTGCAGATATTGCTAATGTAGCTGTAATAGCTGCAATAAGTACTATTATCTTTTTCTTCATAATTTTTTTCCCCTTTTTATTAATACTCTGAATAGAGTCTGTATTATTATCCCTTTGAATAAAATCTTGATTTTCAATGATGTTAACTTTTTGATTTTTATATTTTTGAGAAAATTCATGAGGCTCAATAGTACGTTTTAACTCTTCTACAGCATTTTCTTGCCCTAAAAGATACATCAATTTATCAAGATCTGGTTTATTATCCATACAATTCATCTCCTATCATTTCTTTTACCATCTTTTTGGCACGTTCATATCTTTTTGCTGCAACATCTTCACTAATGTGTAGTAATGATGATATTTCTCTATAGCTAAGTTCATAAAAGCAACGATACTGAATTATCTCACGATATTTTGATGGTAATTTAGAAAGTAATTGTGTAATCATATGTCTATCTTCTACTGTTTTTACAGAAGGAACTCCCTTTTGGTTTTCACTTGTCACTTTTTCCTCTACCTCTTTAGTGAATAACTGAGTTTCTTTCCTATTTCTACGATATAAATCAATGGATATGTTTTTTATTGTATATACAACCAATCTCTTAGTTTTTAAACTTTCTACCCCATGAATAGTCGAGATATATGGAATTAGCTTTATAAATGCATCTTGAACTGCATCCTCAGCTTGTTCTACATTATTTAAAATCGAGTATGCAATACCATACATCTTATTTTCATAGGCATCATAAAGCTGTGCTAGCATATTATTTTTAAAATTTTCATCCGATGAAATCTCCACCTAATCACTCCTTGCTGTTTAAGAGTCCTCTTACTAAACATAACGAATGAAAACTTACAATTCTGACATTTTTATCTTAAATTCAAAATAATTACCACTTATATAATAGTATAGGTTACTTTTAATAAATTCCACCATTGTAATTAAGTTTTAAAGTAGAAATTTAAGATAGAATTTTACACATAAAAAAAGAGCATTTATACCAGAAATACTCTTTTTTAATATTAATCTATTATAGTAACTTCTCCAAATTCTCCACTAATTCACCTATTGCATTAACATAATCCTTTATTATTCTATCCGCAACTTCATTTGCTACTATTTCTCCATCTAAATTCAAAAAATCACCCCTTATATTATATAAAACCTATAATGTTATATGATTTATCTTACCATTTTTAAAAAATTTTATAATATCATGTCCTAAATTAATCATTATCATTTTATCATAAACATATTCATTTAAATACTTTTATCTATTCTCCATAAAACTTAGGTGAAGCCTTTGAATCTTTAATTAACTCTAACTTAACATGCTTTCAGTATCTTTTAATATGTATAAAATCCTTGAAACCCCTATGGCGCCTACAAATAGTTAAATAGTTTTATTGTTAAATATAAAGCTAGTTTCCTATAAAAATATTAATATAGTTATAGTTTTACATAGTTAAGATTATAATTTAAAATTTTTTTATAAATTAGACTGTGCTATTAAATAAGTTGATGTATGCTTAAACACAAAAGAGGGTAAAACTTTCGTTTTACCCTCATATTTATTCTATTAAATTTTCTCCTAGAATTCTGCAGTTCCTGTAGTTCTTGGGAATGGTATTACGTCTCTGATGTTGCTCATTCCAGTTACGTACATTATCATTCTTTCGAAGCCTAGACCAAATCCAGCGTGTTTTGTGCCACCAAATTTTCTTAATTCTAGGTACCACCAGTAGTCCTCTGGGTTTAATCCTAATTCGTTGATTCTGTCTACAAGAAGATCATATCTTTCTTCTCTTTGGCTTCCTCCGATGATTTCTCCTATACCAGGAACTAATAAGTCCATAGCTGCTACAGTTTTGTTGTCATCGTTCATTCTCATGTAGAAAGCTTTGATTTCCTTTGGATAGTCAGTAACGAATACTGGTCTTTTGTATACTTCCTCAGTAAGATATCTCTCATGCTCTGTTTGAAGGTCACAACCCCATTCTACTGGGTACTGGAACTCTTTATCTGATTTCTTTAATAATTCTACAGCTTCTGTATAAGTTACATGACCAAAGTCAGAAGTTGCAACGTGGTTTAATCTTTCAAGTAATCCCTTATCTACAAAGCTGTTGAAGAATTCCATTTCTTCTGGAGCATTTTCAAGGACATAGTTTATAATATACTTTATCATATCTTCTGCCAATGTCATGTCATCCTTAAGGTCTGCAAAAGCTATCTCTGGCTCTACCATCCAGAACTCTGCCGCATGTCTTGCAGTGTTAGAATTTTCAGCTCTGAAAGTTGGTCCGAAAGTATAAACATTTCTAAATGCAAGAGCATAAGCTTCTGCTGCAAGCTGACCACTAACTGTAAGGTTTGTTTCCTTACCAAAGAAGTCATTCTTATAATCTATTTTCTTATCCTCAGTCATTGGGATGTTCTCAAGATCCATAGTTGTAACTCTGAACATTTCCCCTGCACCTTCACAGTCACTTCCTGTAATTATTGGAGTGTGAGTATAAACAAATCCTCTTTCATTGAAGAATCTATGAATTGCATATGCAACTAAAGAACGTACTCTAAATACTGCTGAAAAAGCATTACTTCTAGGTCTTAAGTGAGCTATAGTTCTTAAATATTCAAAGGTGTGTCTCTTCTTTTGAAGTGGATACTCATTACTTGATTCACCTTCTATTACTATTTTTGTAGCTTTAATTTCAAAAGGTTGCTTACTTCCTGGAGTTAATACAAGCTTTCCTTCAACTATTATAGATGAGCTAATACTTAACTTTTCTATTTCTTTAAAGTTTTCAAGGCTATCCTCGAATACAACTTGAAGGTTTTTAAAGAAGCTACCATCATTAACTTCTATAAAACCAAAAGCTTTAGAACTTCTTAAAGTTCTAATCCATCCTGAAATACAAACATCTTGGTCTGCGTATTTTTCACTTTCTCTGTAAAGACTTTTTACTAAGACTGTTTCCATAATAAAATCCTCCTTTTATAATTTGATTATTGCCTGTTGAGGTAATATGATTCTATTTTAAGACAATAAAAAACCCTTTCCTTCCCTAAAAAACAGGGACGAAAGGATACATTCCGCGGTACCACCCAAATTATCATATTGATCAACTCAACAAGTACAAAGATCTCTCTTGATACTCTTCTCTTTTAACGGTGAGCTTCCGTCTAAGTCTACTTTCCTAAGATTTCGGTTAGAAACTCCGAGATGTTCTTCAATAAGAGCTTCATATTGACCTTCCACCATCGTCAACTCGCTTTAACTACTTCTCATATCTACTCTTCTCATCACAGTCTTTATTTTCATCTATTAACTAGTATTTTCAAATTTATATTATTTATTCAAAACACTTGTTATCTATTATTATATGTGCATGATTTTAGAATGTCAACTATTGGTGAAAAATTTTGTATTTGTTATAATATAACATTTGTTATATTATTATATTATAGCTTAATATCTATTAATTATTTATATGTTTGGAGGATATTCTATGAAAGAGAAAGTCCCTTTTACTAAATTTCAAAAATTCCTTGAAACTCTAGCTCTATTAATCTTACTAGGCTCAATAATCTATCTAATATTCATTTGGAGCACCCTTCCTGATACTATCCCATCTCATTATAATGCTAAAGGAGTTGTTACCAACTGGAGTGGGAAGGGTATGCTACTTATAATGCCTATAATTTCAATAATTTTATATACAGGACTTACAACCATAACACTGTTTCCTAATATATGGAATGTACCTGTAGAAATCACAGAAAAAAATCAAAATTTTGTATATACTAATCTAAAAACTATGCTGATAGTTTTAAAATTAATCTTAGTTTCTGATTTTTCTTATATGACAATATGTTCAGCAACTCAAAGTTCTTTAAGTGTTTTATTTACACCTATAGTTTTAATTGCTGTATTTGGTACACTTGCCTTTTTTATCACTAGAATAATTAAAGGAAGCAAAAAACTTCAATAATATACTTAGAATATATACAAAATCTTAATTAAATAAAGGAGCCTAGATATTAATATATCTAAGCTCCTATTTATTGTTAATTAAGTTATTACTAATTAAGATTTAATATAGAATCGTCAGAATTAAAGGTATTTACATTATATAAGAATAATATATCTGTTATATCCTTCGACTCAATTAACTCTTCCATATTATCCATGTAATACCTAAGATCTACCACGTCTATCTCTCCATAGTGGGAAGTTAAAAAAGGTAGAAAACTATTGGCATAGGAATCTTTAACTACTAATAGCTTCTTCTTTGGATCTCCTAAAGATTTAATATTAATATGTGGATGATTTCCTCCTGTAAAAACTTCATACTTATCCTTTTTATCTAAATTCTCACTGCTATACAGGGTACTAGTTCTCTTTTGCTCAGTTATATAATTAACCACCATTTCTCCATTTTCTTTAGGTATGTATACATTTATACAATCTGGCTTTCCTCTCTTATCTCCTATTTTTGAAGTTAAGCTTCCATAAAAATCATTAGCAACTAACTCAACCTGAAAATCTCCCTCTTTTTTAGGCTCTAGCCCCAAACTCTTACAAAATTCCACATAGGCAAGATAAGCCCCTTTGCTAGTCCAGTGATGGTCTGTCCTATAGTATAGATACTTATCCTTATTATTTATAAGTGCATTATAGGGATTAATATATTTTACATTAGAACTTAACTTTCCTTCTATGTACTTCATATATTCCAACTGATTATCCACTGGTGCGTATTTAGGTAGCCTATCCTTTAGAATCTCTGTAGCTGTTGGTATCAGCATAAAGCTTGTATTTATATTTTCATGTTTCTTTACAAATTCATTAACAGCTAAAACCTTATGGTCAGTTTCTTCTTTCGCTCTCTCTTCAAAGTCTTCTATAAGTTGATTATTCTTTCCTATAAATACATCATTACTTTCACTTTTACCCATTAGTTTATCTACCTTAGCCTTAGCATTTATAAATAAACCTCTGCCTGGAAATTGGTCTGATATATAACTCTCATAATGTTTAATATAGTCACCACTAAGAAGTGCTCCTAAAGAAAACTCTGGTCTACTAGCTAGATTTCTATTTTCTTCTTCTGAAAATGCTTTTTCTCTTCTTAATATATTACTTACAGACATTATAGCTATAAATAAGAGAAATACTACTACCATTAGCCTTCTATTTACCTTGTTACTTTTATACATTTCTCTCACTCTGCTTTCTTTAAAATCTAAAATATAGGAAAGGATTATAACTTTCACTAACTAAATAAACTATAGATAAAATTAAAACTAACATATTCATAGCTATAACTATATATACGCCCTTTAACTTATACTTCTTTTTTATATATGCAATTAAATTTTTAATCAACGGCGTAGAGCAAATAATTGCTATTACTATAAGTATTAGATTTGTTTTCAAAGTATATTTAGCCATATTATCCATAAAAATATTTTTTCCCATTCCAAACATAAGCTTTATGTAATTTAGTGCATCTTTAACCTTTGATGTATCAAAGAATACCCAGCTTATAATTACTAAAACTACAGTATATATATGAGTAATAGCATCAGGGACTTTATTAAGAATTTTTCCTAAAAATAATTTTTCAAGGAATATGAATACTCCAAAATACAGGCCCCAAATTACAAAATTCCAACTAGCTCCATGCCATAGTCCTGTGGCAAACCATACTATAAGTAAATTTCTAAATTGCACAGCCTTCCCTCTTCTATTTCCTCCTAAAGGAATATATATATAATCCCTAAACCATGAACCTAAGGATATGTGCCATCTTCTCCAAAACTCACTGATACTCTTAGACATATAGGGATGATTAAAGTTCTCTAAAAATTCAAATCCAAACATCTTTCCAAGACCTATTGCCATATCAGAGTAACCACTAAAATCAAAATATATTTGTAGTGTAAAGGCAATTATACCTATCCAAGCTGTTAATATAGATAATTCTTCAATAGGAAGCCCCTTAATAGAAGTCCAAATCATGCCTATATTGTTAGCAATAAGAACCTTTTTTCCCATACCTCCAATAAATCTTTCTACCCCTTCTCCAAATTTATCTATAGACTCACTTCTGTTATTAAGTTGATCTTCTATATCATTATATTGGACAATTGGTCCAGCTACTAGTTGCGGAAACATAGTAATGTATGCCCCAAAATTTATAATGTTTCTTTGTGCAACCACCTTTCCCATATATACATCTGCTACATAGGATATGAGCTGGAATGTGTAAAAAGATATTCCCAGTGGTAAGGGTAAATTCCTTATTTGAAGATTAATACCAAAAATTCCATTGATATTATCAATTAAAAACCCATAATACTTAAAGAAGAATAAAAAACTTAAATTTAGCACAATTACAGTAATAAATATTGCTGTTCTTTTTTCACTATCTTCCTTATTTGCCTCTATCATAAGGCCACCTATATAATCAATTAATATGGATCCTATCATTAAGAAGATATATATAGGTTCTCCCCAAGCGTAAAAAATCAAACTCATAATAAGAATTACTAAATTTTTAAATTTCCTAGGACATATATAATAAATTATTAAGGTAATTGGTAAAAACATAAATAAAAATATCAAACTACTAAAAACCAAATTAATCACTCCAATTAAAATATACTTACTACTTAAATTCTTTATTTATTGTTGCTTCTATGGTTGCCGAATCTTTTGAAATGATCAATATTAAGTACTTTCCTTTTATATCTAATACACGATTACTTATTATGTCATATTCCTCAGGCCTATAGCTATTAAAACTATCGGACTGTTTTTTTATTCTTCCCTCAACTTTGACCTTTAACTGCTGTATAACTTCTTCACTTTTCCCTTTTAATACGAGAACCTCATTAGCATCCATATTACTCTTAGGTGCGTATAAAATAAAATCTTCTACTTCATTTTTACTTATGTAATATAACTTTCTTAGCTTTGAACTATCACCTATATCCATCTGTTCATCATCTATAACCTGTGAAAGATTCTTTCTTAAGCTATCCATATCTGCATCTTTAACTTTAAGAACTTGGTACAGGGCTATAAATGTAATTAATACTGTTGCTATCAATATATAATAATAATTTTTATACTTTTTCATATTTATCTCCTAATTATTTGATGTAATTCCTTGGTGTAAATAAGATAACCATTTTAAATAAAAATCATATTTTAAGTGTATTCCATCTTGCTCATAGAGCTCACCTTTATCCCTTACCAATACATCAATATTTAAATAATTAACTGCTGTTTCTTCACTTACTTCATAAGCTAATTTTCTAAACTCATCTAAATTAGTATTAGTAAGCCTTCCATTAGTTTCTATAGCCCTATCCATAACTGGTAGAGGTGCTTGTATATATATATTAGTATTAGGTAATTTTGTCTTAATATCATTTATAAATTCTATGTAATGAGCCTTAAACTTATCTGGACCCCCAGGTCCACCTCCATCAAATTCTATTACATCATTCATTCCATATAAAAGTACTACATTCTTGGGCTGTAAAGATACAACTTTATCTATGTTTTCTTTACCTTTAACTACAGTATCTCCCTTATTACTTATTACATTATATTGATTTACTAGTTCCATCTCCATAAGACCTTCTGTGATAGAATCTCCCATAAACACTGTATTCTCATAGAACTTATAAAAATCAACATCTTTATCCTCTACCACAACTTCAGGGGTATGATGTTTCTCTATCTTATCCTGGATTACACTTAAATCAGCCTGTTCTAAATCTTTCAAGTGCTTTCTCCCTAATAGTACTCTTTGTTTTTCATTCATCTGGACCTTTTTATTCTCTATAAAGGTATGCATACCTATTGCTGCTATCATTACTACTAATATTATTCCTATAATTGTAATAATTTGAAAACTTCTTTTCTTCATGTTATCTTCCTCTTCTGTCTAATATTTATCTTCCTTAATCATTCTAATACAACAAATTTAATATTTGGTTACAAAATCCTTACGTTTCAAAAAAACTTTACTTCACATAAAGAAACCTAAGCATAGACATACTTAGGTTTTTTCATCATTATAATAATATATGGTTCTCAAAATTTTAATAATTATCCGATTATAGGTTATCCTAGTTAATCTTTAATATATCACTTAAATTCTCATTTTTAATAATAAATTTAAATACTAAAACTCCTATAATTGAAACTACTACAAATTCTCCTATGGCAACTTGTAATACAGAAAGCCAAAATGGTAAATTTATCATGTAGTAAAGCTCAGCTCCTATAATTAAAGCATTTGATATAGTTGCCCATAAAGATGCTATAAATAGTACAAGTGTTTTATTATAGCCTTCTTTTTTAGTTAAAGCCTTCTTAGTTTGCCAAATTAAAACTACAGCTATTAAACTAGCTAAGCTTCCAAATATCATATCTACTATTGCCATAGGACTTAGTAGAAAATTTGAAATGGCACATCCTATAGTTAAGGCTGGAATATATAGTGGGTCTATAAATGCCAAAAGTACCATTACCTCTGATAATCTAAATTGAATATTTCCAAAGGCAAAGGGTGCAATAACAGCAGTAACCGCTACATAAGTAGCTATAATTAGAGCCATCTTTAATAATTTTTTAGTATTGTTGCTAGTATTCATAAATATAATACCCTCCTCATTTTTTAATAGTGTAAGCTCTTAGCCTTACTAGATTCATATATTGCCCTATTTAACTCCATACAAACCTACTAATAAAATAATGAGTCTAGCTATGTCACCTCACTAGCTCTGCACCTATCTTTAACTCAGCATTTTCTTTATCTAAAAAATACCACCCCATATTTATTGGTGATTAAAATATATACTCCTATAATATATATTTATATATCTTATAGAAAAAATAAAGGCCGTCATCCAAATGACAGCCTTGTAATCCTTGTACATAAATAAAGCTCTACCTTTTTATGATGAGCTAATTAAAAGATTTCAATGCCGTAGTTTTATTTAAAGACAGGAGGCTTACGAACTGTCACTCTTATTTTGTTCAATCTTATTATATAATGTAAAGTGTTGAATTTCAAGTGTTTCAGAGATTTTCAGAAGATTTATTTTATTATTTATTCTCATGTAATATTGATATTTTCTATATTTTTCGTTGGAAACTTTGTTAGAATAGTTTTTCCAATGAAATTTATTAAAATATTATATTACTATTGATTTTTACATCCTTCAGTGGCATGGTTTGTGTGCTAAATGTACATTTAAACCAAACTTATACATACACCTCTAATTTATCTTAACATATCAACAATCTCATCTTTAGATTTTATCTTATCTTTATATTCACCTTCAAATTCTTTTGGTATTTGTTGCTTCCATTTAGAGTCTTCTAGCTTGTATTTTCCCTGATATTCACCTACTGGTGCATAACATGGCTTACCATCTAATGGTGGTGTTTGTAAAGCAAATATTATTACATGCTCTTTTATATCCATAGGTGCAATCCCATCTGTTATGATCTTGGTTGGTTTCATATCTTTTAATGAAATGGCTTCATTTGAAAACTTCTTCTTATGTTCATTTAATAAGACTTCTGGTGAGAAAATTCCTCCTGTTTCTATAACGCATATATTTTTCCCTTTTTCTAATGTGCCATCATTTTTAAAAATTTCTACTATTTCTACCTTTGAAACTGTATAAGGTATATCTTCTATCATGGGTGAAGTTGTATTTTTAACAATCCCTTCTACGATTATAGTTGAATCTTTTTTTAATTCATTTATACTATTGTATTTCTTAGTTAAACTTATATGTGAGTCTATAATGTCATATTTAATATCGTCATTAATTACCCCTGTTGTATTATTTGAAACTACTAGACTATTTGCACCTAAATTCCATTCTGAATCCTTAATCTTACTATAAGCATTAAAACAAAACACCGTAATTACTAATACTATTGTTATACTAAAATATTTTATTATTTTTTTTATTTTAGTTTTCTCCATTCACTTTATTAAAATAATCTATTTATAGCTCTACAATCTTCCACACTAGGTCCCCTGTCTAAAATTCCTGGAAACTAATCATACATATCACTTTATTCCAATTCCAATTTTGTATCCAAGGTTTTATATTAGAACCTCCCACGATAAAATATGTTATTCACACTCAATAAGAATATTGTTCATTTTTACATTAATCCTCCTTTGCTCATTTTTTATACTTATTATAGCTTGTACATTTATAACTTATATTCACATATTATAGAAATAAAATTCCAGTATATTGAGCATACTGGAATTTTATCCCTAAATTTTTTTTATAAATTATAATTGCGAACATAAAAAAAGCCAAGAATTAAATTCTCAGCTTTCTTTCTTCTAAAATATCCTTTAGAATTTTTATATGATTAATTAAGTCTTCTTCCAATTTCTTCGAGGCAAGCTTTTGCTTTATTCATTATTGGAATTAACTTACCCTTTTTATCTTCTTTAATTTTACTAATACTTTTATCTAAATCTTCATACTTTCTTTCCATAATTCGCTTTGTAATGTCTGGATACTCCTTTAGCAGCTCTATATCACTTTCATTTATATTATCATACATAACCATGTCATTTATGGCGTCTGCCACTCTATTATATATATTTATTTTAATTAAGGTTGGTGAATCATCCTTTGCACGATCAAACTCCTTTTTCCTAACAAACCATGGTTCAGGAATATCTTTTTCAAGGTTATCAGCTTCACTTTCAAAAATAACTAGATTTTTAATGCACTCTCTATGTTCGATGACATCAAAATATCCTAAATATTCAGTCTTCTTAACTCTTTTTATTATTTCTTTAAATTCCATAAGCCCACTTCCTTTCTTATATTATATAATTCTATGCTTCTTTAAACATTCCTTCTATATTATATACATTATTTTTCACTAAAATACACAAAATAAGTTAATGAAGTCTTTTAGACCTTTGTCCTTTGTTAAATTCATGTTAATTTTTCTTTATCTATTGTTAAAACTTTCTACTCTTTGTTAAATAAAAGGTTTTTGTGTTACTATTAAGTTAAAATTATTGTATCTTTAATTGTGTCTTTAGAATGAATATTATTTGAATACATATTATTTATTGGAGGTTTAACACTATGGAATCATTGTTTTTAATTATTAACCTTTTAGGAGGTCTTGGAGTATTCCTATTTGGTATGAAAATCATGGGAGATGGTCTTGAAAACCTTGCTGGCGAAAAGTTAAAGGGGATCTTTGATAAAATTACCTCTAATCCACTTAAGGGTGTAGCAACAGGTGCTATAGTTACTGCTATAATTCAAAGCAGTAGTGCTGTAACTGTTATGGTAGTTGGATTTGTTAATGCAGGTATTATGAATTTATCTCAAGCGGCCTATGTAATCATGGGTGCTAATATTGGAACAACTATAACAGCTCAATTAATTACCTTTGATTTTGATGCTATAATTCCTGTATTTATTGCAATAGGGGCCTTTTTGGTGCTATTTACCAAAAAGAAAAATCCTAAAGAATTAGGTCATATAATTCTAGGATTTGGTATTTTATTTTTAGGTCTTATTTTAATGTCTGACGCTATGTCTCCTCTTAGAGAGTCACCAGTATTCACAAAACTTATTTTAAGTCTAAAAGGACATGTATTCTTAAGCCTTTTATTAGGAATAGGAATGACTGCTATAATTCAAAGTTCCTCTGCAGTTACTGGAATTTTAGTTGCTTTAGCTTCTGTTGGAAGTCTTCCAATTGATGTAGCTATACCAATGTTATATGGAACTAATATTGGTACTTGTGTTACTGCTCTAATATCCTGTTTAGGAACTAGCAAGACTGCTAAAAAGGCGGCATTAATTCACTTATTCTTTAATGTAATAGGTAGTATAATATTCCTAATTCCTCCAGTTTCTAAATTACTATTAACTACAGTAACAACTCTTACCCCTGGTGTAACTGGAGGAGTTGTGGCAAAACAAATTGCTAATGCCCATACAATGTTTAATGTAGTTAACACTATATTAATATTACCATTTACAAAATACTTAGTAACTTT
The DNA here is from genome assembly GCF_002419845.1 of Clostridium sp. UBA5712. NCBI lineage: Bacteria > Bacillati > Bacillota > Clostridia > Eubacteriales > Clostridiaceae > Clostridium > Clostridium sp. UBA5712. Next base: position 4,196 of record NZ_DIGW01000016.1, on the reverse strand, counting down.
AGTTAATTTCATACTTCCAGGAGAAGATGAAAAAGAAGTTGATGGAGTTAAGTATATAGATGACAGACTCTTAGAAACTCCAACTATAGCCTTTGGTCAAGTTACTAATGAGATTATTAGAATGGGTACTTTAGCTAAGGAAAATATAGAAACAGCCTTAATGGGCTTTACTGATAATAATGAAGATTCAATTAACAAAGTATATAAGAATGAAGCTTTAATAAATCTATTAGAAACAGATATAACTAGATATCTAGTTAAACTATCCAATTCTGATATTGGAGATGAGCAAAGAACTACTATAGCTTCATATTTCCATGTAGTTAATGATATAGAACGTATCGGAGATCATGCTGAAAACATTGCTGACCTGGCTAAAGATAAACTTTCTAAGAATGTTAAGTTTTCTAAAGATGCCATTGAAGAACTTAAAGTAATGGTGAATATTTGCATAGAAGCTTTGGAGCATAGCATAGAATGTTTCTCTGACTATAGTGATAAAAAGGCTTTGGATGTAAGGACCTTAGAAGAAAAAATAGATACTTTAGAAAAAGATTTAAAGATATCACATATCAAAAGATTAAATAATGGTTCATGTGATGCAATTGTAGGTACTATATTCTTAGATCTTATTAGTAACCTTGAAAGAGTGGGTGACCACGCTGTTAACATTGCTGAAATACTTTCTTAAATATAAATATGTCCCTAAAGTAAATTATTAAATACTTTAAAAGCTACAATTCAAAATTGTTGAATTGTAGCTTTCCCCTTTTATATAGATTACTTTTTAAATTTCCATTCTTTAAACTATTATGGTGTTTATGCATCCATTAGCTCTAGCTAATGATTCTAATTCCTTCATATAATCATTAGTAGGTACTGTAGTCTCAAGTAATTCCTTTCTTACTCCCATAGGTCTATATTTAATTAGCTTATATTGAATATTAGGATTAATTTCAGCTAACAGCTTACTTCCCATGTCTACAGTATAATTATTATTAAGAACTTCTGGTACTACTACTGTTCTAATTTCATATATTTTATCAAGTTTTCCTAGCTCTCTTATGTTTTTTATTACCGTTTCATTAGTGAGGCCTGTAAGCATCCTATTTTCTTCTGGAGAAAAAGCTTTTAAATCTATCATAGTTTTATCTGTTACTTCTAAAAGTTCTTTATCCTTATATATAGGAGTGGAACCATTAGTGTCTATAAAAGTTGTTAAACCAAGACTCTTTACTTTTGTAAATAGCTCCTTTAGAAAATCTCTTTGAAGAGTACATTCGCCTCCTGAAACCGTTATTCCTGAAATAAATAGCTTTACCTTTTCAATTTTTTTCATTAGTTCTGAGGCAGTTATTTTTGTTATCTTAGGGCTACTGTTTTTCCTACAAGTATCAACACAAGCATCACAATTAACGCATTTATCAATATCATACTCTACCTTACCATCTACCATTGATAGGGCTCCATATTCACAGGCAGGCACACATTCGCCACAATTGATACATCTATTTATAGTTTCTGGATTATGACAATAAAGACAGTTATAATTACATCCTTGAAGAAATATGGCCATTCTATTGCCTTCTCCATCTACATTACTAAAAGGTATTATTTTATTAACATAGCCTATAGTTTCTTGCTTATCATTCATACTTCTTCCCCCAGTTCTCATATATTTTCTTTTCCTGATAATATAGAACCGCTCCAATACTATAAGCTTTTGCTACAATTGTATCGAAGCGGCCTTTATTATAAAAATCCTTTTTATCCTATGACTACCAACTCTAATGATAAGAATTCTATTTATCAGAACTTCTTAATTTTCTTTCAAGTATCTTGGAGTTTTTAACTGCTCCATATCCAAGGGCTACTGTATCTTGAAGTACTTGCTCTCCCCTATCTAAAGCTTCAATATCAGAACGCTTAACAAGATATCCTGTAATTCTTATAACGTCACAATCATCACAGTATAGGGAGAAATATCTCATATTTAGTGCAAAGGCACCTTTGATTATATCTAAAATTGACTTTGGATTCTTCTTAGCCATTTCATCAAATTTAAATATATCACCAATTCCAGATGGGAAGTATTTGTGGAATACTGCACTTTGAATCAAGTGTTCTGGTAATGATGGCTCTTCTCCTATTGGAATTCTACATCCTGGACTTGTTTCAGTATCAGAATCAATTCCAACTTGAGAATGAAGTAGATAATGATTATCTGTAACTTCACAATATTTATTTTCATGGGCATTAACCATAGTATACATTTTATTTATAATAGTTTCACCTAGCTTGTTAGCTCTTTCACCATATCCAAATCTATCCTTTTCATCTGTTGCTCCTAGAAGCGTATTTACACATTCTGCAAGACCAACTAATCCAAACATAGCAGTAAATCTATCTCTTGATAATAAACCTTCTCTTACAAGGAAACTTGACTCAAAGAAATTACTTTCTTCTACTATGAATTTAACTCTATTATCTATATAATCAAGCATTGATTCTACAGCATCTGGTAATACAGTGTTTAAAAAGTGTTCTTCATTATACGACATCTTAGCTAGTTTTGAAAGTAACATTCTAACTAATGTATAACTTCCACCGCCAAGATTAAGTCCATTATAGCAACTTACTATTCCATACTTTTCTCCTAATTCTGAGCTAAACATTTCATGGTTAGCAAAGCTTGGCTTAGCACAGGTAAGAGCTGTTTTTATTGCTTCAACTGCAAATTCTTCACTAGTTTCCTTTGAGTATTTTAAGGTTATATTAGGAGTAGCATTTTGAAGTTCTCTCTCTACTTCTAAAATTATTCTTCCTGCTTTAGTATCCTTAGGTCCAATATTAGCATGACAGAATGAATCAGTTATTGTTCTGTCTATATGCTTTAAGAAAAATTTAATTGCTTTATATGCTTCTTCCTCATCTTCTATATATGGATCTAAAAGGGTATCAATATTACCTACATATACTGGGAAAGATGTAACTGATGGTACATGTTTATATAGAATAAGTAAATTATTTACTGCATCCCATATATCCTCTGCAGGAGTTAGGCTTAAAAACTTACTTCCATTTTTCATAAACTTTTCATAGTCAGGTACAATGTATCTAGGTCTATAGGGTGCGTTACCTTCATTAAGGTCACATATAACACCTGCATTTTCGTACATTTTTGTTTTGTCAGATTTATTTAATACATCTAAACTATTTTCTGACTCCCTAGCTAAATTTAAAACTTTCATTTCATAAGTTAAAGTCTTGTCTTTAATAATATTCATTATACTATCTTTCATTTTATCACTCCTATGACATTTTGAAATTAAGTAAATATTATTATGTTGTTCCTGCTTAACTATATACATAAATTAAATATAATTAAGCCATACTTTATTACAATAATGCAATGTTTATAATAAATTTATCTTAATTATAGTATACCCGAATATAAGAGTTTTTTCTACTATTTAATGAATAATAATTATTGATTACATTAACTTTTTAAGTAACATTTTAATTTTATCAGTATTTTTAACTTGTGTTACTTTTTTAAGAAAAGTTTCAATTAACTGTTTAAATATAAACTACACAAATAAAATTTTATGCTTATACTAATAATGTATATATATTTTTTAAGTGGAGGTGAAGCTTAAATTGAAAATCGGAATTATTTCTGATACTCACATGAATAAACATTATTCAAGACTAAAACATATACTAGATGATAAGTTAAAAGATGTAGATTTAATAATTCATGCAGGAGATTATACCTCCCCTGAAGTAATATCTATGATTAAGGAAAAATCAAAATTTATAGGTGTTTATGGAAATAATGACAAATCTAATTTAAGAAGTTTAGTTCCTGAAAAACACATATTAACTTTAGAAGGTTATAAAATTGGTATTTGTCACGGGGATGGTACTAAAAAGCAAACTATAGATAATGTGGTTGATACTTTTAAGAAGGATAAGCTTGATATAATAATATATGGTCATAGCCATAAACCTTGTATTTTTACTAAAGGAAAAACAATGTATTTAAATCCTGGATCTTCTACTAGCAAAAGAAAAGAACCTTGGTTTTCTTATATAATTTTAGAGCTTAATAAAAATTGTCCCATATCAGCTTCAGTAAACTTTTTTAAATAGCTAAAAAATTCATTATTCCAATCGAGTAGGAGGAAAATAAT